>JBOGDK010000314.1:0-5894 GCA_050701795.1 Micromonosporaceae bacterium
TACGTCAGCCATCCCGACGGGTACGTCCTGCTGATCGCGTCCCTCGCCGCCGCGGTGCACCTGCCACTGCTCGGGGCGTACAGCGCGTCCAAGGCGGCGGTCGAAGCACTCGGCAACACCCTGCGTACCGAGCTGTACGCCACCGGTGCCCGGGTCGGCGTCGGCTACTTCGCCGAGTTGGACACCGAGATGACCAGTCGGGGCTTCGGTACCAGGGCGGCGGCGGTGCTCACCGGGGGCGGGTCGCTCACCCGTACCACCCCTCTGGGCACCGCGGTCGACGCGCTGGAACGCGGCATCACCCGGCGGTCCCGGCGGATCGTCGCGCCGTGGTGGGTCGCACCCCTGCTGCCGGTACGGATGGGGGCGCAGCGGCTGGTCGAGGTACGCGCCCGGCGCCGGCTGCCGGAAGCGTTGGCGATCGCCCGTACCGAGGACGTGCCGTTCACCACCGACCAACCGGCGCAGCCGTGACCGCCCGGATCCCGCCAGGGAACTGGCGGGACGTCGGTGTCGTGAACTGGTTGATCGCCGTGGTGTCCGGGAAGGTCATCGGCGCCCCGCCCCCGCACCTGTTCCTCACCCTGGGACGGCACCGGCGCCTGTTCCGGGGTTGGCTGCGGTTCGCCGGTCGCCTGATGCCGGGAGGCACGCTGTCCCGGCGGGAGACCGAGCTGGTGATCCTGCGGGTGGCCCTGCTCCGGGACTGCGAGTACGAGTACGCCCACCACGTACGGCTCGGCCGGCGGGCAGGGCTCAGTGACGCCGAGATCCACCGGCTGACGGAAGGCCCCGGCAATGGCTGGTCCGACCGGGAACGCGCCGTGCTGTCCGCGGTCGACCAGCTGTGCCGTACCAGGGACCTGGACGACGAGAGCTGGACGGCGCTGCGCGGGCACCTCAACAAGACCGAGTGCATCGAACTGTGCCTGTTGGTCGGCCACTACGACATGCTGGCGACGGTGATCAAGGCCCTGCGAATCGAGCCGGATCCCCGCGCCACAGCCATCCGGGAACAGTCCTGAGCGAGCCAGCAACAGGTGCCGGAGACGTTCAGGACTTGCGCGCGACGTTCAGGGCTGGCGGAAGGTCTCCGCCAGCTGCCGCAATCTTTCGTGGTACGTACCCCACCACGCCTGGTCCTCCGGGGGCAGATTGTCATTGTCCTCGCGCATACCCGCGGCACCGTCGACGAGCTCCCGCACGATGTCGGCGTGTCCCGCGTGCCGGTGGGTCTCGGCGATCACGTGGATCAGGATCAGGTGCAACGTCACCGGGTTAGATTCATCGCCCCACCACGGCACCTCACCGGTCGCGTCGAGGGCCAGGGCGTCGATCGTCGCGTCGGAGTGTGCCCATGCCCGCCGGTACAGCGCGATGATGTCGTCCCGCGATTCGTCGGCGGTCGCCCACATGTCGGCGTTGGATTCGGCGTCCTCGTCCTCCCATGGCTGCGGCTCACCGCTCGGCCGACCGAACACCTCACCGAAGTACCCGAGTTCCACCCCGGCCACGTGCTTGACCAGCCCCAACAGGTTGGTGCCGGTGGGAGTCAGAGGGCGCCGGACGTCGTACTCCGACAGGCCGTCGAGCTTCCACAGCAGGGCGTCACGCGCCCACTGCAGATAGCGGTGCAGCGCCGCTTTCGGGTCTTCCGTCATGCCGCCCACCCTGCCACCAGCCACAACCGGATTTTCGTCGTCGGGGCACCTGAGGCATCTGTTTCGCTGCTGCGAAAGCTGGAGCAGGGCCATTCGATGATCGGGCACCTGCTCGCCGGATTGCGGGCCGCGGTCGACCGATCAGCACCCCCAGCCGAGTTGAACAGGCATCTGGAAGGCATCGCGGCGGTCATGGAGTCCCACTTCCGCTACGAGGAACGCCAACTCCTCACGGTCCTAGACACCCTCGCGCTGGACGCGGACCCGCACGACGTGCTGGGCCCGCTGTGACCGCCACGCCACCAGGTCAGCGGGGAGCCGGCCACTGTGTGGTGACGCTTCGGCTGCCTCCCAGCTGGGAATGACAGCCGAACCGTCACCAAACACCAATGCCAAGCACGCGGGGGAAGCGAGCGGTCAGAAGACCGCTGAGGGGAGCCAGGTGCCGTACACGCCGCGCAGCCTGTCGGCCACCTCGCCGAGGGTGGCGTACGCGCTGACCGCCTCGACACACGCCGGCACCACGTTGTCCCCGCCCCTCGCGGCCTCCTCCACGGCGTGCAGCGCCTTCGCCACGGTGGCCGGGTCGCGGCGGTGCCGCAGTGCCACGACCGACTCCGCCTGGGACGCCTCCAGACCGGGGTCGACGGTGAACACCTCCAGCGGCTCGGTCGGCGCCGGGTAGCGGTTCACCCCGACGACGACCTTCTCACCGGAGTCGACCGCGAGCGCGTGCCGGTGCGCCGACTCCGCGAGCTGGTGCGCCAGGTAGCCGGACTCGATGCACGCCAACGCGCCGCCACGACGTTCCACATCGGCCATCACGTCGAGGATCCGGCGCTCCATCGCGTCGGTACGCGCCTCCACCTCCGGGGCACCTCCCAGCGGGTCCACCACGTCGGTGAGCCCGGTCTCGAAGGCCACGATCTGCTGGGTACGCAGCGCCAACGTCGCCGCCTGCTCGGTCGGTACGCCGAGCGCCTCGTCGTACCCGGAAACGTGCAGGGTCTGCACCCCGCCGAGCGCGGCGACCATCGCCTCGATGGTGGTACGGGCGACGTTGTTCAACGGCTGCTGCGCGGTCAGCGACGAACCGGCGGTGAACGCGAAGATCCGGAGCTGGTGTGACCTGGGGTCTGCGGCGCCGTACCGGTCCCGGGTGATGCCGGCCCACACCCTCCGGGCCGCCCGCAGCTTCGCCAGCTCGTCCAGGACGTCGGTGTTGACGGACAGGAACGTGAACAGGGTGGGCGCCACGTCGTCCACGGACAGCCCTCGCCGGACACATTCGTCGAGGTACGCGATCGCGTTCGCGAACGTGTAGCCGACCTCCTGGGCGGCGTCCGATCCCGACTCCCGGATGTGGTAGCCCGACATCGCCAGCGGCACCCAGCGCGGGGTGTGCCGTACGCAGTGTTCGATGGTGTCGACGGCGAGCTTGAGCGACGGCCCGGGGCCGAAGATCTGGGTACCGCGGGCGATGAACTCCTTGAGTACGTCGTTCTGGATGAACATCGAGAACTGGTTCGGGTCCACCCCACGCCGCCGCGCCAGCGCGGTGAACAGCGCCGCCCACAGGTAGCCGATTGAGTTGGCGGTGGTACGTACCTGGGTGATCCGCTCCAGGTCGATGCCGTCCATCAGGATCTCGATGTCTTCGAGGGAGTCGATGGCGACCCCGACCCGGCCCACTTCACCGGCTGCCTTCGGGTGATCGGAGTCCAGCCCCATCTGGGTGGGAAGGTCGAGCGCGACGGAGAACCCGGTGACCCCGGCGTCGAGGAGCTGCTTGAACCGCTGGTTGGACTGCGCCGGGGTGCCGAAACCGGCGTACTGGCCCATGATCCAGGGCTTCGGCTCCGGGGAGATCCCCCGGGTGTACGGGAACTCCCCGGGTCGCTCAACCATCGCGGGGCTCCGATTCGAGCTGTGCCCGGAGTACGTTCTTGGCGATCTTCCCGGTGGCGTTCACCGGGAAGTCCTCGACCTGCAGCACCTGTTTCGGCTTCTTGTAGCTGGCGAGCGCGGACCGGCAGTGGTCCGCGATCGCGCTGTCGCTGGCGGTGCCGGTGTAGAGCGCGACGATCCGCTGACCCCACTCGGGATCGGCCACACCGACCACGGCGACCTGCGCCACGCCCGGTACGGAAGCGATCACGTCCTCCACCTCCCGGGGGTAGACGTTGTACCCGCCGGTGATGATCATGTCGCCTTTCCGGTCCACCAGCCAGAGGCGTTCGTCCCCGCCGGAGGCGGCGTGGGAGGGCGCGGCTCCGCCAATTGCTCGGCTCCGGCGTTCGCTCCGCGCCTCGGCCCTGGCGGGCTCGCTCCCTGTCGCCTCGGCGCCGGGGGCGGCACCGGGTGGCGCCGCGCCACCGTGGGCCGGCGCTGCCAGACGGCCGAGGTCGCCGGTGTGCAGCCAGCCGTCGCGTACCGCCTTGAGCGCGCCGCCGTTGGCGTTGCGGTAGCCGGGCATCACGTGGTCGCCTCGGGTGATCACCTCGCCCACCTCACCGGCCGGCAGGGTCCGTCCCGCGTCGTCGATGATCCGTACCTCGACGCCGAAGCAGGGCCGTCCGGCGCTGGTCAACAGGTCGGGGTCGCCGGCCAGACCGGCCGCGTGGTCGGCGGCGTCCAGCACGGTCACCGGCGGCATCGCCTCCACCAGCCCGTAGTACTGCACCAGGTTCTCGGTGATCCGCTGGTACGCCTGCCGGATCTGTTCCGGCGGCATCGGGGCACCGGCGTACCCGAGCATCTTGAGGGTGTTCAGCGGCTCCAGGTCCGGCATCGCGAGCAGCCGCGCGATCATCGTCGGCACCACCGCGGTGTGCGTGACGCCCTGCCGCCGCACCGCGTCGACCAGAGCCTCGGGGTCGTACCGCGGGTGGATCAGTTGCGTGGCCCCCGCCGCCAGGAACGGCAGTACGAACAACCCGCTGGTGTGCGTGATCGGGCCCGCGTGCAGGTAGACGTCCGTGGCGGACGGGGTCCCGCCGAGCACGTCGAACGTCATCGCGACCAGGCTGGCGAACCGGTTCCGGTGGGTACGCCGCACCCCCTTCGGCCGTCCCGTGGTGCCGGACGTGTAGTTCAGCGACACCACGGTGTCGGGGCCGATGTCGAGATCCAGTGGCGTGGCCGATGAGCCGTCGATCAGGGCCTCATACCGGGTGCCGGGCCCGTCGCCGATCACGACACTGCGCGCCTCACCGAGACCGTGGCGGAGGGCTTCGGAGGGCTCGGCGTACCGGGCGTCGTAGATGATCGCCGACGCGCCGGAGTCGTCCGCGATCCTGGCCCAGTCGTCGGGGTGCAGCCGGTAGTTGAGCGCCACCCGGGTCAGCCCCGCCATCGCGGTCGCCAGGTCCGTCTCGAGGTACGTGTTCTGGTTGCTCTGCAGGTCGAGTACCCGGTCACCCGGGTTCAGCCCGAGCGAGAGCAGACCGCGGGCGAGCCGGGTGACCCTGTCCCCGAGTTCGGCGTACGTCTGCCGACCCTGTGGCCCGTCCACGGCGGTACGACTCGCGTACCGGCGGGCCGAGCGGGTGAGCAGCTGACCGACGTCCATTCAGGGTCCTTCCAGGGTCGCCCCGGTTGCCGGGGTTGCCGGGGCGGGCGCCACGTAGGCGGCGTCCAGCACCACCGCACGGTCGGGCAACGCCACCACGGGATTGAGGTCGAGGGCGTACCCGGCGGGCCAGCCGGCCACCAGCTCCTGCAGCCGGCAGATCAGGTCGGTGAGCGCGGTGATGTCGGCGGGCGGCGCGCCTCGGTGCCCGTACAGCATTCTGGACACCTTGATCTCGGAGAGCATCTCGCCGACATCCGCCACGGCAACGGGGAGCAGGCGTACCGCCACGTCGTCGAGCACCTCGGTGAGTACGCCACCCGCGCCCAGCGTGAGCACCGGACCGAGCGGGCTCGGCGCGATCCCGACCAGCAGCTCGACCCCGCCACTGATCTGCTCCTCGACCAGCACGGGGCCGCCGCCGACCGCCGCGAGCCGGTCGACAACATCAGCGGCTGTCGCCTCGGTGACCCCGAGCGCCACACCACCGGACTCGGTCTTGTGCAGCAGGCCGGTCGCTTTCATCACTGCGGTGCCGCCGACGTTTCGTACCGCCGCCGGGGCTTCGGTGCCGGAGCTGACCACCGTGCCGCGCGGTACGGCGATCCCCGCACCGCCGAGCACGCGTTTCAGCTCCGCCTCGGTGACCTCGCGCCCGGGCG
>JBOGDK010000315.1:0-5864 GCA_050701795.1 Micromonosporaceae bacterium
CAGCACACGCTGGACATTCCGCGCAGTGCGGTGGTGGTGCCGGCGTAGAGGGTGTCCGGGTCGCCGCGCTTCACCACGATGTCGCCGATGCCCTTGCCGCCCAGCTTCTCCTTGCCGAGCGGTCCGGTCCAGTGCTCGCCACCGTCGGTGGACTTGTAGAGGCCGACGCCGGCCGCGCAGCCGGAGCCGCAGGTGTTGGCCTCGCCGGTGCCGACGTAGATCGTACGGCCGGTGGGGTCGTTGTTGTCGACACTGACGGTGCCGGCGGCGTTGATGCCGAACGGGCCGCCCAGGTATTTCCAGCTGGGCTTGCTCGCGGTGACGTCGGAGGTGCGCCAGACGCCGCCGCCGGCCGCGGTGATCCAGGCGTGGCAGTTGCCGGGTACGCACTTGTTGCTGATCGCGATCGAGGTGGTACGCCCGCCCGCCACGTACTCGTTGGGTACGTAGTTGTACGAGTTCCGGAACTCGGTGGCCGGGTAGAGCGCCCGGGACGGTCCGACCGGAGTCCACTCTCCCTTGCCTGCCGCCCCGCCCTTGAACGGCCGGTCCTGAGCCCGGTCGTGTGCCCGCTTGGCGGTGTCCATCTCCTTGATCGTGATGGTCCTGCCCGGGTACGCACGTGCCAGGAACGCCGCGTCCGCCGCGGAACCCGGCCCTTCTGGTGACATGCCGCTGTCGCCGGGGACCGCCCGGTGCAGCTTGTCGAGGTGCCGGCCGAGCGCGGTCGGCATTTCGCCGTCTCCGCGTGCGGTGCCGGCGGCCGGTGCGGTGCCGGTCAGGTGTGTCACCACGATGCCGGTCGCGATGACGAGTGCCCCGATGGCGGCCCCGATCAGGGCCTGCCGGGGTCTGCGCCCGATGCGCTTCATGACGTTCCTCCTGGTCATGGCTTTCTGCCACGACGCCGTCAGGCGCCGCCGGACCCCGTGAAGAAACCTTTCCAGGCGGCTACCCGCAGTGGCAATAGTCGTGCCGCCCGCTGGGGATAACCCGTGGCCGGCCGCGGACCTGACCTGGGTAGGTGGCGCCGCTTCCCGCGTGGCCACCCCGACCCAGAGCTACCGGACGGGGCCCGACCCTCCGAATGCCGAGGCCGGGGGGCCAGGCGTTCCGACGTCGACCGCGAACACGCTCCCGGACAGCCCGACCGCGTCCGGTTCCAGTCCGTAGCGGGCGGTCGTGACGAACAACCTGCGGCCGTCCGGGCCGCCGAGGCAGGGTGCCGTCGGTTGCGGAGCCGGTACGGTCACCGTCACGTCGAGTACGCCATCAGGGGCGTACCGGCGTACCTCCCCGCCACCCCAGACCGCGATCCACACGTACCCGTCGACGTCGACCGCCATCCCGTCCGGGCTGCCGTGGTCCAGGCGTACGAACGGCTCGGCTGGACCGAGGTCGCCTGACGCCACGTCGACCGGGTAGCGGTGAACCACGCCACGTGCGCTGTCGGCCAGGTACATCTGGGAGCCGTCGTGGGAGAACGCCGGCCCGTTCGGGACGGTGAGGCCGTCCAGCACCTGTGACACGGACCCGTCGCGGTCCACCCGGAACAGCGCGCCGTGTCCCGCAGTGGCCTGCCATGCCATGCAGCCCGCCCAGAAGCGCCCCGCGGGATCACAACTCCCGTCGTTCATCCGGCGTGGCACGGGTCCTTCCGCGGCCGGCTCGGCCAGCCAGTTCACCTCGCCCGACGGTGTCAGGAGCGCGATGCCGGCCCCGGCGGCGGCGATCCAGTGGCCCGCGGCGGAGGCGACCGGCGCCACGGCACCAAGCGGGGCCGGGATCCGGATCAGTGGTCGCAGGTCGCTCGGCTTCCCGCCGTCGGCGTCGAGCAACGTGCCGGCGAGAATGTCGACCAGGACCAGCCTGCCGTCCACCCACCTCGGTCCCTCACCCAGCTCCAGCTCGGCTTCGCTCCACAGCGTGGCCTGCGGAGCTGACGTTCCGGTCATCCGATCCCCTCCTCAGTTGCGGCGCCCTGGGTACGGGCGCGTCCGAGGTCGAGCAGCGACTTGGCGATCAGAGCGCTGGTGGCGTCGGCGGCCCCGTCGGGGTCGCCGTTGCGGATCGCGTCGAGTACGGCGGCGTGGGCGGGGGTGGGGTCGTCGTCCTGGACGGTGCCGTGGACCAGCCGGTCGCGGGCGGCGAGCCCGGCCTCCAGCACCACTTCCATCCGCATCAGCAGCTCGTTGTGGGTGGCCGCCAACAGGGACCGGTGGAACGCAAGGTCGGCCTCCACCGCGTCCGCCTCGCCGCGGGTGGCCGCACTCATCAGTCCGAGGGCATGGTCCATGGCGGAGAGGTCGGCGTCGTTGCGGCGCAGCGCGGCCAGCCGGGCGCTCGCGGGTTCGATGATGCTGCGGACCTCCGCCAGGTCGTCCAGAAGCTGGGTGTCGTCGCGTCCCTGGAACTGCCATCGGACGACGTCGGGATCCAGCAGCCGCCATTCGGTACGGGGCTCCACGAACGTCCCGCGCTTCTGCCGCGCGTCGACCAGGCCCTTCGCCTTCAGGACCCGGAGTGCTTCACGTACCACTGTCCGGCTGACGTCGAGTTCGGTTTCGAGTCGGGGCACGTCGATGATCTGGCTTTCGGCGAGAGCCCCGCTGACGATGCGGGAACCGAGCGTCTCGACCACATCGCCGTGCAGGCCCCTGCCCCGGTACCCGCCGGTACGTCGTAGGTTGTTCATGCTGAGTCCTTTGCGACGCTCCACCCGCCGTCGACGACGAGGCTCGCACCGGTCACGAACGCCGCCTCTGGCGAGGCGAGGAACGAGATGGCAGCCGCCACGTCGGAGGGCTGACCGAACCTACCGGCGGGCGTCGCTGCGACGCTGCGCTGGCGGTCGGGCTCTGTGACCCGGTCCCACGCCTTGGTGAGCACCGGTCCGGGGAGCACACTGTTGACGCGGACGGCAGGCCCGTACTCCACCGCGAGCTGACGAGCGAGGGCAACCAGGCCGCCCTTGGCCGCCGCGTACGCGGGGTGTCCCGGCAGCCCGACGAGAGCGTGCACTGAGGACACCAGAACCACCGCGCCGCCCCCGGGAGCCCCCGAGGAAGCAAGGCCGGGCAGACAGGAGCGGAATCCGAGGAATGCCGCGCTGAGGTTGACCGCCAACTGACGATCCCAGGACGCGGGGGCGAGTCGTCCAGCAGGCGACACGTCCACAGTGAACGCGTTGCTGACCAGCACCTCGACGGCGCCATATCGTCGGGTCGCCAGCTCCGCCACGTCCTGCCAGGCGGACTCGTCCGCGGCGTCGGCGACCATGCCGGTCGCCTGTCCGCCTCCGGCGTTGATCTCGGCGGCGACCGTGGTGACGGCACTGTCGATATCCGTCAGTACGACGGCTGCGCCCTCGGAGGCCAGGCGCCGTGCGGTGGCGGCGCCGATACCGGAGGCGGCGCCGGTCACCACGGCGAGCCGTCCGGCGAACCTACGGTCCGGACCAGTCCCAGTGTCGTCTGGCATCGTGCGCGCTCCCTTTCCCCTCAGCTCCCACGACTTCCCTCAAGCTCACCCGACCATAGATGTATACATTTTTTATTACTACATCCTGACGGCGTGGGCCTTGTGTCACAGGCTCGGGGAATAGCCGGCCCTCCGCTGAGTTCCTGCTGCACGGGGCCCACGGACGAAACGTGGTACGGGACAGCCGGCTGATCCGGGAGACCGGGTACGCCGGGCGGGTGGTCACCGGGGACGCGATCACCGGTGCCGCGGGGCAGCCGGTCACCTGATTGCGGCTGCACCACAGCATCGACCCGGACACCGGCGAGCACCGGATCCGCGGTGGGTCGAGTCTGGACGGCGAGCACTGGACCTGGATGACCACGTACACCATGCCGGCGGGCACCCAGTTCACGGCCGGCCTGACCGCGGTTGGCGCCTCGCCCGACGACCCGGCGTTCACCGCACGCTTCGACCACCTGCGCCTGATGCGCCCGTAGCGGCCTGATGCGCCAGTAGCCGACCGCCCGCGCGGCCAGCGCCGCGCGAGCGGCCGCGCTATCGGATACCGATCGTCAGGAGGGTCACCGAGTGGGGCGGGAAGGTGTAGCGGCCGTCCGGCAGCGGCTGGTCGCCGCGGTCGACCAGGGACACCCGGTCCGGTGCCCGCAGGCTGTTGCTGGCCAGTACGTCCGCCACGTCCGCGCCGATGTCGCGTACCGCGGCGGTGGGTGGCAGCGCCGCGTCGGAGCCGTCCAGCCGCAGCCGGGCCGTGATGTGGTCGGTGCGGTGCCGGTTGATCACGGCGAGCCGGAGCGAGCCGCGGTCCGCGGAGAGGGTCGCGCTGACGTCCAGGTACGGCACGGTCCGCAGCCGGGTCTGGAAGCCTCCCGGGCCTTCCCGGTCGCCCTGGCGTACCTCGCCGGTGCGGGACGGCGTGTCGACGTCGGCGCTGACCGCGACCGGCCCCATGTGGTTCTGGTACAGATCCCAGACGTGGTACGTCGCCGAGCGCACCACGCCGTCCGGGCGGACCACGAGCGGCGCGCTGGCGTTGACCAGGTTGACGGTGTTCGCCATCCGGGGCGCGACGGCGAGCCCGGAGAGCCGGTGCATCGCGGAGAAGATGCCCGCGTAGCAGAGTGCGTCGGTGAGGGTACGTGGGCTCCACCGGTTCACCCGCAGGTCGCCACGCCCGGTCACCGGCGCCGGCGGGGTGTCCCGCGGGGCCAGCCCGCCGTCGTCGCCGGGCGCCGAGTCCGGCCAGACCTTCGGTTCCAGGTGGCGTACGTTCCACTCGTCGATGGCGAGCGAGAGTTGCCGGTCGACGCCGGCGGCGCCAGCCATCTCGGCCACCATCACTGCGTACTCCTCGATGCGTTCGGCGAAGTACAGCGACTGGGCGACGACCTGTTCGTAGTCGTCGTCGCCGTCACCGGCGGTGTAGAGGTGGGTGCTGGCGCCGTACAGGTGCAGCGACACGTAGTCGAAGAACTGTCCGGCGGTCTCGATCAGAGGCTTGGTCCACTGTTCCTGGTGCCAGGGGATGCCGACCCCGACGAGCTGCAGGCCGGGGTCGACGAGCCGCATGAACATCGCGTGTTCACGGGCGGCGGCGGCGTACTCCTCGGCGGTCCGGTATCCCATCTGCCACGGGCCGTAGCACTCGTTGCCGACGCCCCAGTACCTCACGCCGTACGGCTCGGGGTGGCCGTTGGCGGCGCGCAGCCGGGTGTGGTGGGTGTCGCCGCCGTGGTTGGTGTACTCCACCCAGCGGACGGCCTCTTCCACGTCCCGGCAGCTGTGCACCAGGTACGGCTCGGTGCCGACCTCGGCGCACCAGGCGAGGAACTCGTCGGTGCCGAACCGGTTGTCCTCCTCACCGCTCCAGGTCAGCTCCATCCGGCGCGGGCGGGCGTCCCGGGGGCCGATGCCGTCCTCCCAGTGGTACGGGGAGGTGAAGTTGCCGCCGGGCCAGCGCACGATCGGCAGGCCGAGCTCGCGACAAACGTCGATGACGTCCTGGCGGAGTCCGGCGCGCACCCCGGGGCCGGACCTGGCTCGTGGCGAGTCCTCGTCGAACAGGCCGCCCGCGATGTTGCCGAAGAAGTTCGATTCCAGGAAGTGGCCGTAGATCTTGGGGTCGATCCGGCCGATCTCGCGGTCGGTACGGACAGCGATGGTGGTGGCGGGCGTCCCCAAGTCCCTGGAACGGGTGGCGACCCCCGGATCTGTGTCGTCGTCGATCGTCAGTTCCGAGGTCACTTCTCGCCCTCCCTGGATGGTGGTGAGGTATGGGAGGTGCGGAGCCGTCGCCCTGACCGCCCACCCTCGACATCGATGTCATCGGTGCCGTACGCCGATCCGGGGTGGTCAGCCGTGCCCGCGCGTCGGGCTCCCCGGGG
>JBOGDK010000316.1:0-5862 GCA_050701795.1 Micromonosporaceae bacterium
GGTGGGTCGGTGGCACCGAAAGGCGCGGTGAGCTGGTGGAGGTAGCTGTCCAACGAGGTCACCGCGTCGTCGGTGGGCGCCGCCAATGCCGGTGCGTGTCGGACGAACCGCGCGGTGTCGACGTGGCTCGCCGGACTGAACAAGCTGTCGAACTCGGCGGGGGCAGCGGTGCCGTGCGACGCCCCGGTCACCGTGGATCCGGCCTCCGCGGCCCCGGGCCGGGTCTCGGCGGCCCCGGACCGGGTCTCGGCGGGTCCCGCCGGGGGGAGCAGGATCCGCAGTCGTACCAAGCGCTCGTCCGGGTCCGGTGGTTCGGCGAGGACGTCCAGTCGGCGCCGGAACTCGGCGTAGCTCACCTGGTCGAGCGACTGCCGCCGGGCCAGTTCGGCGAACGCGTCCGCGAACCGCAGTGTGGTGGGCCACACCGCGTGCAGGACGCCGTCCGGGACGTCCGCCTCGCCGGTCGCGGCCCGGGCAATGAGCCTGCTCACCACGTCGACCGGCGTGATGTCGACCGATGCGCCGGTGGAAAACACGCATCCGGTCCGTACGCAGGCGTATAGCACGTTGTGGGCCAGTGAGGCCGGATTGGCGACGCCGTACTCGCGGTGCGGCCACACCTCGCCGAGCCGGTACACCACGGACCTGATTCCGTGTTCCCGGGCGGTCGCCAGGAGCCTTTCCGCCACGTGCTTGGAGCGGCTGTATCCGTCGGGCGGCACCTGGTCCGGGGCCGGGAGCTGGTCCTCGGTGATCCGCCCGGTGGCGCCGCTGAGCGGGAAGATGCTCAACGTGGACAGTACGTGCAGCCGGCAGTCCCGGCCGGTCGACGCCAGCCGGATCAGCTCCTGGGTGCCGTGAACGTTGGCCGGCCGGTGGTCGAGATAGCCCGCCACGAAGTTGACCATCGCTCCGGCGTGCACCACTCCGCTGATCGTGGTGGCGAGCTGGGTGAACCGCTCCGGCGTCAGACCCAGGTACGGCCGCCCGAGGTCACCGGCGAGCACCTCGACCCGACCGGTGGCGACACCCGAGCTGAACTGCCGGCCCGCGGCGGCCAGTCCGTACTGGTTGAGCGTGGTTCGCAGCCGCTTGACTCCGGTCGCAGGGTCGGCCGCGCGTATCAGGCAGGTCAGTGAGGACCCGCTGTGGCACAGCAGTTCGGCGAGCAGGTGGGCGCCGACGAACCCGGAGGCGCCGGTGACCAGAAGGCGGTCGGGGCGCCGGCTGGTGAGTTGCGGCGGTCGCCAGTCGGCGTCGCTGGCGAGGTGGGCGAGTTCGACGGCCTGCCGGCGACCACCTGAGGTGAGGGCCGCCGCCTGCTCCCGTACGGTGGTCGCCGCCAGCAGGTCGCGGGGGCGCACCGTACGTCCGATTGCGGCGCTGAGCGCGACGGTGAGCCGGAAGCCTGCCAGTGAGGTGCCCCCGTAGTCGGCGAACGGGACCGTCACGGAGACCTGCCGGAGCCCCAGGACGTCGCACCACGCCGCCGCCACGGCGGACTCCATATCGGTGGCAGGTGCGGTGTGGTCCGTACCGGTCTCGGTGGCTGGTGCCTCGCTGGCTTCGTTGAGCCGGGCCCGGAGCGCCTTCCGGTCGGCCTTGCCGTTGGCGTTGACGGGCAGTTCGTCGAGCAGGATCACCCGGTGCGGCACCAGTTCGGCGGGCAGCCGTTCGGTGGCGTACCGCCTCAGCTCCGGCGCCGAAGGCGGCGCCTCGGCGGAGCGTGGGCTGACACAGCAGACCAGGGTGCGGGTATCGCCGTCGCCGAGCACCAGCGCGACCGCGTTGCCGACCTGCGGGTGTGTGGCGAGTGCGGTGTCGATGTCGCCCAGTTCCACCCGTACGCCACCGATCTTCACCTGGTCGTCGCGGCGTCCCACGAAGTGCAGCAGCCCCTGAGGGTCGGTGGTGGCGAGGTCTCCGGTGCGGTACAGCAGTTCGCCGGCCACGTCCGGGAACGGGTTCGGTACGAATGCCGCGGCGGTCCGTTCGGGGTCGTGGAGGTATCCGGCTCCGATGCACTCCCCGCCGAGGTGGATCTCTCCGACGGTGCCCGCCGGCACTGGTTGACGGTGTTCGTCGAGCACGATCGCGGCGGTGTTGTCGATCGGCCGGCCGAGCGGGATCCGGGTGTCGTCGGCCGCGGTGATGTCGTGGAACACCGAGCCGATGGAGCACTCGGTGGGTCCGTACGTGTTGGTGACGGCGAGGCCGGGAAGTAGCTCACGGAGCCGGTGCACCACGGCGGGGTTGGCGGCCTCGCCACCGATCAGCATCCGGCGCAGGCAGGAGACCGTCTCGCGGAGGTCGTCGCGCAGTTCCAGCAGCGAGACGAACGCCGCAAGTACGGAGGGCACGAAGTCGGTGATGGTGACGCCGTACCGGCCTATCGTGGTGGCGGTGCGTTCCAGGTCGAGGATTCCGTCCCGGTCCGGCAGCACCACCTGGCCCCCTGAGGTGAGCGGCCAGAGCACCTGCCACATCGCTGAGTCGAACGTGGACCGGCTGTTCTGCAGCGCCACGTGACCGGCGCCGTCGCCGAACCGCCGGGACATCGCGGTGAGCCGGTTCACCAGTCCGCGGTGGTGGTTGAGTGCGCACTTCGGGGCGCCGGTGGAGCCGGAGGTGTAGTAGCCGTAGATCAGCTCGGACGGCAGTGGCACGCGTTCCGGGTGTGACCGCTCGGGCCGACCGGGGGCGGTCAGGTCGACGCTGACCACTCGTCCGGCGAACCCGCTCGCCGCGGGCAGATCGTTGCCCGCGGCGGTGAGGGCGGCTGGCGGGTCCAGCTCGGCCGCGATCGCCGCGAGTCGTTCGGTGGGCCACCCCGGGTCGAGCGGTACGAACGCCGCGCCGGTCTTCAGAATTCCGAACAGCCCGACGGGGAACTCCGGGCCATCGGTGATCAGCAGCGGCACCAGGGCTTGCCGCGGTACGCCGTGTGCCACCAACTGGTGCGCCACGGTGTTCGCCGCGGCATCGAGGTCCGCAAACGTCATCGTGACGTCGCGGTACCGCACGGCGGTGCGTTCCGGCGTGGCGTCGACCTGCTCGCCGAACAGGTCGAGCACCGTGCGGTCGGTGGGGAAAGGGCGCGCCGGCCCGAGTCCGGCTCGGACAGCCGGGTGGCGGGGGCTGTCGAACGCCGGCCGATTGGCGCCGGGCTCACGTCCGGCTGGAACAGCTGGGTGGCCGGGGTCGTCCAGGGCTGTGCGGTCGGCGTCGGGCTCGCGTCCGGCGCGTGCGGGCGGCGTCTCCGGGGGCATCAGTGCCTCCTGTCAGCGGCCGCACCTGGCTCCCCGAGCTCCCGTGACTTGCGGCCTCAGCGGTGGAACTTATTGCCACAATCGATGAAGTTCAATGTTTACTCTGAAGATTTTTTTCGCTACCGTCTGCGTTGCCCGCAGATATTTCATTCCCCATTGGGTGTTTCGCCCGGTCAACTGGTTCAACCTTGCGTATTTCGGCGGTGACCCTATGCGGCAGAACGACACAGCCGGCAGGCCGACTGGCCTGTTGCAGTCCGGGGGGCTGTCCAGCCTCGCGGTCGGTATCTGGTTCGCTGAGCGGGCCGTGCCGGTCCGGCACTACATCGCGGACATCGGCCAGGTGAGCCGTACCGAGATCGACGCCCTCGCGGAGTCGCTGCGCGGGTACGGCGCCGAGGCCGTCGTGGTGGACCTGCGAGCCGACATGGCCGCGGTGGCCGCCGACCTGCTGCGGTACCGGGCCCGGCACGATGGCGGCTACTGGAACACCACCGGGGCCTCGCGCTTCGTCCTGGTGGACAAGCTCGCCCCGGCGTTGCGCGCGGACGGTTGCGGCACCCTCGCCCACGGCTGTGTCGGCGGCGGCAACGACCAGCGCCGGTTCGAGCGGTACACCCGGCGGCTCGGTCAGGGGCTGGCGGTGTACGCGCCGTGGACCGACCCCGGTGCCCTGGCCCGGTTCGGCGACCGGGAAGCGATGATGAAGGCGGTCGCCGAGCACCAGCTCCGGCTCGACCCCGGCAGCTCGGCGGATCGTTCCACCGATGCCAACATCGCCGGCACCTCGCACGAATCCGCCGCGCTCGAAGCGTTGCAGACCCCGGTGACGCAGCTCGATCCGCGGTTCAGCCGCTGGCCCTCGGAGACCCCGGCCGAGCCGGAGACCCTCACCGTGGAGTTCCGCGCCGGCCGGGTGGTGGACGTGGCTGGCAGCGGCCCCGACCCGGTGGCGTGGCTGTCCGTGTGCAACGCGGTGGCCGCCCGGCACGGGATCTGGCTCCGGGACGTGGTGGAACGCCGGATCATCGGCACCGTCTGTCGCGGTGTGTACGAAGCTCCCGGCCTGGAACTGCTCGACCGGGCCTGGAGCCGGGTGCTGCAGGCCAGCCTCGATGTGGCCGGGCGGGAACTGTACGACCGGCTCGCCGCCACCGCTGGCACCGAAATGTACGAGGGTCGCTGGCTGGACCCGGCGGCCGAGGCGGCCCGCGCCGGGATCGACGTCCTGGTATCCGGCGTCGCGGGCCGGGTCACCCTGGTCGCGCACCGTGGAGTGGCGACCGTGACCAGCACCGATGTCGACAGTCGCGTGGTGCAGCAGACCCGGTTCGGGTCCGGCGGTCACCGCTGGAGCCTGCCCGTCGCGGGCTGACCCGTACGGCACACATCAACAGGAGGTTCGACGATGCGGGAGCGCCGATTCGGGCGGCTGGGCTGGATGGTCAGCGACGTCGGGTACGGCATGTGGGGGATCGGAGGCGGCGAAGGTGGTTGGACCGGTGCCGACGACGAGGTGGGCAACGCCGCCCTGGACGAGGCCGTGAAACAGGACTGCACCTTCTTCGACACCGCGTGGATCTACGGGCGTGGGCACAGCGAGGTGCTGCTCGGGGATCTGTTGAAGCGGCATCCCGACCGGAGGCTGTACCTGGCGACGAAGATCCCGCCGAAGGACCGGGCATGGCCGTCGACCCGCGACTCGAAGCTCGCCGACGTGTTCCCGGTCGATTTCATGTGGGAGTACCTCGACAAGAGCCTCGCCAACCTCGGCGTCGACTCCGTTGACCTGTTGCAGTTCCACGTCTGGGAAGACTCCTGGGCCGACGACCCGGCGTGGCGGGAACCGGTCATCGAGATGAAGCAGCGGGGCCTGGTACGCGGTGTCGGGATCAGCGCCAATCGTTGGGAACCGTGGAACGTACTGCGTGCCCTCGACACCGGGCTGATCGACGCGGTGCAGGTGATCTACAACATCTTCGACCAGGCGCCCGAGGACGAGCTGTTCAGGGTCTGCCAGGAGAAGGACATCGCCGTGATCGCCCGGGTGCCGTTCGACGAGGGCACTCTGACCGGCACCCTGACCAGGCAGACCACCTGGCCTGAGGGGGACTGGCGAAACAGCTACTTCGTACCGGAGAACCTGCGGGCGAGCGTGGCACGGGCGGAACGGTTGGCGGAGGTGATCCCTGAGGGGATGACGATGCCGGAGCTGGCGCTGCGGTTCATCCTGCAGCATCCGGCGGTCAGTACGGTGATCCCGGGGATGCGCAGCCTCAGGCACGTACGCGCCAACCTGGCCACCAGCGACGCCCCGCCCCTGGACGAGGCGCTGATGGCGGAGCTGCGTACCCACCGGTGGGACCGTGAGCCCACCGAGTGGTCACAGTGAACGTGGACGCGCCGATCGCGCTCTGGGCGGTGCCGAGGTCCCGGTCCACGGCGTTCCTCCGGATCATGATCGAACGCGGTGACCTGGACGTGGTGCACGAGCCGTTCTCGTACCTGTCCGAAGAGGGCGGGTTCGAGATGGCGGGACGGCGTACCACCTCGATGCCGGAGCTGCTGGGCGCGCTGCTGGAGGGGACCGGCC
>JBOGDK010000317.1:0-5852 GCA_050701795.1 Micromonosporaceae bacterium
CGGGTACAGGGAGGCCACGACAACGGTGGCGGGCGCCGACGGGCAACGGTTCGCCCCGTGGGTGTACGTGATGACTCGACGCCGCCGTCGACCGGCTCCGCGGTACCGGCGTCACGGTCGTCGAGGATCCGACCGACCAGCCGTGGGGGGAACGGGTGGCCAGGTGCACGATCCGGACGGCAATCTCGTGATCATCGGCGCGGGCCCGAACGGGTGACCGTCGCGGAAACCCTGTATGTATCCCCCGGGGTCGACCGGGTAGCATGGGCGCGGCAACGTCCAGGGCAGGTAGCTCAGTCGGTACGAGCGTTCGCCTGAAAAGCGAAAGGTCGGCGGTTCGACCCCGCCCCTGCCCACCAGGCAAAACGCCCCGCCCGGATCACCGGGCGGGGCGTTTTGGTGGCCTAAGGGCTTGGAGTCACGTCTTGCCCGCGTCGCCATCCTTTGCGCGAGGTCTGCCTCGCGGGTGAGGCGTCACTCGCGTGGTTAGGCCGGGTAGTCGGTGCGGTGGCTGTATTCGAGGTCACCTGGCCGTGTGCCCCAGTCGATGAGGATGCGAGTGAGCTGGTCCTCGTTGTCGGCGTGTGCACCCCCCGGCGTAGGGCAGTGCGCATCTGCGTCGGCCAGGCGTCGGTCATGGGGTGGATTGAAACATGCGACTGTGCTGGGGATGGCTTCGGTTGATCCGTGCCAGCACTAGTTGGACGATCTTCGGTCTGACGACTCCTGGGTGGCAGGAACCGGGTATGCGTACGGGCTATTGCTCCAAGCCGGCTACAAAATCAGACACTGTGGCCGTCACTTGTCCAAGAATCTTCACCGACTCGGCAGGATCATCTTCAATTTCCATTCCGTGGTCGGCGTTGGCGATCTCCAGGTACGGGTGCCCCAACTTGCTTGCTAGATCACCGTCCCATGCAGGGTCGGCACTGCCACCGATGAGCAAGGTGGGCGCTCCGGCACGAGAAAGAGCATCCACAACTCTTGCCTGCGTGAGCAGTGGAGTGAGCCAGATTCCGGGAAGGCTCCGTTCGGCGGCAAGGCCTGTGGCGAAGGTGCCAAGTGATTTGCCTACCAGGACGATCCGATCCGCCTTCTCCACATCGACGGCACGCCGCGCCTCACTCATTACCCAGTCTGCTAGCTGCCCTCCGTCGAGACCTCCCGTTGCATTCCACCAGATCTCTTGTACAGACCATCCGCTGCGAGCAAAGACCGCACGGGTGAAGTGAAGAAGCGGACGGGCGGGTGTGTACCCCATACCGGGGAGAAGAACGGCCACACGATTCGGATCAGCGTCGTGCCTTGTCGACCCTCCGAAGACTCTCTCGGGAAACATGCCAAGGAAGTGTAGGACCGGATGTGGCCCACCGAGCCAGCCGATTTCGCGTGGCACCATCCGGGCCGTATCGCAATGACGTAGCTCCCCCAAGCTCCCTGACGTACGTATGGGTGATCATCCTGACCGCCCCTGATTGAGGCCCGCCGGTGCCGGGTACGCGTACCTGGTGACTGAAGAACGCGCACACGACCCAGCGACCCCACCCGAGGCCGAAGGCATCCCCGACACCGCGGACGACGCCAGCCCGCGTGCCCCCGGGGACGCCGACCCGGAACGCATGGCGTCCCCCGGCGACGTCGCGGTGAGCCTGGACGAATACGGCACCACGACCGCGGAGACCCGCCACGGAGAACCGTTGAGCGGAAAGCTGAACCGGGAAGAACCCGACATTGCGGAAGTCCCGGAGAGCGGGGAACGCCTGGTGGAGCCGGACGAAGGCGTACGACCGGATGTCGACAAGGAGATGATCGGCCGTGACGCCGGCAGCCCACGCGGCGACCTGAGCGCTGAGGAGGCCGCGGTCAACGAGCAGCCCGACGACACCGCCATCAACGACGACACCGCCATCAACGAGGAACCGACCGGATAACGTCATCCCCCATGACGTCTACCAGCGACGATCGTGTCGCCGTCCTACCCGGCGGGGTACGGATGCCGATGCTCGGGCTCGGCACCTGGCACCTGACCGGCCAGTCCGGGTACGAGACGATCCGGCATGCCCTCGATCTCGGCTACCGGCACCTGGACACCGCCACGATGTACCGCAACGAGACCGAGGTGGGACGGGCGATCGCCGACAGCGGCGTACCGCGGGAGGACATCTTCGTGACCACGAAGCTGCCACCCTCGGCCGCCCGCGCGGCGCGCCCCACCATCACGCAGAGCCTCCGTGCGCTCGGCACCGACTACGTGGATCTGTGGCTGATCCACTGGCCACCGGGCGGCGCCAACCCCGCCGCCTGGCGGGACGTGGTCGCCGCCCGCGCTGACGGACTGGCGCGGGCCGTCGGAGTGAGCAACTACCGCACCTCACAGCTCGACGAGCTGATCGACGCCACCGGTGAGACCCCGGCGGTGAATCAGATCGAGTGGAGCCCCTGGTTGTACGACGCCCGCCGGCTCGCCGAACACGCCGCACGCGGAATCGTGGTGGAGGGCTACAGCCCGTTCAAGCGGAGCCAACTGCGACATCCGACGTTGATCGAGATCGCGGAAACCCACGGCGTGACACCGTCGCAGGTGGTGGTGCGGTGGCATCTGGAACACCGGATCGTCGTGATCCCGAAGTCGTCACAGCCGGAACGGTTGAAGAACAACGCCGACGTGTACGGCTTCGCGCTCACCCCGGACGAAGTGGCCCGGATCGACGACATCCGTGGGTGAGGGCAGCAGCTGACCGGCATCGTTAGCCGCTGCTGAGACACCCGGATGGCGTTTTCTGACACTGCTCCCGGAGGGTCAGCCGAGGCCCGGACCGCGGGACTCCTAGGCTGGGCGGGTGCAGATGATTTCGTTCGCGCGTGGCGCACCCAGCCTGGACATCGTCGACATCGAGGGCCTGAAGGCCGCAGCGGTACGTGCCTTCGAAGCCGACCCCGCCGGGATCACGGCGTACGGGACCTCGGTGGGATACCCGCCGCTCCGGAAGTGGATCGCGGACAAACACGGCGTCGCCCCGGAGCAGGTGATCGTCACCAACGGCTCGCTACAGGCCGACGCGCTGCTGTTCGAACACCTGGTCAAGCCGGGTGACGCGGTGGTGGTGGAGAAGCCGACGTACGACCGCACCCTGCTGAACCTGCGCAACCTCGGCGCCGACGTGCACCAGGTGACCCTCGCCGAGGACGGCATCGACGTCGACGAGCTGCGCAAACTCCTCGAATCAGGGCTGCGCCCCGCGTTGGCGCACGTGATCCCGAACTTCCAGAACCCGGCGGGCGTCACGATGTCCGCCGAGAAGCGACAGGCGCTGGTGGCACTCGCCACCGAGCACGGGTTCACGATCTTCGAGGACGACCCGTACGCGGACATCCGGTTCCGGGGCGAGCCGCTGCCGTCAATGCTGTCGCAGGGCAGCGACGACGTGGTGCACGCCAGCTCGTTCACCAAGACGGTCTGCCCCGGGGTACGGGTCGGCTACCTGGTCGGGCCGGCCGACCTGATCGGCGCGATCGCGAAGCGAGCCACCAACCTGTACATCTCCCCGGGCATGGTCTCCGAGGCGATCGTGCACCAGTTCTGCGTCAGCGGAGACATCGACCGGTCGATCGCCACGGTCCGTACCGCACTGGGTGAGCGGTCTCGGCTGCTCGCCGCCGGGTTGCGGGAACACGTACCGGACGCCAGGTTCACCGAGCCCGACGGCGGCTACTTCCTGTGGGTCGACCTGCCATCGGATGTGGATTCGGCGAGGTTGCAGAAGGTCGCGGCCGACCAGCACGGCGTCGCGATCGTGAAGGGCAGCGACTTCCTGCTCGACGGCGGCCAGCACTCGGTACGACTGGCGTACTCCGCGGTGCTGACCGACCAGGTCGATGAGGGGGTACGCCGGCTCGCCGCCGCGATCGACACGGTGCGTTCCACGCCGGGTAGCTGAGCCCCGCCTCGCCCTGTCGTGAGGGCCCGAGGGCCACGCCGCTCATTGGACCCGGTTCATGAGACATTCGGCCGTGTCTCATGGACCGGGTCCATTGTCGGATTCGATGTGCTGGCGGCGACGAGGGCGTGGAGACTGCGTACCAGCATGGTGATCAGGGCCGTACGATCCACAGGTTTGTCCACAGTCCACGCCAGCGCGGTGTCCTCCACGAAGCAGAACCAGCCGCGTACCGCCAGGGCGACCAGCGGTGGCGGGTCATCGAGCCCGAGCGCGGACAGCGCCCGGAACGTGAACACCTCACGGGTGTCCTCGTAGATCTGCCGTACGTAGTCGGCGCCGCCCACGGTGCCCCGGAACAGGGCCACGTACGGGTCCCGCCGGCGTTCCAGGAACCGCACATATCCGTCGAGCATCTGGGCGAGCTGCCGCTCCGGGGTCGCCTCGGGGTCGGGTTCGCAGGCGCGGAGCAGGCGGCGGGCGGCGGCGCGTACCACGGCGACGTAGAAGTCCCGCTTGGTCGGGAAGTAGTGGAACAGCAGCCCTCGGGAGATCCCCGCGGCGGAGGCGACCTTGTCCACCGACAACTCGTGGATCGGGCGTTCGGTGAGCATCCGCAGCCCGATCCCGACGAGTTGGCGGCGCCGGTCGTCGGCGGGCAGCCGGCTGCGCCGACCCTGGCCCGGCACCACACCCGTCAGTCGACTCTGCCCCGGCACCGCGCCGCCCACGCCGCCCGCGCTGTCGTCCGCCCTCCCGGACCGCAACCCCCCACCTCCCTCGCTGCTATTGAGCATCGCTCAATAGCAGCCTAACGTGCTAGGTGGCAGCCTGAGATCTTGGACGGTTCCGGTCGCTGGAGCCACCGCAGACGTCCACGATCGTGCGGAAGGGCTAGCCGACGGCAGAAGGGGGAGCAGGGTGGAGTTCAGCCCGTCACCGAAGGCCAGGGAGTACGCCGAGCGGGTCGGCGAGTTCATGGCCTCCGAGATCGCACCGCGCGAAGCGGCGTACCACCGTGCGATCGAAGCGGAAGACCCGACGGCGCTGGACGTGATCGAGGACCTGAAGGCGACAGCCCGCGACGCGGGCCTGTGGAATCTCTTCATGCCGGACCAGCGGTACGGCCCGGGCCTGACCAATGTCGACTACGCCCAGATCGCCGAGCTGACCGGACGGTCGTTCATCGCCCCCGAAGTCTTCAACTGCAACGCGCCCGACACCGGCAACATGGAGGTACTGCTCCACTACGGCAGCCCTGACCAGCAGAACCAGTGGATGCACCCACTGCTGGAGGGGCGGATCCGGTCCGCGTTCTGCATGACCGAGCCGGACGTGGCCTCCTCCGACGCCACCAACATGGCCGCCACCGCCACCCTCGACGGCGACGACGTGGTGGTCAACGGGCGGAAGTGGTTCAGCACCGGGATCGGTCACCCGCGCTGCGAGATCATCATCTTCATGGGCCTCACCGACCCCGACGCCCACCGGTACGCACAACACTCCATGGTCCTGGTGCCGAAACACCACCCCGGGGTCACCGTGGAACGGTTGCTCCCCGTGATGGGCCGCTACGACCGCCCGTACGGCCACGGCGAAGTCGCCTTCGACAACGTGCGACTGCCGCGCGAGGCGATCATCGCCGGGCCAGGACGCGGCTTCGAGATCGCCCAGGGGCGCCTCGGGCCGGGACGGATCCACCACTGCATGCGGTTGATCGGGCTCGCCGAGAAGGCCCTCGAACTCGCCTGCGAACGCGCGGTCGCCCGGCAGGCGTTCGGAAAACAGTTGGCCAACCTGGGCGGCAACCGGGAACGGATCGCCGAAGCCCGGATCGCGATCAACTCGGCCCGGCTGCTGGTGCTGCACACCGCCTGGCTGCTCGACACGAAGGGCATCGCCGGCGCACTGTCG
>JBOGDK010000318.1:0-5824 GCA_050701795.1 Micromonosporaceae bacterium
CCCGGAACGAGTGGCAGGATCGCCAATATCTGAAAGGATTCGGCCATGAGCCTGTGGAAGCCGCATCGCGTCGCCGTCCTGGCGTTGGAGCCCGTCGTCGGCTTTGACATGACCATCGCCCCGATGATCTTCGGCAGTGCCCGGGACGCCGGCGGGCGGCGGCAGTACCAGGTCGACGTGTGCGCACTGACCAACGGGCCGGTGCGTACCAGCCATGGCTTCGCCGTGGTAGCCGACCGCGGGCCAGAGATCCTCGCCGAAGCGGACACCGTCGTGATCCCCGGCACGTACGCGGAAGGCCCCGTCTACCAGGGAAGACTCGACTCTCCGACGGCGGCCGCGTTAGAGCGGATCCGGCCGGGCACCAGGGTGATGTCGATCTGCACGGGAGCGTTCGTGCTCGCCGCCGCGGGCCTGCTGGACGGGCGGCGCGCCACCACCCACTGGGCACACGCGGACCGGTTCCGCAGCCTCTACCCCGACGTCGACCTCGGCCCCGAGGCGCTGTACGTCGACAACGGCGACATCCTCACCTCGGCCGGGGTGGCCGCCGGCATCGACCTGTGCCTGCACGTGGTGCGCAGCGACGTGGGCAGCGAGATCGCCAACCGGGCGGCCAGACGCTGTGTGGTTCCTCCACTACGTGCCGGTGGCCAGGCGCAGTTCATCGAGCGGCACCTCCACGAGGCGGGCGCCGACGGCACCGCGCCCACCCGCGCCTGGGCGTTGTCCCGGCTCGACCAGACACTCGACGTGACCACCATGGCCCGCCATGCGCGGATGAGCGTACGGACCTTCAGCCGCCGTTTCGCCGCGGAGACCGGGTTGACGCCGGCACGGTGGATCACCCAGCAACGGCTGACGTACGCCCGGGAGCTGTTGGAGACCACCGACCTGTCCGTGGACCAGGTCGCGCACCGTACCGGTCTCGGCACCGGGGCGACCCTGCGGCAGCAGATGCGGTCGGCGCTCGGGGTGGCGCCGACGGCGTACCGCCGCACCTTCCGCGCCTCGTGACGGCCCGGCGCAACCTCCACGCCCCCGGAGCTTCCGCGCCGCACGAGTTCACGCTTTGCATCTGCGGGACGCCGCGAGGTGCCGCCAACCGATCCGTCCAGCCGGGGGCGGAGAAGACCCGTTCGGCCGAAGACCTCCCTCATCACCCGGCAGGAGACTTGCTGAGCAGCCAGACGACCTGCGTGCCCGCCAGCGGGACGCGGCGCGTCCGGCCAGAGACTTCCACGTAAAGACCGGAGTCACGAGACATGGAGGGGTTGTCTCGTGACTCCGGTCGGCGTGCTGTGTCAGCCGAGCCCGTTGTTGATCGCGGTGATCAGCTCACCGTTGCCGGTGTCTCCGGAGAGCTCCCAGAAGAAGGCGCCGCCGAGGCCCTGGCTTCCGACGTACGACATCTTGCCGCCGATCGTGGCCGGGGTGTCGTAGCTCCACCACTGGTTGCCGCAGTGCGCGTACGCGGTGCCGGCCACGGTCCCGTTCGCGGGGCACCTCGACTTGAGCACCTTGTAGTCCTCGATGCCCTGTTCGTACGTCCCCGGTGCCGGCCCGCTGGCCGAACCACCCGGCGCGCTGGAGGTCACCCCGGTCCAGCCGCGTCCGTAGAAGCCGATGCCGAGCAGCAGCTTGCCGGCCGCGATGCCCTTGCCCTTCAGCTTCTGGATCGCCGCGTCGGAGTGGAACCCCGGAGTCGGGATCCCGTTGTAGCTGGTCAGCGGCGAATGCGGAGCGGTCGGGCCATCGGCGTCCCAGGCGCCGAAGAAGTCGTAGGTCATCACGTTGTACCAGTCGACGTACTGGGCGGCTCCGGCGTAGTCGGCGGCGTCGATCTTGCCGCCGTTGGTGGCGTCCGCGGTGATCGCGGCGGTCACCAGGTTGCCCGAGCCGAACCGGCCGCGCAGCGCCGACATCACGTTCTTGTACGCCGAGAACCCGCTGGTGTCGCAGCTCAACCCGCAGGCGTTCGGGTACTCCCAGTCGATGTCGATGCCGTCGAACACGTCCGCCCAGCGCGGGTCCTCGACCAGCTTGTAGCAGGACTCGGCGAACGCGGCCGGGTTCTGCGCGGCCTGCCCGAAGCCGCCGGACCAGGTCCAGCCGCCGAACGACCACAGCACCTTCAGGTTCGGGTGCATCTTCTTCAGCTTCCGGAGCTGGTTGAAGTTGCCGCGCAGCGCGCCCGCGTCCCAGGTGTCGGCGACGCCGTCCACACTGGAGCCGGCGTCGTAGAACTTGTCGTACGCGGCGTACGAGTCACCGATGGTGCACTGGCCGTTCTGGACGTTCCCGAAGGCGTAGTTGATGTGGGTCAGCTTGTCCGCCGAACCGCTGGTGTGGACGTTCTTGACGTGGTAATTGCGCTGGTAGACGCCCCATTCGACGAAGTAGCCGAGCACCTTGTCGCCGCCGCCACCGCCGCCGCCGGACTGGGTGGTCACCGTGATCTGGTTGCTCGCCGGTGAGACGTTGCCGGCGGCGTCCCGGGCCCGCACGGTGTAGCTGTAGCTCGTGTTCGCCGACAGTCCGGTGTCGGTGCGACTAGTGCCGGTGACCGTGGCGATCTTCGTGGAGCCGCGGTAGACGTCGTACCCGGTGACCCCGACGTTGTCAGTCGACGCGTTCCACGCCAACGCGACACTGGACGACGTGGTGCCGGTGGAACGCAGATTCGCGGGAGTGCTCGGCGCGGTGGTGTCTCCCCCGCCACCGCCCCCGGTGGTGACCGTGACCCGGTTGCTCGACGGCGAGACGTTCCCCGCCGCGTCGCGCGCCCGCACCGTGTACGAGTATTCGGTCCCGGCCGACAGCCCGGAGTCGGTGTGACTCGTACCGGTGACCGTGGCGACCTTCGTCGTGCCGCGGTAGACGTCGTACCCGGTGACCCCGACGTTGTCAGTCGACGCGTTCCACGCCAACGCGACGCTGGAGGACGTGGTGCCGGTGGAACGCAGATTCGCGGGAGTGCTCGGCGCGGTGGTGTCACCCCCGCCACCGCCGCCGGTGACCTCGATCGCGGAGACGGTGCCGTAGTTGGCGCCGCCGTTCATCGTGAAGCCGATGTTGAGCTGGCCGTCGCCGACGTTCACCGGGAAGCTGCGGTCGCACGCCGTGAACTTCCCGCAGGAGGCGAAGATGTCGAAGCCGGTGAGGACGGTGGAGCCCTCGATCCGTACGTCGAACTTGCGGTGCCCGGCGGCAGTGGCCCAGTCCTCCATCATCTTCAGCTTCACCGTGTACGTGCCGTTCGCGACGTCGAACTTGTAGCCGCTGCCGTTGTGGAACAGGTTGTACGACTGGTACAGCCCGTCGTCCGTGGTGCCCGCGATCGCCGAGCCCGTGGAACCGGTGCCGTACCGGGTGTCGTAACCCCAGCTGCCGGAGCTGTACGCCCGGTCGGCTGACCAGCCGGCGCCGGAGCTGTCGGTGATCGCGGTGCCGTTGGCGTTGACCCGTACCGGTGTGGAAACCGCGCCGTACGCCGCGGACGACGCCAGGCCCAGGAAGGCCAACGGCATGAGCAACGCGGTAGCGGTCAGGAGTTTGATGGTGGCCTTGGGTTTCATGGTGCGCTCCAGGGGGTGGAGTGGCCGGAGATCCGGGGTAGGGGCGCCGGCTGATCCGGGGAGCCGGCGCGAGTGCTTTAGCGAAGTTTCTTAACTAATTGCAAAGTTACCGATCCGCAACTCGCCGGTCAACACCTGACCCAACAAGCCAAGATCCAGCACCGCACCCAAAGATCCACGCTTGTTTCCGGAAACAGGTCGCTTCAGGTCGTGCCGAGGGCGCTTGTTTCCGGTTACCTGCGTGGATCTTGGGGAAGCCAGACGACTGGTCGAGGTGGCGGTCGCCGCTGTGTTCGGTCAGATGTGGGTCCGGGCAGGTGGGTTCCGGTCAGACGGCGCGGGCGAAGTACCGTTCGCCGCTGCGTTCCAGCCCTAGCGAGAGCCCGAACGTCTTCGAGAGGTTCTCGCTGGTGAGTGTCTCGTGCGCCAGGCCGGAAGCCACCACGGTCCCGTCACGCAGTAGCAGGGCGTGCGAGAAGCCCGGCGGGATCTCCTCCACGTGGTGCACCACCAGCACCATCGCCGGAGCGTCAGGGTCGTACGCCAACTCGGTGAGCTGCTGCATCAACGCCTCGCGGCCACCGAGGTCCAACCCCGCCGCGGGCTCGTCGAGCAGCAGCATTTCAGGGTCAGACATCAGCGCACGTGCGATCTGCACCCGCTTGCGTTCACCCTCCGAGAGGGTGCCGTAGGTACGGTCCGCCAGGTGCACCACGTCCAGGTGTTCCAGCAGAACCCGGGCACGGATGTCGTCGACCACGTCGTAGGACTCGGTGAACCGGCCGACGACCGCCCATGCGGCCGTCACCACGACGTCCTGCACGGTCTCGTGCGGCGGAATCCGGTCCGCCATCGCCATGCTGGACAGACCGATGCGGGGCCGCAGCTCCGACACGTCGACGGCACCGAGTCGCTCTCCCAGCAGACGTACCGTGCCCTTGGTGGGGTGCATCCGAGCCGCGGCCAGGTTCAGCAGGGTGGTCTTGCCGGCGCCGTTCGGGCCGAGCACCACCCACCGCTCGTCCAGCTCGACGTGCCAGGAGACGCCGCTGAGCAGGTCGGAACCACCACGGGTGACCGTGACGTCTTCCATCCCGATCACCACGTCCGGGTTCGCCTCCACCCATGACCTGTGACGTCCCACGTGCGGCACCAGCACATCCAATCACGACCCCCGACCAGCTCGGTCATCGCCATCAGACACCGCGAACGGGGTGCCGGCAAACACCCCAGTGACGTGCCGAGCCCCACAGAAAGGACGTTGCATCGTAGGGTTGGCCGGCGAACCGCCCACGCCGAGGAGATTTCCAGTGAGCGAGCGTCAGCGAACCGACCATCGAGCGCAGCGTGCTGGTGCCTCATCCCGGGCCATGAAGCGAGGCAGGCCATGAGCGTTCCGACCGGTCCGGTGATCGAGATCGAGGGCCTGAGCAAGGCCTATCGCAGCCGCCGCAAGACCCGGCTCGCGTTGGACGGCCTTGACCTGCTGGTCGAGCCGGGACAGGTGCACGGATTCCTCGGCCCGAACGGGTCAGGGAAGACCACCACGCTGCGGGCGCTGCTCGGACTGGTACGCGCCGACGCCGGCACGATGCGCCTGCTCGGCAGCGAGGTCCCGAAGCGACTCCCCAGGGTGATCGGCTCGGTCGGCGCCGTGGTGGAGAGCCCGCAGTTCTTCGGCAACTTCACCGCCCGCCGTACGCTCCGGCTGCTCGCCACGACCGGCGGGATCAAGCGCAGGCGGGTGGACGAGGTACTGGAGACAGTCGGCCTGCGGGATCGCGCCAAGGAGCAGGTCCGGTCGTACTCACTCGGCATGAAACAACGACTCGCGGTGGCGACAGCGCTGCTCAAGGCACCCACACTGCTCATCCTCGACGAGCCCGCGAACGGCCTGGACCCGGCCGGGATCCGCGAGATGCGGGACCTGCTGCGTACGCTCGCCGGATCCGGGATGACGGTGCTGCTGTCCAGCCACATCCTCTCCGAGGTGCAGCAGATCTGCGACCACGTGTCGATCATCTCGATGGGCCGCAGAGTGAGGTCCGGCCCCGTGACCGAGGTGCTCTCCGAGTTCGACAAGGGAGACGTACGGGTCAAGGTGGGTGACCTGGAAGGCGCCACCAGGCTGATCCGCGACGCCGGGCTGCCGGTCGAGGTGTACGGCGACCACATCGTGGTCTCCGACCTCGCCGACCCCGCCTGGATCTCCGAGACCCTCGCCAAACGGCGGATGTACGTCTCCG
>JBOGDK010000319.1:0-5815 GCA_050701795.1 Micromonosporaceae bacterium
AACTCAGACCTTCACAAGGAGTGAGTCTTGAACGACCACGAAACCCCGGCGGACTGGGGCAGCAAGTACACCGGCGCCGTTGTGCGCCTCGCCGCCCTACTCCACCTCGTTGAACACCACCGCGCCCGCCAACGCCCTCGCCGCGTTCGAAGACATGGGAGCCGATCCCCTCGTAGACGACGCCCGTGCCGTCCTCGACTGCATCGAACGTAACCACCCCGAACGATTCAGCCGCCGCGAACTGTTTGCCGGCGTCTCGCGCGGTCGGTTCCGCAAGGTCGCCCACCTCGACGCCCCCCTAGCCCTACTCGAACAACACGGCCACATCCGACCCCTACCCCCACCCGAACCCACCGGACGCGGCCGACCACCAGCACCGACCTACCTCGTCAACCCCACCATCACCGGCCAGAGCCAGGAATGGAGGAACACCGCGTGAATCCGCCTATCCAATCACCCCAGGACACCAAAGATCTTGGCTCTACGGCCATCTCAGGAGGTCAAATTTTGGGGAACACCCCTGCCGCAGAAACTGAGAACGTCACGGCGCTCTTGCCTGCAACCGAAATCGTCCTAACCGTCGAAGAGGCAGCAGAACGACTCCGTATCGGGCGTACCACGATGTACAGCCTCGTATCTAAGGGCGAAATCGAGTCCGTCCAGATCGGAAGTCTTCGACGCATCCCTGTAAGCGCACTCCATGCGTATGTCCAACAACTGATGATCCAGCAAAACAACCGGACAGCCGCCTGACTTGGAAAGGAAACGAATGGGCCGCAGGCCGAACGGAGCATCCAGTATCTATGAAGGAAGCGACGGGTGGTGGCACGGGAGGGTGACCGTCGGCGTCCGCGATGACGGTAAGCCCGACCGCCGCCATGTGCGGGGAAAGACCGAGAAGGCAGTGATTCGGAAGGTGCGCGAACTTGAAAAGCTCCGGGACGCGGGCACAGTGCAGCAAGCCGGCCAACGGTGGACCGTAGCGAAATGGCTCACCCACTGGCTGGAAAACATAGCCGCGCCGCACGTACGCGAGAACACGCTATCGGGGTACCGGGTGGCAGTGAACAAGCACCTGATCCCCGGCGTCGGCTCACACAAGCTCGCCAAGCTTCAGCCTGAGCACCTGGAGAGACTGTATATATCTATGCAGCGCCACGGTAGCGCCGCTGGCACGGCGCACCAGGCGCACCGCACGATCCGTACAGCGCTCAACGAAGCCGTTCGCCGGAGCTACCTGACACGCAACCCTGCGACGCTCGCGAAAGCCCCAAAGCTCTCCGAGACGGAGATTGAGCCGTACTCGGTTGAGGACGTGCAGCGAATCTTGGCCAGTACGGCGGAACGGAGAAATAGCGCGCGATGGGCTATCGCACTGGCTCTCGGGCTACGACAAGGTGAAGCGCTGGGATTGAAATGGGGAGACGTCGACCTACAGAATGGCGCGATTCGAATTCGGAGGGGCCGACTGCGTCCCAAGTATGCGCACGGATGTAAGGGTGACTGTGGACGGAAAGCGGGCTACTGCCCGAACCGGAAGCAGGTTCGCCCGGACGCCGACGACACAAAGTCACGAGCAGGGCGGAGGGTGATCGGCCTGCCCGGAGAGCTAACAGAACTCTTGCGGCAGCACCGAACAAGGCAGCAGAAGGAGCAAATGGTAGCCGGACAGTTGTGGATCGATGAAGGTTGGGTTTTCGCAACCCCGGTAGGTCGACCGCTGAATCCGAACACGGATTACCGCGAATGGAAGGAGATCCTCAAGTCCGCTGGGCTACGGGACGGTAGATTGCACGACGCAAGACATACGGCCGCGACAGTGCTCCTGATTCTCGGGGTGCCAGAGCGCGCGGTGATGGGTGTCATGGGGTGGGCGTCTACGAACATGGCCGCCAGGTACCAGCACGTCACTGATCCGATCCGGCAGGACATTGCCAAGCGGGTCGATGGCCTCCTGTGGTCGGTGGAGATCTCCGAGGTTGACACCGAGAACGGGGAGGACGACGACGGGGCATCAGGAGTCTCGGTACCCGCCTGAGGGGGTGCAACTGAGACCAAAACTGAGACCAGCAAGCCGAACGCCGGGAGCACGCGGTCTGCGCTCCCGGCGTTCGTGCTGGTCAGGCTGGCGGAGGATACGAGATTCGAACTCGTGAGGGGTTGCCCCCAACACGCTTTCCAAGCGTGCGCCCTAGGCCACTAGGCGAATCCTCCGCCGGCAAGGATACCGAAGCCTCGCGCGGCGGCCGAGTCCGCCCGGCACTGGGCGCGTCAGGGCCACCTCTGACGTTACGTGAGCGCCATCCCGGACCGTACGGCACCCACCGCCTCGCAAGCCACGGATCGCGTGCCAGGCTCGTCGACCATGACGAACGAGACCACCGCGGCGGCCGCGGGCACCTGGGAGATCGGCGACCTGACAGTCAACCGGCTCGGATTCGGCGCGATGCGGCTGACCGGCAGTGCCGCCTTCGATCGCGGTACGCCACGCGACCGGGATACGTCGATCAACGTGCTACGGCGGGCGCGCGATCTCGGCGTCAACCACATCGACACCGCCGCGTACTACTTCTCCTCGTCGCGGTCCGCCAACGAGCTGATCAACCGGGCGTTGGCGCCGTACCCGGACGACCTGGTGATCGCCGCGAAGGTCGGGCCGGGACGTGACCCGTCGGGTGAGTGGCTGCCGTGGGCCACGCCGGAGCAACTGCGTGGCCAGGTGGAGGAGAATCTGCGCCAACTCGGCCGTGACCACCTCGATCTGGTCTACCTGCGGATGTTCGCGGACCGCCCGCTCGACGAGCATTTCGGTGCCCTGGCAGATCTCCGCGAGGCGGGGCTGATCCGTCACCTGGGGATCTCCTCGGTACGTCCACACCACCTCGCCGAGGCTCAGGCGATCGCGCCGGTGGTGTCCGTACAGAACCGGTACGGTCTCGGCACCCAGCTGCCGGGGTCAGATGAGCTGTTGCGGATGTGCGGGGAGCAGGGGATCGCTTTCGTGCCGTACTTCGCGATCGCCGGCGAGGGACGCGAGGCGGGCGCGACTGACGTGCACAGCGACGAGGTGTTGGCTGTGGCCACCGAGCACGGGGCGACCGCCGCGCAGGTCCGGTTGGCGTGGACGTTGAGTCGTGGACCGCACGTACTCGCCATCCCCGGCACCGGCAACCCGGACCACCTGCGGGAAAACGTGGCCGCTGGCGGGCTACGGCTCTCAGCAGACGATCTCGCCCGGCTCGACTAGTGCCAGCCGGAGGCGTGGCGGTGGCCCGGGTGGAGTCAGGGCCGGGTTCGGAGGGTGCGGTCGTCGCGGGCACGTGAGGCAGGTACAGTTGCTGCGGCCCCTCGTGCGGCGTGCAACTCGTAAACTCCCCCAGGGCCGGAAGGCAGCAAGGGTACGCGAGCTCTGACGGGTGCACGGGGGGTCCCCTATCGTTACGACTTGACCGTTCAAGTCGTGTCGACCGCGAAGGGGATCGCCGTGGCAAGCCTCGCCCTGTACCGGAAGTACCGGCCGAGGGCCTTCGAGGAGATCATCGGCCAGGACCACATCACCGAACCCCTCGCGCAGGCGATCCGGAACAATCGGCTGCACCACGCGTACCTGTTCTCGGGCCCCCGAGGGTGTGGCAAGACCTCCAGTGCCCGGATCCTGGCCCGCTCCCTGAACTGCGCAAAAGGTCCCACTCCGGAGCCGTGCGGTGAGTGCGAGTCCTGTGTGGCGCTGGCCCCGGACGGCCCCGGCTCGGTCGACGTGATCGAGATCGACGCGGCCTCCCACGGCGGCGTGGACGACGCGCGTGAGCTGCGGGAACGCGCCTTCTTCGCCCCGATCGCGAGTCGCTACAAGGTGTACGTGATCGACGAGGCCCACATGGTCTCCTCGGCGGGCTTCAACGCGCTGCTCAAGCTCGTCGAGGAGCCACCCGACTACGTGGTATTCATCTTCGCCACCACCGAGCCGGAGAAGGTGCTGCCGACCATCCGGTCGCGTACTCACCACTACCCGTTCCGGCTGGTCCCGCCGAGCGTGCTGCGGCCGCACCTGGAGCAGTTGTGCAAGGCCGAAGGCGTGGTGGTGGAGCCGGCGGTGTTCCCGCTGGTGGTACGGGCCGGGGGCGGCTCGGTGCGGGACGCGCAGTCGGTGCTGGACCAGCTGATCGCGGGCGCCGGCCCCGACGGGGTGACCTACCGGCGGGCGGTTGACCTGCTCGGGGTCACCGACGCCGCGTTGATCGACGAGATGTGCGACGCGTTCGCGGCCGCGGACGGGGCGGCGGTGTTCCAGGTTGTCGATCAGGTCGCCGAGGCGGGGCATGATCCCCGCCGGTTCGCGGCCGATCTGCTGGAGCGGTTCCGCGACCTGATCGTGCTGAACCAGGTGCCGGACGCGGCAGAGAAGGGCCTTCTGGACGTACCGGACGACCAGCTGGAGCGGATGACCGCGCAGGCGCTGCGGCTGGGTACGGCCGAGCTGTCCCGGATCGCCGACATCGTGCACGCCGGGCTGACCGATATGCGGGGTACCACGGCGCCGCGCCTGGTTCTCGAGCTGATCTGTGCCCGGGCGTTGCTACCCGGGACGGACGGGTCGGGGCAGGCGATGTTGTCCCGGCTGGAGCGCCTGGAACGCCGGTTCGACATCGGAGCCGCGGCGCCCGGGTCGACGGAAACAGCCGCCGCCCCGAAGCCGGCGCCGGCCTCCCACGCCAGCCCGAGTGAGCCGGGGTCGGCATCCCACGCCAGCCCGAGTGAGCCGGGGTCGGACTCTGCCGGGGCCGGGACCCCGCCGGGCCGGTCAGCCGGGTCCCGGGCCAGCCGCCCGTCCGCGCCCCCTCGCGGATCGGCACCGGAAGCGGCCGCCGCGCCGCAGACAACGCCCGAGGCGGCTGCCACACCGGAGACAGCCGCGCCCGCGACAGCGGCGCCCGGAACCGTGGCCGCGCCCGTACCGCCGGATCGGCCCGAGGTGCAGGCGGCGCCGGCGGTCGGGCGACCTGCCGTAAGCGGGCAGGAGGCGCCCGTGCTGCCCCCCACGGGCCTGGACGCCGCGGCGGTACGGAAGGTCTGGCCGGAGATCCTCGAACACACCAAGCGCAAGCGGGTGGTGTGGTCGATGCTGCAGAACGTGATGCCTCGCGCGGTGCAGGGCGATGTGCTCGTGCTGGACCTGCAGCACGGTGGCCTGCTTCCCCGGTTCTCCGAAGACAGCGTCGTCAGCGTGATCCAGGACGCGCTCGCGGCGGTGCTCGGTGTTCGGTGGAAGATCCGCTGTGAGGTGACCGGTCGTGGCGGAGGGCCGGCGCACGCCGCCGCCCGGGGTAGCGGGCCGGCTGAGCCGCCGCGTCGCGCGGAGCCGGCTGCCGAGCCCCCTCCGGAGCCGCCTCGCGGGATGTACGAAGGCTTCGACCCCGGCGACCAACCGTTGGACGACGCGGAGCAGGCCGCGGCGCCGACCCAGGAGGAGCAGGCCGTGGCGCTGCTGCGGGAAACCTTCGGGGCGGAGAAGATCGGTGACGACGGCCGCGCCGGTTAGCGTCTGCTGAGGAACCCGCTGACCGGCCGCGCTGGGCCCGGGTGCCGCCTGGCGGCGCCTGCGGGAGGCGCGCATACAACACCGGTGTGCACCTCTTCCGCACGCTTGCCAGTTCGACAAGATGGACCTCACCGCGCCTCGGCCGGGGGTTCCCCAACAGACGCTAGGCTCGGATGACAGCCGATCGACTGAGGAGTACGCCGTGGGGCCTGGTGGCCAGCCGAACATGCAGGAGCTGCTGCAGCAGGCGCAGAAGATGCAGGAGCAGCTCGCAAA
>JBOGDK010000320.1:0-5809 GCA_050701795.1 Micromonosporaceae bacterium
TACGTACGATCGAGGTTTCCGCGCCGTCGGCGAAACCGATGGCCACCTCGGTGAGCCGGCCTCCCGTGTCGGTGATCTCAGGTTCGACGCCAAGGCGGGCCGTCAACCAGCCGGCCAGCAGCATCGCACCTGGATCAGTCGCCGGAGCCACCAGCCGAGCGGCACGTGCCGTGGCGGTGGTGGCGTCGAACGCGCCGGCGATCAGGGTGCGCCACGAGGTGATCCGGGTCCACGCCAGGTCGGTGTCGCCTGGCGCGTAGTCCTCAGCCCGCTGCCGCAGCGCCGTCGCGGGGTCTTCGGCGTTCGACGAGTCGGTCACCCGGCGGTCGGCCACCACGCCGAGCGGGTCGTACGCGATCCGCTCCGGCGGTGCGCTGTGCCACCACGTCACCACCGGCACGTCCGGCGCCAACAGCGGCAACGCCACCGACTCCGCGTGCAGCGCGAGCCGCCCGTGCATCCGCATCACGACCGCCTCGCAGGGGCCGAGCCGGCCACCCACCACGATCTCGGCATCCAGCCGGGATTCCGGGTCGAGTACGTTGCGGCGTACCACGATCAGCACCCGGGTGGGGTGTTGCTGCGCCGCGATGGTGGCCGCGGCCTCGGCCTCGCCCACCCGCTTTTCGTCGGTCACCGCGATCAGGGTCAGCGCGAGACCACTGGTCACCCCGCCGGCTGAGCGCCGTTCCTCGGCCAGCCGCTTCACCACCTCGCCACCGGTGCTGTCCCAGAGCGCTACCACGCCCGCCTCCCACTCGTCCCGGCCCGCCGCGCCACCGACGAGCACCGCGCCACAGTCCGCGCCGTCACGGCCGCCGCCAGGTGCAACCATCGGCGGCGAGCATCTCCTCCGCGGCCTTCGGACCCCACTCGCCGGCCCGGTACGGGTGCGGCGTGGTGTCCTTCCAGAACGCCTCGAGCGGGTCGACCACGTGCCAGCTCGCCTCCACCTCGTCCGCCGTCGGGAACAGTGTCTTGTCACCCAGCAGTACGTCGAGCACCAGCCGTTCGTACGCCTCGGGGCTGGACTCGGTGAACGCCTCGCCGTACAGGAAGTCCATCGAGATGTCGCGGACCTCCATCGTGGTGCCCGGCACCTTGGAGCCGAACTTCAGCGTCACGCCCTCGTCCGGCTGCACCCGGATCACCAACTGGTTGTGGCCCAGCGACTCCACTTCGGTGGGCCCGAACGGCAGATGCGGCGCCTTTTTGAACAACACCGCGATCTCGGTGACCCGGCGGGGGAGCCGCTTGCCGGCCCGGATGAAGAACGGCACCCCGGCCCAGCGGCGGTTCTGCACGCCGAGGCGTACCGCCACGTAGGTCTCGGTGGTGGAGTCCGGCGGGACGTTCTCCTCTTCCAGGTAGCCCCGGACCCGGGCACCCGCCACCCAGCCCTGCGTGTACTGCCCCCGGACCGCGTACCGGGTCGGGTCCGGCGGCAGTGTGATCGCCCGGAGCACCTTCAGCTTCTCGGTACGGATCGCCTCGGAGTCGAACGCCGTCGGCTCCTCCATCGCCGTCAGCGCGAGCAGCTGCAGCAGGTGGTTCTGCAGCACGTCACGGGCGGCACCAGCGGAGTCGTAGAACCCGGCGCGGCCGCCGATCCCGACGTCTTCGGCCATGGTGATCTGCACCGAGTCGACGTACAGGGAGTTCCACACCGGCTCGAACAAGGTGTTCGCGAACCGCAGCGCCAGCAGATTCTGGATCGTCTCCTTGCCCAGGTAGTGGTCGATCCGGAACACGTCTTCGGCGGTGAACGCGGAGTCCACCAGGTGGTTGAGCTGACGTGCGGTGTGTACGTCGCTGCCGAACGGCTTCTCCACCACCACCCGGCGCCAGCCCCCGGAACGGTTGTTGTCCGCCATCCCGGTACGGTCCAGCTGCTTGAGCACCGTCGGGAACGCCGACGGCGGGATCGACAGGTAGAACGCCGCGTTGCCGGGGATCCCGTGGGTCTTCCGGAGCTCGTCGAGTTGCTCCGCGACGTGGTCGAACGCCACGTCGTCGTCGAACGATCCACCGATGAACTTGATGTTGCCGGCGAGCCTGGCCCACACCTCGTCCCGCCACGGCGTACGGGCACCCTTCTGGGCGGCGTGACGGGCCAGGTCCTCGAAGTCGCCGTGACCCCAGTCCCGCCGTGCGAAGCCGAGCAGGGCGAAGCCCGGTGGGAGCAGCCCCCGGTTGGCGAGGTCGTAGATCGCGGGGATGAGTTTCTTGCGTGACAGGTCCCCGGTCACACCGAAGATCACCAGGGCGCAGGGTTCCGGGATCCGGGGCAACCGCCGGTCCTGTGGATCCCGCAGCGGGTTGCCCCCGGTCATCCGGACGCTCCCCGGACCTCGGCGGCGTCGAGCAGCTGCCTGATCCCGGCGGCCCGGTCGGTGAGGTGCAGCCGTACCACCGGACGGTCCCGGCCCGCCAGCGCCTGCAGGTCACCGGCTGCCTGTGCGGCCTGCAGGGTGGTGAAGCCGTACGGTCGCCCCGGGACCGCGAGGTCGTCGGCCACCGCTCCGGAGACCTGCAGGAACACCCCGTGCTGCGGGCCGCCCTTGTGGTACTGGCCGGTGGAGTGCAGGAACCGGGGACCCCAGCCGTACGTGACCGCGGACTGGGTACGCCCGGCGAGCAGCGACCGCAGCCGTGCCACGTCCGCGTCGGCGTACCGGTCCAGGTACGCCATCACGGCGAGATACCCGCGGTCGGTCACCGCGTCCAGCAGCGATCCCAGGACGCCGGCCAGGCTGTCGCCGGTGACCCCGGAGAGGTACACCTCGATGGCGCCTTCGGTGAACTCGGGCGTCGACTCCGGCAGCCCGTTGGCGAGCAACCGCTTCGTGTTGTCCTTGCTCTCGGCCACGTTCGGCTGGTCGAACGGCTCCACACCGATCACCCGGGAGGCGATCGCGGTGGCGTACTCCCAGGCCAGGAACTGAGCGCCGAGCGGGCCGTTGACGGCCAGGCCGTCCCGCAGCACCCGGGTGTGCGGCTGCTCCACCGGCAGCGCGCCGCCCACCGTGACGGGCAGTACGCCGGTTCCGGCGCCGCCGGGGGAGTCCGGCGTCTCCAACACCACCGGCAGGATGCCCTTGCCCTCCTTGCCGGTGGACTCGGCGATCAACTGCTCGATCCAGTCACCGAGGCCGACGATTCCGGTGCCGTCCGAGGCGACCGCGAGCTTGTCCCGGCCGTGCGTGGCGGCCGCGCCGAGTGCCGCCCCGAGGGCCAGCGCCGGGTTGTCGTCGGCCCCGGAGAGGGACTCCGCGAAGTCTTCGGCCTGGTCCAGCAACTCGCCGACGTCCACGCCCGCGAGCGCGCTCGGGACCAGCCCGAACGCCGTCAGCGCGCTGTACCGGCCGCCCACCTCGGGGTCGGCCAGGAACACCGCACGGGCACCGTCCGCGGCGGCCAGGTCGGCGAGCGGCGAACCCGGGTCGGTCACCACCACCAGGCGACTGGCCGGGTCGATGCCCGCCTTCCGGAACGCCTCCGCGTACGCCCGCCGGTGACTGTCGGTCTCCACAGTGGAGCCTGACTTGCTCGCCACCACCAGCACCGTACGGTCCAGCCGGTCATCGATGGCCGCGGCGATCTGACCGGGGTCGGTGGTGTCGAGCACCGTCAGCGGTACGTCCAGCGTCCGGGTGATCACCTCGGGGGCCAGTGACGAGCCACCCATCCCGGCGAGCACCACGTGGTCGACGCCCTCGCCCCGCAGCTCGCCGCGCAGCGCGGCCAGCCGGGGCACCAGCTCGCGGCTCCTGGCGAACGTGTCCAACCAGCCCAACCGGGTCTTCGCCACCGCCTCGGCAGCGGGGCCCCACAACGTCGGCTCCTTCGCCACCAGCCGCGCCGGTACGCCGTCGGTCACCAACTGTGCCCGTGCGTCCGTGGCCCCCGGCACCTGCTCGACGCCACTGACCGACAGGCCCGCGGCCACCTCCACGTTCACCTCGGTACCTCACTTCGCCCGGCGGCGGGTCCGGGCACGACGCCGCGCCGGTCGGTACGTCGGGTCACGTCGTGGCTCCGGTGTCGGCCGGCCTGGTGGTCGCCTCCTGGTGTCCCGGTGCGGCCCCGGCAGCCTGCAGCTGCTCCTCGACACTGTCCAGCAACTGCTGCCAGCTCACCGCGAACTTCTCGACGCCCTCGTCCTCCAGGACCTTCACCACGTCGTCGAGGTCGATGCCGGCCGCGGTCAGGTCGTTGAGCACCTGCTGCGCGTCGCCGTAGTGCGGGGTCACCGTGTCCGGTCGGGTCTCGCCGTGGTCGGCGTACGAGTCGACTGTGGGGGCCGGCATCGTGTTCACGATCCCGGGCGCGATCAGGTCCTCCACGTACATCACGTCCCGGTACTCCGGGTTCTTGGTGCTGGTGGAGGCCCACAGCGGGCGCTGCGGACGGGCCCCGGCGTCGGCGAGTGCCTTCCACCGGTCGGAGGAGAACACCTTCTCGTAGCGCTGGTACGCCAGCCGCGCGTTCGCGATCGCGGCCTTGCCCGCCAGCGCTTTCGCGTCGCCGTCCAGCTTCTCCAGCCGCTTGTCGATCTCGGAGTCCACCCGGGAGACGAAGAATGACCCCACGGACGCCATCACCGACAGGTCGTGCCCGTTCGCCCTCGCCTGCTCCAGCCCGGTGAGGAAGGCGTCCATCACGGCGTCGTACCGCTCCAGGCTGAAGATCAGGGTGACGTTGACGCTGATCCCCTCCGCGAGGGTACGGGTGATCGCCGGCAGCCCCGCCTTGGTGGCCGGGATCTTGATGTACAGGTTCGGGCGGTCCACCAGCCACCACAGCGCCTTCGCCTCGGCGACGGTGCGTTCGGTGTCGTGCGCCAGTCGCGGGTCCACCTCGATGGACACCCGCCCGTCCTGGCCACCGGTCTCGTCGTACACCGGGCGCATCACGTCGCACGCCCAGCGCACGTCGTAGCAGGTGAGCATCCGGGCGGCCTCTTCGATCGTGACGCCGCGTACCGCGAGATCGTTGATCTGGGGGTTGTACTGGTCGGAGTCCGCCAGCGCCTTCGCGAAGATCGTCGGGTTGGTGGTCACCCCGACGACGTGCTTCTCGCGACGGAGCTGATCCAGGTTGCCGGTCGCCAGGCGTTCCCGCGACAGGTCATCCAGCCAGACAGCGACGCCCGCGGCGGACAATTCGGCGAGTCGGTCGGTCATGGTTTCGTGTCCTTTCCTGCCCAGGTGGGCGGGTCAGATGGTTGCCTTCTGGATACTCCGGCGCGCCGCGTCGACCACCGCGTCCGCGGTGATGCCGAACTGCTCGAACAGCACCTGGTAGGGGGCACTCGCCCCGAAATGCTCCAGGCTGACCGACTCGCCGGCATCCCCGACGAGGTCCCGCCACGGCATCGCGATGCCGGCCTCGACCGACACCCGAGCGCGCACGCTCGGTGGGAGCACCTCATTGCGGTACCCCTCATCCTGGCTGTCGAACCACTCGCGGCACGGCATCGACACCACCCGGGCGGCCACTCCTTCGGCACCCAACCGCTCCGCCGCGGCCACCGCGAGCTGCACTTCGCTACCGGTGGCGATCAGCACCACCCGCGGATCCGGGGCGTCGACCAGGACGTATCCGCCCCGCTCGGCGCCGGCCGCCGAGGCCGGGTCCAGCACCGGCACGTTCTGCCGGGTCAGGCACAACGCCGTGGGTCGGTCGGTGTGCTCCAGCGCCTGGCGCCAGGCCACCGCGGTCTCGTTGGCGTCGGCCGGGCGTACCACGTCCAGGCCGGGAATCGCGCGCAGCGCGGCCAGCTGCTCCACCGGCTGGTGGGTCGGGC
>JBOGDK010000321.1:0-5794 GCA_050701795.1 Micromonosporaceae bacterium
ACCGTCGCGGCGCCACGGTCCCAGTGCCCCCGGTGCCTCAGGTACGCCGCCACCGCGCCGACCAGCTCCCCGTCACGGTGCCCCACCAGCGCCTCGACCTGGCGGGCGGCGCGCTCGCCCAGGGTCTCCGGGACATCGCCGGGGACCTGCCCGGGACCACACCGCGACAACGCCGCCGCCAGCGCGTCCCGCTGCCGCGGCAACCCGTCGGGAGGCACCGGCGGGCTGGCCACCGCCCGCAGCTCCGGCACGTCCGAGCGCGTCAGCGTACGCAGGTCGTCCAGCACGGCGGTGGCCCCGTCCGGGGTTGCCATCACCCAGACCCGGTCAGCCTGCTCGGCGACCCACACCTCCCGCCCCGGTACCCTCGCTCGCTCCCAACGGTCGAGCAGCTCACCGGCGGCCAGCGGCGGCGCCGCCGCGATCAGCCGCACCAACCCGGGGACGCGGAGGTGCCCGAGTTCGTCGCTGAGCGAGCGGGCGGCGTCGAGGTGGCCTGCCAGCGCGAGCAGCAGGATGCTGCAGCGTTCGCTGCGGCTCCGCGCGACCGCCTCGTACCGCTGGTCCAACCCCAGGGTGAGCAGCGCACACGCGGCGAGCGCGAGTTGCCCGTCCGGTCCTCCGGCGGCACGCGGCGCGGCGGTGACGACGAAGCCGGTGATCCGCCGGCGCCGGGACAACGGCTGCACCACCACGTCGTCGGCCCCCAGCGGGAAAGTCGCGGACGCATGCGGCCCGGCCTCGCGCAGCCACGCCACCTCGGCCTTCAGCTTCCCGGCGGTGGCCAGCCGCGACTTCGGCCAGACGTCGAGCGCGTCACCGTCGGTGTCCAGCCTGGCCGCCCAGCCACCGACGGCGCCGGCGAGCACCCGCACAATCGCGGTGACCGGGTTGGGGCCGCGTACCGCCCGGATCAGGTCCTGGTGCGCTCGCAGGTGCGCGTTCAGCTCGGCCCGGCCCGCCACGACGAGCTGGTTCCAGTACGTCCGCGCCACCACCAGGAACGGCGTCGGCCCGGGTACCGAGAACACCGGCAGGCCGGCGTCGTCGCAGGCGGCGACCAGCGCGGTGGGGACCTCTTGGTGCACCGGGCCGAGCCCGAAGCCGAGGCCGCAGACACCGCGGCGTACCAGGCGGGCGACGTACGCCGCCGGCTCCCGGTCGGGGTCGGTGAACGGCATCCCGGTGGTGAGCAGCAGCTCGCCCCCGGACAGGTACATGGTGGGGTCGTCGAGTTCGCTGACGTGCACCCCGGTGACGTCCGTATCGAGAGCGTCGACCCGGCCGACCCGGGCTAAGTCCGGCCCGAGCGCGTCGACCAACTGGCGCAGGGTCGGCATCGGACCTCCTCGAGGATCACGCCGTCGCCTTGGATCCCGCGAGCTGGGCGCCCACTCGGGAGTGGACGAATCGTCCATTGGCACGGCGATGCTCAGCATATCGTCCAGGGCGCGGGGGGCTTCGGCGTCCATAGCCTGAACACCTCTCGAGAGGAGCGGCAGATGACGGCGACCAGGAGCGGACCCCTCACAGCGACCTACCGGCCGGCGCAGCAGCGCCGGCTGGTGACCAGCCTTCCCGGACCGCGGTCCGCGGAACTGGCCGCACGCCGGGCCCGGCAGCTGCCACCCGGGCTCGGTTCCGCCCTGCCGGTGCAGGTCGAACGCGCGGCCGGCGGGATCATCGTCGACGCCGACGGCAACCACATCATCGACTTCGCCTCCGGGATCGCGGTGACCAGCGTGGGCGCCACCGCCCCAGAGGTCACCGACCGGGTCACCGCGCAGGCGGCGCGGTTCAGCCACACCTGCTTCCTGGTCACCGGGTACAGCGGCTACGTCGACGTCGCTGAGTGGCTGAACACCCGTTCCCCCGGGCGGCGCCAGAAGACCACCGCGCTGTTCAGCACCGGCGCCGAGGCCGTGGAGAACGCCGTGAAGATCGCCCGCGCCGCGACCGGCCGTACCGGGGTGGTGGTGTTCGAGCACGCGTTCCACGGCCGCAGCTTGATGGCGCTGGCGATGACCGCGAAGGAGACGCCCTACAAGGCGGGGTTCGGGCCGTTCCCGGGCGAGGTGCACCGCAGCCCGCTGGCGTACCCGTTGCGCTGGCCGAACGGCCCCGAGGCCGCCACCGCCGAGGCCCTGGCCGCCCTGGAGGACCTGCTGCAACGGGTCGACCCCGACACCGTAGCGGCGATCGTGATCGAGCCGATCCAGGGCGAGGGCGGTTTCGTCGTGCCGTCCGAGGGGTTCCTGCCCGGGGTGGCGGAGGTCGCCCGACGGCACGGCATCGTCTTCGTGGCCGACGAGGTGCAGACCGGGATTGCGCGGACCGGCCGGCTGTTCGCCAGCGAGCACGAAGGGCTCGAGCCCGATCTGATCGTCACCGGGAAGGCGCTCGGTGGCGGGCTGCCGCTGGCCGCTGTCACCGGCCGTGCCGAACTGATGGCGGCGGTGCCGGCCGGCGGCCTCGGCGGCACGTACGCCGGCAACCCGCTCGCCTGCGCCGCCGCGCTCGGTGTCTTCGACGCGGTCGACAACCGGGACCTGGTTGCCGCCGCACAACGCATCGAGCGGACGGTGCGAGCCACGCTCGGCCCGGTGGTCGAGGCGGCCCCGGCGGTGGCCGAGCTACGCGGCCGGGGGGCGATGCTGGCGCTGGAGTTCGTGCGCCCCGGTGGCCTGGATCCCGACCCGGAGCTGGCCGCCCGGATCAACCAAACCTGCCACGAGCAGGGCGTCCTTACCCTGATGTGCGGCACGTACGGCAACGTGATCCGGCTGCTGCCGCCGCTGGTGATCGACTACGACCTGCTCGCCGACGGGCTCGGAGTGCTGGCCGGGGCGATCGAGCGGCACTCCACAAGGGAGGCGTGATGACCGTCGACCTCAGCCACGACCCGCGTACCGGCGCCGCCATCGACGGGCCTGAGCACACGGCGCCCGACCAGGTCGCCGGGGCGGTCGCCGCCGCCGCTGCGGCGTTCCCGCGGGTGAGCACCACACCGCCCGCGGAACGCCGCCGCTGGCTGGATGCGGTCGCCGCCGCTCTCGACGCCGCCGCCGACGAACTTGTCGACCTGGCCGACCAGGAAACCGCCCTCGGCCCGGTACGGCTGCGCGGCGAACTCACCCGGGGCGCGGTCAACATGCGCTACTACGGCAGGGTCGGCGAGTCCGGGCGGTGGCTCCGGGCGAAGGTGCAGACCGGACCAGGGTTGGATCTACGGCGGGCGAACCTGCCGCTGGGACCGGTGGCGGTGTTCGGGGCGAGCAACTTCCCGTTCCAGTTCGGCGTCGTCGGCCACGACGTCTGCTCCGCGCTCGCCGTGGGCTGTCCAGTGGTGGCCAAGGCGCATCCGGCGCACCCCCGGCTAAGCGCACGGCTGGCGGAGATCACCACCGCGGCACTGCGCGGGACGGGGGCGCCCGAGGGCACGTACTCCCTGGTGGTGGGCTTCGAGGCGGGACTGGCGCTGGTCGACGCGCCGCAGACCGCGGCGGTGGCGTTCACCGGGTCGCAACGCGGCGGCATGGCGATCGTGGAACGCGCCCGGCGGCGTCCCCACCCGATCCCGGTGTACGCCGAGATGGGCACCGTCAACCCGGTGCTCGTCACCCCCACCGGCGCCGTCCGGATGGCCACCGTCGCGGAAGAGTTCGTCGCCTCGTACACCCTGGGGGCCGGGCAGTACTGCACCAAACCGGGGCTGCTGCTGGCGCCACGCGGGGCGCGCGCCCCGGACGCGATCGCGACGGTGGCACGGGGCACCGACGGGGTGTGGCTGCTCAGCGACCGGATCGCCGCGGCGTACCGCGACGGGGTCGCGGCGCTGTCCGGCGCGGGCGCCGAGGTGATCGCCACCGGGGCCGCCCTCGACGCCGGCTACCAGGTACGCCCCACCCTGCTCCGGGTCGACCCCGCGGACCTGCGGCCCGGGTCCCGGCTACTGGAGGAATGCTTCGGCCCGGTCGCGCTGGTCGCCGAGTACGCCGACCTGGACCAGGCGCTGGACGTGCTGCGCCGGATGCAGCCGTCCCTGACTGGGGCGGCGTACGGCGGCGGCGCGGACGACCCGGACCTGCCACGGGTGGTCGCCGAACTGGCGGCGCGGACTGGACGGGTGGTGGTGGACGGCGCCCCCACCGGGGTGGCCTGCGTCGACGCGATGCACCACGGCGGGCCCTGGCCGGCGACCAGCGAACCGACCGCCAGCAGCGTCGGCGCGCAGGCGCTGGAACGTTTCACCCGGCCGGTGGCGTTCCAGAACGTGCCGGACGCCGCGCTGCCCGCCCCGCTCCGGGACGGCGACCCGTGGCACCTCGCCGGACCCGCCGGTCAGGTGCCGTGACCAGCCCCGATGCCGCACCGGGAGGTCCCGCGGCCGGCAGCGACCCGGGACCGGCCGGACGGGACGAACTCGCTGGACCGCTGGACGGGATCCTGGTCGCCGACTTCAGCCGGGTGCTGGCCGGCCCGCTGGCGACCATGACACTCGCCGACCTCGGGGCCACCGTGATCAAGGTCGAACAGCCGAACGGTGGGGACGAGACCAGGTCGTGGGGGCCACCGTGGTCAGCGCACGGCGCGACGTACTACGAAAGCGTCAACCGCGGCAAGCGGTCGGTGACCCTGGACCTCACCGATCCGGACGACCTCACGATCGCGCGGGAACTGACCCATCGTGCGGACGTGGTGGTGGAGAACTTCAAGCCCGGTGCGATGGACCGGTTCGGCATCGGGTACCACGCTGTGGTCGCCGCCAACCCCGGGATCGTGTACTGCTCGGTCAGCGGGTTCGGCAGCCTCGGCGGCCGGGACCTGCTCGGGTACGACTTTTTGGTCCAGGCGATGGGTGGGCTGATGAGCATCACCGGGCGCGCCGATGACGAACCAACCAAGGTCGGGGTGGCCCTGGTGGACGTGATCACCGGCAAGGACGCTGTGATCGGGATCCTGGCGGCGCTGGCGGGACGGCAGCGTACCGGCCGGGGCGACCGGATCGAGGTGGACCTGCTGTCCAGCCTGCTGGCGGGGCTGGTGAACCAGGGGCAGGCATGCCTGCAGACCGGCGGGCCCGGGGTACGGATGGGCAACGAACATCCGAGCATCGCCCCGTACGAGACGCTTCACTGTGCCGACGCCGCGATCGCGGTCGCCTGCGGCAACGACGGCCAGTTCCGCCGGCTTGCTGAGACGGTCGGCCGGCCGGAGCTCGCGACCGATCCCCGGTTCGTGGACAACGCCGCGCGGGTGGCACACCGGGCCGAGCTGCGTGCCGCCCTGGAGGAACGGCTGGCCACCGCCGACGCCGATCACTGGGTCGCCCGGTTCACGGCGGCGCGGGTGCCCGCCGGGCGGGTGAACACGATCCCGGAGGCGTACGCGCTCGCCGAACGCCTGGGCCTGGCGCCGACCGTCGAGGTGGGCGAGGGCTGGACCCGGCAGGCCCGGCACCCGGTGCGCTGGCACGGCTACCGGACCGCGACACCCACCCCGCCACCGGCGCTGGGCGCCGACAACCGGCAAGTGCGCGACTGGCTCGCCCAGGGAACCGACGACCTCGCCGACGACACCGGAGAGAGACCCCGATGACAGACCTGCTCGATGTGGACTCGCTGCTCAGCGAGGAGGAGCTGCAAATCCGGGACGCGGTACGCCAGCTCTGCCGCAAGCTGGTCGACCCGTACGTCGCGGAGTGGTTCGAACGCGGCGAGGTGCCGCAGATCCGGGAGCTGGCCCGGGAGCTCGGCGCGTTGGGGCTGTTCGGGATGCACCTCGACGGGTACGG
>JBOGDK010000322.1:0-5777 GCA_050701795.1 Micromonosporaceae bacterium
TCCGCGAACGGCGCGGCGCTGCGGCTCCAGAGTGGGTGCTGCAGTTGTCCGGTCGGCGTGGACTGCAAACACGTCGCGGCGTTGGTGCTCACCGCCATGCGGGCCGCCGAGGTTCCTGAGGCACCGGGACAGCGATCATCTTGGGAGCGGTCCCTCGACTTGCTCGTCGACGCTGCCCCCGCCAGCCGTTCCTCCGGTACGCCGCTGGCGCTTGAGCTGTCGCTGTACGAGCAGGGCCGCACCTCCGCCCGCCGGGGCGCGACCGGGGTACGTCCCCAGGTGAAGCTGCGGGCCCGGCTGGTCGAGCCGGGCAAGAACGGGTGGATCGGCGGATCGCTGGACTGGTCGCGGCTGGCGACGCTGCGCTACTACGGCGACTACCTCGAATCCCACCGCCGCCTGCTCACGGAGTTCTACGCGCTCCACCAGACGCACGATCGCGGCTACGCCTACCACGGCTCCAACCTGAAGTGGCTGGACCTGAGCGAGTTCCCGTCGCCGCGGTTGTGGTCGTTGCTCGATGAGGCAGAGTCGGTCGGGTTGAAGCTGGTCTACGGCCGTAAAGGGCTTGCCGAGGTGGCGCGGTACGGCACCGCGGAACTTCGCCTGGACGTTACCGCCGAGGCCCAGGGCGGTATGGCAGTGCGCCCGATCGTCACGGTCGACACCGACGCTGAGCCGGTGGTGGTCGGATTCCTCGGTCGGACGGCGCACGGCCTGGTGTACGTCGACCCCGCCGATGTGGCGGCCGGCAGCGACCCGGCACGCTGGCGTCCCCGGCTTGCCAGGCTGGCCGCTGCCGTACCGGAGCCGCTGCAGCGGATGCTCCTGGATCCGGCGCCGCTGGTGGTGCCGGCGGAGGGCGGTGGCCGGTTCCGCGACGATTACTACCCCCGACTGCGGCGCTTGGCGCCCGTGGTGTCCTCCGACGACTCGTTCACGCCGCCGGCGATCTCCGCTCCGACCCTGGTGCTGCGGCTCACCCACCGCCCTGGGCATCGCCTCGACGTGGGGTGGGAGTGGGCGTACCGGGTAGGTGACTCGCAGGTGCGCGCCCCGCTGGGAGCACCGGACGACTCCGGCCACCGCGACCCGGACGCCGAGCACGAGATCCTTGCCCGGTTACCGGTGCGGCCCGAGTCGGCTCACCTGGCTGGGCTGGATACGATGCGGTTCCTGACCGAGGTGGTCCCGCTCCTGGCGGATATCCCAGGGCTCGACGTTGAGGTCAGCGGGGAGCCGGTCGACTACCGCGAAGTGACCGACTCACTGCGCGTCGGCGTCTCCACCACGGAGACCCCCGCGGAGACGGATTGGTTCGATCTAGGTGTGGAGCTCACCGTTGACGGGCGGCCGGTGCCGTTCGAGGACGTGTTCGTGGCGTTGGCCGGCGGTGAGTCGCACCTGCTGCTGGACGACGGCTCGTACTTCTCGCTGGACAAGTCTGAGTTGCGGGAGCTGGCGCGGCTGATCGAGGAGGCGCGGGCGCTCAGCGACGCGCCGAAAGGTCAGGTGCGGATCAGCCGGTTCCAGGCCGGGCTGTGGGAAGAGTTGGCCGCGCTCGGGGTAGTGGACCGGCAGGCAGACGCCTGGCAGCGCCAGGTCACCGGGCTGCTGTCGGTCGAGTCGATCGAGCCGCCACCGCCGCCAGACCTGCTCGACGCGCCACTCCGCCAATATCAGCTGGAGGGGTACGCGTGGCTGGCGTTCCTGTGGGAGCACCGGCTCGGCGGGATCCTCGCCGACGACATGGGGTTGGGGAAGACGGTGCAGTCGCTGGCTCTGATGTGCCACGCGAAGCAGTCCGAGCCTGACGGGGCGAGATTCCTGGTAGTTGCGCCGACCAGCGTGGTGTCGAACTGGCCGGCCGAGGCGGCGCGGTTCGCGCCTGACCTGCGGGTGGTGGCGGTGCGGGACACGTTGCGTCGCAGCGGCCTGTCCATCGAGGACATCGTCACCGGCGTCGACGTGGTGGTGACCTCGTACACGCTGTTCCGGTTGGACTTCGACGCGTACGCCGAGGTGGCGTGGTCGGGGCTGGTGCTCGATGAGGCGCAGTTCGCCAAGAACCACCAGTCGAAGATCTACCAGTGCGCCCGGAAGCTGCCCGCTCCGTTCAAGCTGGCCATCACGGGCACGCCGATGGAGAACAATCTGATGGAGCTGTGGTCGCTGCTGTCGATCACCGCGCCGGGCCTGTTCCCCAGCCCGACCCGGTTTCGCGACTACTTCGTACGGCCCATTGAGAAGCAGCGCGACCCGGAGTTGCTCGCTGCGCTGCGGCGCCGGGTCCGGCCGCTGATGCGGCGGCGTACCAAGGAACAGGTGGCTGCGGACCTGCCCGCCAAACAGGAGCAGGTGCTCGATGTCGAACTGCACTCCAAACACCGCACGGTCTACCAGCGACACCTGCAGCGGGAACGTCAGAAGATTCTCGGTCTGATCGACGACCTGGACGCCAACCGGATCACCATTCTGCGCTCACTGACACTGTTGCGGCAGCTCAGCCTGCACGCGGGGCTGGTCGACGAGTCCCACCATGGCATGCCCAGCGTCAAACTCGACACCCTTGTCGAGCACCTGTACGACGTGGTCGGGAGCGGGCACCGGGCGTTGGTGTTCAGCCAGTTCACCGGCTTTCTGGACAAGGTACGGGACCGCCTCGTCGCCGAAGGCATCGAGCACTGCCACCTCGACGGCCGTACCCGGGACAGGGCAAGCGTCATCGGCCGTTTCAAGGACGGCGCGGCGCCGGTGTTCCTGATCAGCCTGAAGGCGGGCGGGTTCGGGCTCAACCTGACTGAGGCGGACTACTGCTTCCTGCTCGACCCCTGGTGGAACCCGGCCACGGAAGCCCAGGCGGTTGACCGTACGCACCGGATCGGCCAGACCCGCAACGTCATGGTGTACCGGCTCATCGCCCGCGACACCATCGAAGAGAAGGTCATGGCGTTGAAGACCCGCAAATCCGAACTGTTCGCCAGCGTCATGGATGGCGGCGACAGCTTCGGCGCTCCCCTCACCGCCGACGACATCCGTGGACTTCTCGGCTGACACAGCCGAGAAGCGGGTTCGTTTCGGCTGCTATGAAGCCGTGGCTGAGGTGATGTCAGTGCGGGCGAAGTCGTTGCCCTTGAAGAGCAGTGGCTCGCCACTGACCTTGGCCAGAGCGTAGGCGAAGCAGTCGCCGTAGTTGAGGCCGGCCGCATGTCGGCCTTTCCCGAACTGCCGGTACGCCAGTCGGGCGACTTCCGCGTGCTCCGGGTTGAACGGCACCAGGTCAATCCCGGCCCGGTGTAGCCAGAGGTCGAGTTCGCGGCCGCCCGGTTCGCCGTACCTGGACTCGATCACGATCGCTGTCTCGACCAGCGACGCGGTCGACATGAGCCTCACCGGATCTGCCTCCACGGCCGCCTCGAAGGTCTCTGCGCCAGGTTCGTCACTGAGCATCGCTACGAGCGCGGATGTGTCGATCACCATCAGCGAGGCAGTCCTTGAGCGTCGTATCCGAGAATCTCGTCCGGAGCGCGGTCGTCCAGTACCGGGAGGGAGGCGCACCGACGGCGGATCGCGCTCAGCTCCTCACGCAGCGCCAGCGCTCTCGTACGGCCGGACTGACGCGCGAGCCGCTCGCGCAGTGCGGTGACGACCGCCTCGGTGAGGGTTTCTCCGGTACGGTTCGCCAGCTCTCGCGCGAGCCTATCTGCCTCCGGGTTCTTGATACTCAGAGCCATGTCTGGATTCTATACCGTCGGCTGGATTCTAGACCCCGCTCTTTCACGTACTCCTGACGGCCATGACTGGCTCCACCCTTGGGGGTGTTGACATTATGCAGGTAAACACCTGCATAATGAGGGCATGGGCGAGATGGAGCTGGTCTTCAAGGCGCTGGCCGACCCGACGAGGCGGCTCCTGCTCGACCGCCTCCGCGAACGCAACGGCCAGACCCTGCGCGAACTGTGCGAGCACCTGGCCATGGCCCGTCAGTCGGCCACCCAGCATCTCGACATCCTCGTGCGAGCCAACCTCGTCACCGTCGTACGGCGGGGGCGGGAGCGCCTGCACTACCTGAACCCGGCGCCGATCAACGAGATCGAGGAGCGCTGGATCTCCGGCTTCGAAAAGCCCCGTCTCGGGGCCCTCAGTGCGATCAAACACCAAGCAGAGGAGCATGCAATGACGTCCGTGCCGACGTACGTGTACGTCACCTACATCCACGCCACCGCCGAGCAGGTATGGCGGGCCCTCACCGACGCCGACCTGACGGCGCGGTACTGGGGCCACGCCAACGTCTCCGACTGGCAGCCCGGCTCGGCGTGGGAGCACCGGCGCACCGACGGATCGGGCGTCGCCGACGTCGTGGGCAAGGTGCTCACCGCCGAGCCGCCGACGCGCCTGGTCATCACCTTCGAGGACAGTCCGGACGAGGAGCGGGAGCCGTCGGTCGTCACGTTCCTTGTCGAAGCGCACCAGGACATCGTGCGCCTCACGGTGACGCACGAGAACCTTGCCAACCTCGACATGTTCAACGGCATCTCGAGCGGCTGGCCAGCTGTCCTGTCGAACCTGAAGTCCCTGCTGGAGACCGGCGACGTGCTCCCGCAGGCGCCGTGGGACATGACCGGCGCACACGGCTGAGAGGAACCCGACCCGATGAACACCAACCCGCTCCGGCAGGCATACGACGCGCTGCTGGCCACCGATCCGCGACCCGTACCGCCGCCCGGCGAGTGGGACACCGGGCAGATCCTGGCCCACGTCTGTCTCGTCAGCGCGGCCACCATCAGCACCGTTGCCGCGGTCGCGTCGGGGGCGATCTCGACGTACGACAACCGCCTGTCCCAGGACCCGTGGACCCTGGACCGTGTCATCGCGCTCGCGGGCGACGAGGCGGGCCTACGGGAACGCATCCGCGCGCAGGGGGAGGCGCTGTGCGCCCTCGCCGCGGTGCTGAGCGTTGCCGAGCTCGCCACGAAGGTGCCGGCGCTGCTGTTGTCCAATGGCACGTGCCTGGTGGACCAGCCGCTCTCCGTGGGGGACATCCTCGCCGGCCTCGCTGACGTGGAGCTGCCCGGGCACACGAAGCAGCTTTAGCGCTACTCCGGGCGTACCGGCTGGCGCAAGATGGTCCTCAGCTTGGCGGGCGGGGTACGGCGCGCGTCGCTGAGGTAGATCTCGTGGTGCGGGCCGTTGAAGGTCAGCCGGTTGGCGGGAAGATAGGTGCGGTGGAGTCGCTCCAGAGTGGGCGCCTCGTCGTCGTACGCGCCAATGTGCAGGATCTGGACGCAGCTACCCTCGGCGAGCGTGATCAGGCGCAGCCGCTCGGTCGCCGCCAGGTGTTTCTTGGACGCGGTCTTCGCCACCGCTGCCTGGACCATCTCGCCGGTGACCCAGTCCGGGTGATGGATCATCATGGTCCACCGCCACGCGTTCTTGTCGCGGGTGGTGAACGCGCTCATGTCGTCGGCGTGCCAGAGTCCCTCCAGTGGGCCGACCGTGAAGTCCCGGCCCAGGTGCGGCCATTGCTGACGGCGTTCGGATCGCGGCCGGAGCGGGGATACCGTCAGAGGCCGAACATCGGTCGGCAGGCCGCCATGCCGTCGACGGTCACTGTGGGCCGCGCCTGCTGAGTCCACTTCTCCCGTGTCAGCCGTAGGCGGTCGGATACGACGGCCTCGCCGCCGCGGGCGTCGACAGAGATGCCGTCATGTTCGTAGCCGAGTTTGCGGGACACACCTTGGGAGGAGTGGTTGTCCTGGAACACCTCGGAGAGCGCG
>JBOGDK010000323.1:0-5743 GCA_050701795.1 Micromonosporaceae bacterium
GCCGCCGCCCACCGGGATCGCCTCCATCTCCGCCTCGACCAGCTCGACGTTGCGCAGCCCCGCGTCTGCCACCGCCTCGGCGGTCCGCGCCAGCATCTCGGGGAGGAAGTCCAGCGCCAGCACCCGCCCCGCCGGCCCGGTACGGAGCGCCGCGAGGATGGTGTCGATGCCACCACCGCAGCCGATGTCCAGGATGGTCTCGCCCGGTGTGATCTCGGCGTACCGGAGGTGGTTGGCCACGCCCAGCGCGCGGTTGACCGCCGCCGGCGGCACCCGGGCCAGTTCCTCCGGGCTGTAGAGCTTGTGCGCCACATCGGCCGTGGTGGCCGGCACGTGCCGGTACGCGTCGCGTACCAGCTCCTTGATCTCCGCGCTGTGCATCAGATCCCGGGTCACGGCTCCAGCTCCTCCAGGGTCCGGTGCAGCCGCCGCAGCACGTCGTCGGGCACGTCCTCGGACGCGGAGTGCGTGAGCAGCCGCCGCAGCTCGGTCGCGAACTCCAGTTCGCCGCAGCACCGCCGGCACCTGTCGAGGTGCTGTTCCACCAACCCGCGGTCGGCAGGCGCCACCGTGTCGTCCAGGTACGCCCAGAGCTGGTTGATGGCATCGGAGCAGCTGATCATGGTGTGCGCTCCTTCAGAAGGCCGTTCGCCTCGGCGTACTCCCACATCTGCTTTTCGAAGAGCTTGCGACCCCGGTGCAGCCGGGCCAGTACGGTGCCGAGCGGTGCGCCCAGCATCTGCGCGACCTCCCGGGCCAGGTACCCGTCCATGTAGACCAGCACCAGCGGGATCCGGTAGAGGCCGGGAAGCCGCAGCAGCACCGCCCGGACGTCCTCCGGGCCGAACTCGCTCAGGAAGTCCAGGTGCAGTGAGTCCGAGTACGGGAACGGGTCCTCGTACGCGATGGTGCGGTACAGCGAGAAGCCGTCTTCATCGAAGGGCACCTCGTCCGGCCGGCGCTGCCGGGCGCGGCCCCGGTCCCGGCAGGTGTTGACCAGAATGCGGGTCAACCACGCCGGCCCGGCCGCGTCGTCCCGCAACTGGTCGAAGCGCTGGTACGCCTTGAGCAGGCTGTCCTGCACCGCGTCCTCCGCGTCCTCCCCCGTCAACCTGCGGGCCAACGAGTAGAGCCGGGGCAGTTGCCCGGCCGCCAACTCGCGGAACCGGTCGGCCCGGTTCTTCACCGTCACAGCGATCGGAGCGTTCACGGGTCCAGTCGCGTTCACGGGTCCAGCCGGTAGAAGCGCCAGAAGTCGTACTCGATCGGCAGCACCGTCACGGAGCTGAAACCGGCCGCGGCGGCGTACCGGCGTACCGTGTCGGGCCGCATCGCGGTGCCTGTGGCCGCGGAGTCCGGTTCGGCCAACGCCGCGGCGAGACAGTGAATGGCGCTCCAGCCGTAGTGGAACCGCTCCATCTCGTCGCCGGGCGCGGTGAACCGCTCGGCCACCTTCTCGTCCCCGATCAACACCGCGCCGCCCGGGGCGAGCATGTGATACGCCGCCCGCAACGCGTCGACCGGGTACGCCATGTCGTGCAGCGTCTCGAAGAACGTCACCAGGTCGTACCGGGAGGTACGGGCGTCCGCGGCGTCCTCGTTCGAGAAGCTGACCCGCTCGGTGAGCCCGGCCGCGGCGGCGTTGCGCCTCGCGTCCGCCACCGAGGCCTCGTCCAGATCCACCCCATCCACCTGGGCACCCGGGTACGCCCTCGCCAACGCGATCGTCGACCAGCCGCTGCCGCAGCCGAGATCGGCGATCCGGCCCGGCGGGTCGGTCGCCAGCAGCCGCGCGTCGATGTCGGGCAACCCCGCGACCCAGTCGCCGACCAGGTGGCTGAACGCCGGTCGGTTCACATCGGCGATGCCTTCCCGCAGGTCGGTGCCGTACGCCGCGTACGGCACGCCACCGCCGGTACGGAATGCCGTCAGCACCTCTGGCACGGCCTCGGCGATCCCCTGCACCAGACCCGTCAGCGGCGCCACGTAGTACAGGCTCTCCGGGTCGCACAGCACCTCCGCGCCGCCCGGCGGAAGCTGGAAGCGACGGGAGGCGGCGTCGCCGGTGTCCTCGGCGACGTCCAGCAGCCCGGCCACGGCCTGCTGCTCCAGCCACTCCCGGGCGTACCGCGGGCTGATCCCGGCCCGGTCCGCCAGCTCGGCTCCGGTGGCGTTGTCGACCGTCGCCAACGCCCGGTACAGATTTAGCTTGTGACCCAGGTAGATGTGAATCGTCTCCTGCGCGCCGATCACGGATCGGAAGACCTGGTCCGCCAATGCGTCCCGGCGGGCGGCCCGGTCGGTGTCGAGTTCCAGGGTCATGACGGCCCCCTTGGCGCCGGCGTCAGAGTGTGGACCTCACTAGTACAGACGACCACTGACCAGCGGATATTGCCTCTGGTCAGGCTGTCGGATGGCCGTCAGTGCGCCTGGCGCAATAACCGCCGCTGGCCGGGGTCTTCGGACGCAATAACCGCCGCGGGCCCGGCGTCTTCGCAGGTATGGAGGCAAGGAAGCGCCGAGGGCCCGATGCGCGCACCGGGGACCGGCGCGGTCGGCTACCAGGGGGTGCGCGATGACCATCACCGTGGATGTGCGGGAACTCGAGACGAAGGTGCGGGCGCTGTACCGCGACGTCGCGGCGCGTCCGTACGGCACGTACCACTTCGCCCTTGGCCGGCCGCTTGCCGAGCAGCTCGGCTACCCCGCCGACCTCCTTGATCAGGTTCCGGTCCGGGCCGTGGAGTCCTTCGCCGGAGTCGGCTACTTCCTCGACCTGGCTGGACTGCGACCGGGCGAGCGGGTGCTCGACCTGGGCAGCGGCTCTGGCATGGACTCGTTCTGCGCGGCCCGGCTGGTGGGCGCGTCGGGTCGGGTGACCGGTGTCGACTTCACCTCGGCGCAGGTCGACAAGGCGAACCTGCTGGCGATCCAGGCACGTAGCCCACAGATCGGGTTCCGATACGGGCGGATCGAGGCACTGCCGGAGCCCCCCAAAAGCGCCGACTGCGTGATCTCCAACGGGGTGATCAACCTGTGCCCGGACAAGGCACGGGTGTTCGCCGAGGTTGCCCGGGTGCTGCGTCCCGGTGGCCGGATGGCGATCGCGGACATCGTCACCACCCGGCCGCTGAAGGACTCGATCGTCTGCGACGCCGATCTCTGGGCGTCCTGCATCGGCGGCGCCGCGCAGCGGGACGCGTACCGAGCCGCGATCGAGGGTGCCGGCCTGCGGATCGTGGCGACCCGGGAGAACCCGTACCAGTTCCTGTCGGACCGGGCCCGCGACGCCACCACCCGGTACGGCGTGAAGAGCATCTCGCTGCTCGCGACCAAGGCGTGACAGCGACCCCACCGGCCAAGCCCGGTCGGTGGCAGACCTACTGGATGACAGGGAGGCCACCATGGCCACCGTCGCTCATCGACCCGCGATCTCCGCGTCCGGCACGCTCCGGCTCGGGGCTGGCCTGATGGCCGCCGCCGGTCTGGCGTTCATCGGATACGCGGTGATCTTCTTCGTACGCAACTTCACCGGCGCGTTCCTGGAGCTGGGGATCGGCACCGGTCAGGTCGACGTCGGGCGGGCGGAGATCGAGGCGTTCAGCCCGGATCTCTACCACTACGTCTCCCACCTGCACCTCGCGGTGTCCGGGTTCATAGCGGCGGCCGGCCTGGCAACCGCGGCGCTCGCCTGGTTCGGGGTACGCCGCGGGGAATGGTGGGCGTACGTCACCGCTGTGGCCACACCCGTGCTGGGGCTCGCCGTCGCGCTGCCGGCCCACTACCCCTACGGGCTCGCCACGCTCGGCCACCTGGGGCTGATCTACCTGGCCACCCTGGTCTTCGTGGTGGGCGCGGCGCTCGCCTTCCGCCCCGTGTTCGACGCCCGCACCCGGCCCTCCAGGTGACCGCTGCCGGGCGCCGGGGTGACGGGTGCCGATGACTGTGCCAGGAGCCGGTGCGCCGAGCGACAGCCCTGGCGTCCGGTGCCGGTGGCCGCTTGCCGGGAGGCAGAGACCTGGAGGCATTCCCGCAGGGTTGGTACGACCGGGTGAGGACAGTGGACCCGGACCATGGGGCACGCCCGCGCGTGTCTCATGGTCCGGGTCCCGTGATCACGGGAGCCTCCAGTTTGCACAGGCGCATCGGCTGACGTGGGTCGATAATGAGCGCCATGGCAGCGCTACCCCCGGACGTGGTCGCTTGGCGGGACACCGGGCGCCATCTCGACATCGACGGACGCCGGATCTTCGCGGTCGACACAGCACCCGGCGAGCCCGGCGACACCCACACCGGCGACCCACCGATCGTGATCGTGCACGGGTTTCCGGGGTCGTCGTACGACTGGGCGCAGGTGGTGCCGCGGTTGGCGCCGTACCGCCGGGTGGTGGTCTTCGACCAGCTCGGGTACGGCCTGTCCGACAAGCCAGCCGACTCCCTGTACTCGCTGTTCGAGTACGCCGACCTGACCGAGTCGCTGCTGACCGCGCTCGGAATCCAGCGTTGCGTCCTGGTCGGCCACGACATGGGCGACACTGTCGCCGCCGAGCTGCTTCACCAACAGGGCGCCGGCGACCTGAGCATCGGGATCGACCAGGTGTTCCTCACCAACGGATCGATCTTCAGCGACCTGGTGCAGCTGACCCGTGGGCAGCGGCTCGCACTCGCTCTGCCGGGTCGGTCCGCCCTGCCGGTGCCCGGGTGGCTGATCCGGCACAGCCTCCGGGAGAGTTTCGCCCGCGCCGCGCCACCACCAGCCGGTGCGGTCGACGCGATGACCGCGCTGGTCCAGTACGGCGGTGGCGCGAAACTCCTCACCAGCCAGATCAGGTACGTGGTCGAACGCCGGATCAACCAGGACCGGTGGACCGCCGCGCTGGTGGACTTCGACGGCCCGATGACGGCGCTGTGGGGCATGCTCGACCCGATCGCGGTGCCGTCGATGGCGGAGCGGCTGGCGTCACTGCGGCCTCACACCGAGATCGTCACCTGGCCTGACCTGGGCCACTGGCCGCCGCTGGAAGCGCCGGAGCGGCTCGCCGCCGCGATCATCGACCGCCTGTGAACTCTGACCGACGCCGCGGTCAGCACCCCTGTCCAGACCGGCGCCACTGTCGTGCCTTCGCCCGGCTGACCGGCCGGCCCGCTTCGGGCCGGCCGGTCAGTCACCTCACTTCTTGCTGGTCCTCGGGCAGGCGCCCTCGTCGTCCTTGTCGTGAAGCTCGCCGTCGACGTAGACCGAGAACTTGTTGGGGTCGCCGTCCGGAACGATCTTGCGACCGTCGCCTTCCCGTATCACATTGATCCCGGATGCCTTGCTGGTCTCCCAGGTGAACGTCACGGGGAACGGGTTGGGGTTGACCACTGTCCAGCCCGGGCACTCGCCGTATATGTACAACTCGGTGAACGTGTCCGGCACGTACGGTGTGACCTGTCCGGACATCGGCGGGCCGGTGCCGATGTCGTTCTCGGCGGTGATCTCGATGGTGTACGTCGTCCCGTTCTCCAGTTGCCCGAAGGTGTGGCGGGTGTTGAAACCGCTGTTGGTGTGGGTCGCCACCACGGTGCCTGTCGGATCGAGCACCCGCAGGTGGTACGCGGTCTCCCAGCCGCCGCCGGTGTCCGGATCCCACCAGCTGATGCTCGCGGCACCCCAACCGTCCACGGTCTGGACGTTGCGCACCGGACCGGGTGGTTCGGTGGGTCCGTACGCCTGCGCCGCGGGCGCGACAAGGCTGCTGAC
>JBOGDK010000324.1:0-5722 GCA_050701795.1 Micromonosporaceae bacterium
GCCCCGATGAGGGCTTCGCGGACGCCACGATCATGCGGTGTGGCGGACGGGTGGTTGCGGGAGTCGGCACTTACCGCATCCCGCCACGCTCGACCAAGATCTACACACGGCCTAGAACAGCCGCAGGCTCGGATCGTCCATCCCGCGCAACGCGTCGTAGTCGATGGTCACACAGCGGATCCCGCGGTCCACCGCGAGCACCCGGGCCTGCGGTTTGATCAACTGCGCGGCGAACACTCCGGACACCGGCGCGAGCAGCGGTTCCCGGTTCAACAGTTCGAGATAGCGGGTCAGCTGTTCCACGCCGTCGATCTCACCCCGGCGCTTCACCTCGACCGCGACGGTGCCGCCGGCGGCGTCCCGGCACAGCAGATCGACCGGGCCGATCGCCGTGGCGTACTCGCGCCGGATCAGGGTGAAACCCTCACCCAGCGCGGTCGGGTCGGCCGCGAGCAGCTCCTGAAGGTGTGCCTCCACCCCGTCCTTCTGCAACCCGGGATCGACACCCAACTCGTGGTTGGTTTCGTGCAGGATCTCCTCGATCGAGATCCGCAACTCCTCGCCGGCCTTGTTCACCACCCGCCAGACCCCTGGCTCCTCCTCGATCCGGCACGGCGGCGACATCCAGTTCAGCGGCTTGTACGAGCCACCGTCCGAATGCACCAGCACCGAACCGTCCGCCTTCACCACCAGCAGCCGGACGGCCATCGGGAGGTGGGCCTGCAGCCGACCCTGATAGTCGACCGAACATCGCGCAATCACCAGTCGCACCCGGCGAGGGTAACCAACGCCGCCGGGCGCCCGGTACGCGACGCGGCCGGGACTACCACCCGGGTGAGATCATCGACGGTAGGCGACGCCGTACCGGAGGTGCCGGCCGCCAGCGCGGGCGCAGTGCCGGTGCCGGTGCCGGCCATGGCGCGGCACCAGAGGCGCCGGCCACCACCGCGGGCGCCGTACCGGCGCGGGATGCGAGGAGCGCAGCATGTTGGAGGCACTCACCGGCAGCGGCCTGGCCGCCGCGGCGGGGCTCAACGCGTACATCCCACTGGTCGCGGTGGGGGTCCTGGCCCGCTACACCGACTGGATCAACCCGCCACCGCAATGGCAGTGGCTGGAGAACGGCTGGGTGCTGCTGTTCCTGGCGGTGTTGCTGACCGTGGAGGTGGTCGCCGACAAGATCCCGATCGTCGACCACGTCAACGACGTCCTGGGCACCGTGGTACGTCCGACCGCGGGCGGCCTGGCGTTCAGCGCCACCGCGGGTGCGCCCACCCTCACGGTGCCGGATGCCTCGGCGGACGCGCCGACCTGGGTGCCGTTGCTGGCCGGCGCGCTGATCGCGCTGGTGGTGCACGGGGTGAAGGTCACCGTACGGCCGGTGGCGAACCTCGCGACCGCGGGCGCCGCGGCCCCGGTGGTGAGTACGGGCGAGGACATCTCCAGCGTGGTGATGTCCGTGGTGGCGATCCTGCTGCCTGTGCTGGTGCTGCTGGTCTTCGTGACGATGCTGGTCGGCGGCTGGTGGCTGTGGCGGCGGCGCGGGAAGCGCAGAGCTGAGAAGGCCGCCCGGAAGGCAACCGGGACCCCGGACACCGGCGACACCCTCCGGGTGCCGTCCGGTCGCCCGTGAAATATTGCCGAGGGCAGGTATGACCACGTAATCTGCTTGGTATGACCAAGAAGATCACCGTCAGCCTGCCTGACGACATAGCCGAACGACTGTCCCAGGAGGACAACGTCTCGGCTTTCGTGGCCGAATCGGTCCGCAACCGCATGCGCGGCGAGCGGGTACGCGAACAGCTCCGAGCCGCCGGCATCAACGTGACCGAGGAAGGCATCGCAGAAGCCCGCCGGCAACGGGAAGAGATGACAAGGAGCTTGACCCCCGAGAAGTGGCGGGAGCTGACGCAGCAAGCGGAGCAGATCAAGGCTGACATCATGGCTCGTCGGCGGTGATCTCTGAAGAGCTCGTCATTCTCGATACCGGTTGCCTTCTCGCGTACATGCGCGGCATGCCAGCCGTAGGGGAGCAGATCGCGGACAACGGGGACGCCGGGCAGCCGGTGTTCGTACCGGTTCTGTGCCTCGCGGAGGCGTACCGGCACGCCGGGACCGAGGGAGCCCTGATGCTCGACCTGTTGGTGACCATCGACAATGTCGTCGTCACACCGGTCGAGCCGGACATGGCCCCGATCCTCGGTGGCTTCACCAGCACCGTCGGTCGCGCCGACATCGCTCAGGTCGTCATCACAGCGGCAGAACGGCGGGCGAGAATCATGACCTCGGAGCGGCACCTGGTGACGCAGATCCTGCCGAAGGAGTGGCCGATCATCGAGCTGTGAGGCCGTGGGCTTCGCGTACCACCGTGACCATCTCGTCCACGATCCGGGTCAGCGAATAGTCTTTCGGGGTGAACACCCGGGCCACCCCGCGGCCGGTCAACGCGGCGGCGTCCTCAGCGGGGATGATCCCGCCCACCACCACCGGTACGTCACTCAGCCCGGCCGCGCGCAGCCCGTCCAGCACCTCACCGGCCAACGCCAGGTGCGCCCCCGACAGCACCGAGAGCCCCACCAGGTCGACATCCTCCTGTACGGCGGCAGCCACGATCTGCGCCGGGGTGAGCCGGATCCCCTGGTAGATCACCTCGAACCCGACGTCCCGGGACCGTACGGCGATCTGCTCCGCGCCGTTGGAGTGGCCGTCCAGACCCGGCTTGCCGACCAGTAGCCGCAGCCGCTTGCCGAGCTCCTTCCCGGTCGCCGTGACCCGGGACCGTACCGCCACGATCTCCTCGTCCCCGGGGCCTGCTGCGGCAGCGGCGATCCCGGTGGCGGCGCGGTATTCGCCGTACACCTCGCGTAGCGCCCCAGCCCATTCGCCGGTGGTCGCACCGGCCCGGGCACAGGCGAGGGTGGGTTCCATCAGGTTGCCGCCATTCTTGGCGGCCTCCTGGAGCCGCTGCAGCGCGGCGGTCACCGCGTCGGCGTCACGGGACTCACGCCAGGCCGCGACGGAGGACTGGGCGGCCCGCTCCACCGCCGGGTCGACGGTGTGGATCGGCGCGGCCCCGTCGGCGACCAACGGGCTCGGCTCGGTCTCCGGGTACCGGTTGACGCCGACCACCACCTCGTCGCCGGACTCCATCCGGCGTCGCCGCTCGGCAAGCGAGGCCACCAGCTGGCTCTTCAGGTAGCCGTTGTCCACCGCGGCGATCACGCCGCCCATGTCGAGCACCCGGTCGATCTCGGCGGTGGCACCGTCCACGATCTGTCTGGTCTTCGCCTCCACCACGTGGCTGCCGGCGAACAGGTCGTCGTACTCCAGCAGGTCGGTCTCGTACGCCAGCACCTGCTGCATCCGCAGTGACCACTGCTGGTCCCACGGCCGGGGCAGGCCGAGCGCCTCGTTCCACGCCGGGAGTTGTACGGCACGGGCGCGGGCATCCCGGGACAGCGTGACACCGAGCATCTCCAGCACGATCCGCTGCACGTTGTTCTCCGGCTGCGCCTCTGTCAGCCCGAGCGAATTGACCTGGACGCCGTACCGCAGCCGGCGGTGTTTCGGATCTTCGACGCCGTACCGGTCGGCGGTGATCCGGTCCCACAGCTCGGCGAAGGCGCGCATCTTGCACATCTCCTCGACGAACCGCACCCCGGCGTTGACGAAGAACGAGATCCGGGCGACCACGTCCCCCATCCGCTCCCGCGGCACCTGGCCCGAATCGCGTACCGCATCCAGCACGGCGATCGCCGTCGCCAGCGCGTACGCCACCTCCTGCACCGGGGTCGCGCCCGCCTCCTGCAGGTGGTACGAGCACACATTGACCGGGTTCCACTTCGGCATGTGCCGTACGGTCCACGCGATCGTGTCCGTGGTGAGCCGCAACGAGGGCGCGGGCGGAAAGATGTACGTACCCCGCGACAGGTACTCCTTGACGATGTCGTTCTGTGTGGTGCCGGTGAGCTTCGCCCAGACCTCCTCGGCCGGGACGCCGTCGGCCTCGGCCTGTTCGGCGGCCACCGTGGCGTAGAGCGCCAGCAGCCACATCGCCGGCGCGTTGATCGTCATCGACGTGTTCATGCTGGTCAGCGGGATGCCGTCGAACAGCCCCCGGAGGTCGCCGAGGTGTGCCACAGGCACCCCGACCCGGCCCACTTCGCCCCGGGACAACTCGTCGTCGGGGTCGTAGCCGGTCTGGGTGGGCAGGTCGAACGCCACCGAGAGACCGGTCTGTCCCTTCTCGAGATTGCGCCGGAACAGTGCGTTCGACTCCGCCGGTGACGAGTGGCCGGCGTACGTACGCATCACCCATGCCCGGTCAGGTCCGCCGGGGTCACTCGGGAACGGCACGGCACACCTCCGGCTGGTGGGTACGCAGCAGTGGCGCCGACCCCGGGTCGACGGTGACCCGGCCGGCGATCGCCCCCCTCAGCCGGAGTTTACTGCCGAGTAGCGTGTACTCGCGGTGACAATGCTCACCGAGCAAGGCCGCGGTCAGCAGGCGTCGCGCAAGGCCGCCGTCAAGGCACGACGCGGCGATGGCACCGACACCTCGCACGTCGCGGTGACGGTGGCCGCAGCGGGTGCCGGTGCGGTGGCGGTGGCCGCAGCGGGTGCCGGTTCCGGATCCACCGTTGGGAGTATCCGGTCCAGACGGGTGGCCCGGAGCAACCGGCGCAGCCGGGACGGTGTCCCACGCAGTACCAGGCGCCGGCCCGCCCGTTCCGCGCGACGCTGGGTACCCGCCAACATGCCGAGGCCCGCGGCGTCCAACAGATCCACACCGGAGAACTCCAGCACCATCGTGCCGGACCCGGCGTCCACCGCCGCGTGCAGCGCGTCTCGGGCCTTACTCACCGTATGGACGTCAACCCTCCCCCGTAACGCCACCACCACGCCCGGCACCCGCGTGGACACCACCAAAGCTTCCTTCACGACCGCTCCCCCCGACGGAGTCACCGTGTCCCCTACTTGCTGTTCTCGACGCTAGAGAACCCCTCCAGATTTCACACTCGGGATTCACCCCTGAAATCTCTCAGGGTCCACCACCCTGCGGCATCATCCGCAACGGTGATTCGGTATCCACCCAGAGGCGTACCTGGCGAGGCCGCCGCGGCCGGAAGCACTCCCGCCGGTCCTCCCGGCCAGGCCCCGAATGTTCACCGTCCGAGCCGGCCTTCGTCACCGCCTCGGTACTGCCACGCAGGGAACGGGGAGTACTCATCCGGGTAGGCCATGTCGGCCCAGAAACGGCCATCGGGCCACGGCGCCCGATGACACCTGGAGGCCACACGATGCATCACCTGTCGCCCGGCACCTTGTCGACCCCCGGCGGATCACTGCGGATCGCACAGTTCACCGACACGTACCTGCCGCGCCGGGACGGTGTGGTCTCGTCGCTGCGTACGCTCACCACGGCGTTGGAGACCCGCGGCCACACCACGCTCACCGTGGTCCCCCGGCACCCCGACCAGCCGGAGGAAGCCGGCGTACTGCGGCTGCGGTCGCTGGCGTGTGGGGTTGCCGACCTGCGGCTCGCCTCATGGCCCCGGACCCGGCACGTCGCGGACCTCGCGGACTGGGCGCCCGATCTGGTGCACGTCCACACCCCCGGCCCGGTCGGCCTGCTCGGCGTGTTCACCGCCCACAGTCTCGGCCTGCCACTGGTGCACACGTACCACACCGACCTGCACGCATACGCCGAGGCGTACCGGGT
>JBOGDK010000325.1:0-5707 GCA_050701795.1 Micromonosporaceae bacterium
GGTCCGGCGAACCTGACAGCGATCTGTTCGGCGCGCTGCTGGCTCTCGACGTCGATCAGGAAGAAGCCAGCCAGGTGTTCCTTGGCTTCGCTGTACGGACCGTCGGCGGCCAGCGGTGCGCCGGACTCCCACCGGTACAGCCGCGCGGTCGCCGGGTCACCGAGCGCCTCACCGGAGACCAGCTCTCCGTTCTCCTGCATCTCGGCGAGCAGCTGTTCGAACTCGGCGTTCATCGTCTCCCGCTGCTGCGCGGGCAGAGCCTGGTGCTCCGCGACGTAGTCCCCGGTGGGGTGCCCCCACGGCTGCGGGTTGGAGTGGATCAGCAGAACGTACTTCATGGTGATCTCCTCGATGTGGTGGTGACGATCCGAATCCTTCACCGGGTACGTCGTCACCGACGTCACGATGTCGACATCGACCGGAGGGCAGTTCTTCGCGGAACGCTGAGGCAGGGCTGTTTCCCGGTCCAGGGGTACGGGCACAGACGCTGACAGGTGTACGCCCACCTGGAGGAAATCATGGGCAGGCTGAGCCACGGGGTCCTCGCCGGTTCGGTGGGCACCCTGGCGCTGAACGCGGTGACGTACCTCGACATGGCGGTACGGGGCCGGCCGGCAAGCCGTACCCCCGAGCAGTCGGTACGCGCACTCGCCCGTCATCTGGACCTCGACCTCGGCAGCGGCCCCGGCGGGGACCACCGGGCCGAGGCCGCGGGTGCCCTGCTCGGCTACACCTCCGGCATCGCGGTCGGCATCGGGTACGCGATGGTGACCGGCGGAAAGCTCAACACCCCGCTCGCCGCGGTGGTGCTCAGCGGCGGGGCGCTGCTGGTCGGCAATGGCCCGATGACGGCGCTCGGGATCACCGATCCACGTACCTGGAGCACCCGGGACTGGCTCGCCGACGTGGTGCCGCACCTGGCGTACGGGGTGGCCGCGGCGTACACGTACCGACTGCTGCAGCGGCCGTAGCACGACCGGGACACCGTCTGGCGGGGCGCGCCTGGGATGATGGAGACTCCCTCCACCAGCCTCGGCGCGCCGTTACGGAGAACGATGAAGGCCCTCGTCTGTGTCCTGCTGTTCCCGGCGGCGTTGGCGGTCTGGGTGCTGGGCTCGCCGCGTACCGCCTGGCGGGTGATCACGGCGCTGCGGCGTACCCGCCGGGACGAAGCCCCGCCGCAGGGCGCCGCCTACCAGGTGTTGCGGGTCGGCGCCACGCTCACCCTGGTCTCGATCGTCGTGTTGATCATCCTGCTCACCCGCTCGGACTAGGGTGTCCGGTCGGCGCGACGACGCCGCCCGGCTTCAGCCACGGCGCCCCAGGCGAGGGCCGGAGCACTGCCTCCTCTGGTCGGGACCGACCGTCGAGTGCTCACCGGCCGTCGGGGGCCGCCTGCACCGGATCGGACGCGGTCCGCTGCGCCGGTGGCGGCACCCCGGCACGGCGCCGCCCCGGATCACCGAGGCGGTGCCGCGCGGACGGTGCGCCGTACGACTCACCCGCCGGCCGGCTGGCCCGCAGGTACGCCCGGATCAGGCGCTTGTCGTACCCGCCGGAGGCGGAACGGGGAATCGCCGGGCAGAACACGTACCCGTCGGGGAGCCACCAGTGCGGCACCCGACTGGCCAGGTGCGCCCGCAGTTCCCCGGCGGTCACCGCGGCGCCCGTGGTGACCACCAACGCCACGGGGCGTTCCCCCCAGTCCGGGTGTGGCACCGCCACCACGGTGGCTTCACGTACCGCGGGGTGTGTGGTCAACAGTTCCTCCAGTTCGACCGAGCTGATCCAGTCCCCGTGTGAGGTCACCAGATCCTTGATCCGGTCCACCACCCGGATCTCGCCGCACCGGTCGATCGTGGCGGCGTCACCGGTACGCAGCCAACCGTCATGGAACCCGGCCGCCTGCTCGGCCGGGCTGACCCCGACGTAACCGGAGGCCACCCACGGGCCGCGGACCTCCAGTTCGCCGACGCTGGTGCCGTCCCAGGGAAGCTCACCGCCGTCGTCGCCGCAGATCCGTACCTCCACGCCGAGGACGGTCGCCCCCTGGGTGGCGCCCCGCTCCGGGAGGTCGGTGGGGTCGGCAGGTACCCGGGTGAGGCTGGCGTGCGAGGACGTCTCCGTCATCCCCCAGCCGTAGAGCACCGGTACGCCGCGCCCGGCGTACCGCCGGATCAACCGCGTGGCGGGAGCCGCCCCTCCGATCACCACCGCTCGCAACGTACTGAGGTGACCGACATCACCTTTGGCCTCGATGTCGTCGAGGTGATCGGCGACGCCGTCCCAGATCATCGGTGCCGCGGCCGCCACCGTGACCTGCTCCGCGACGACGGCGTCCACGATGCCGCGGGGGTCGGTGCCTGAGCCGGGCATCACCAGTGACGCCCCGGTGAGCGCGGCCGCGTACGGCAGCCCCCAACCGTTGGCGTGGAACATCGGCACCATCGACAGGATGGTGTCCGCCTTGCGTACCCCCATCCCGTCCGCGGCGCAGGTCCCGAACGTGTGCAGCAGTTGGGAGCGGTGCGAGGACAGCACACCCTTCGGGTTCCCGGTCGTGCCGCTGGTGTGGCAGAGCAGCGCGGCGGTACGTTCGTCCAGCTCCGGCAGCTCCGCTGGTTCGGCCTGCCCGGCGAGCAACTCCTCGTACGAATGACCCCCGACGAGGTCCGGATCCGGTTCGCCGTCGTCGAACATCACGTACCGCACGTGGGGGGCGAGACCGGCGCGAACCTTGCCGAACCGCGTGGTCAGCGAGGCGTCCACGAACACCAGCCGGTCGCTGGCCGTACGGACGACCGCGGCAACGCTGTCCGGCGCCGACCGTACGTTGAGGGGGTGCAGCACCGCGCCGAGGCACGGCACCGCCAGGGACAACTCCAGATGCCGGCGGCTGTTGCCGGCGAAGCTCGCCACCCGGTCGCCCGGCCGCACCCCGAGCCGGCGCAGCACCGCCATCAGCCGCAGCGCCCGTTCGGCGACCTCACCCCAGGTGGTACGCCCTGCCCCGTCCACCACCACGCGGTCGGGATGCTGCTGGAGGATCCGGCGGACCACGATGGCCAGGGTGAGCGGGTATTCCCGCATCGGCCAGGTCACGCCGACACCGTCGTGGCGGGACGGCACCACCGTGCCTGAGTGATCGGGTACGCCGTACCGGCAGGGACATCGCGTCGGTCCATCAGGTTCACCTTCCACTGGTACGCCCTGCATTTGCACCTGCATCTGCACCTGCACCCGCACGCACGATCGCGCCAGAATAATCCCTCTGTGTTCTTCCCGTCACTATCAGACCGTTCCGCCCTGATCCAATGGATCAGTGATGACCCGTTGTGACGGAGACACGATGGCCGGGTCATGCCGCTGGCAGGCACCGGTCTTCCCGAGCAGCAGCCCCACCAGGCGCGGGCGATCACGGAGAATGCCGCCCACCCCGACGCCGTCGTTGTTTCACTGTGGAAGCAGCGCACATCGATCGGTGGTGATGATGGCAACGTGATCAGCCACGTCCTCCGGTGGCCCGAAGGGCGTCACCGCGGGAGCCGGCCGTGCGGCTCATCCGAAGCGGTGTGGCCGTGACCGCCGTGGTGGTGCTCGGGGTGTCCGGCAGCGGGAAGACCACAGTCGGCCTGCTCCTCGCCGCTCGGTTGGGATGGCGGTACGTCGACGCCGACGACCACCACCCGGAGACGAGCCTCGAGAAGATGCGGGCAGGCGTACCGCTGTCGGACGCGGACCGGTGGCCGTGGTTGCGGACGCTCGGACGGATGCTCGACGGCCCAGCCGAGACGGTGCTGGCCTGTTCGGCGTTGCGCCGCGGATACCGGGACGTACTCGCCGACGGCCGGCCGGGCGTACGGTTCGTCTACCTGGCGGTGGCCCGGGAGGTGGTGGCGGGACGGGTCTCGGGGCGTACCGGGCACTTCTTCCCACCGGCACTGCTGGACAGCCAGTACGCCGCGCTCGAGGAGCCCTCGCCCGACGAGGCCGCGCTCACCGTCGACGGCACACTGCCGCCCGCGGAGATCGTCACCCGGATCACCACCTGGTTGGCGGCACACCGGTGACCCGCCCCGATCCCGCCGGTTCGCTCCGATGCCGCGTCGCCGCCGGCCACCGGGACGCGCCGCTGGCCGGCGCCCCCCACCGTGGTCCGGCGCCGCTTCTGTCGGACCGCGTGGCGGTGGTGGTGTGCGGGTACACCGCACCCATGACCACCGACGCCGTACCCCGTCCCCCATCGTCGAGGTGGCCCGATGACCCGCGCTGACGCCGTCGTGATCGGAGCCGGACACAACGGCCTGGTGGCCGCCAACCTGCTCGCGGACGCCGGCTGGGACGTCGTCGTACTGGAGACCGCGGAGGGTCCGGGTGGCGCCGTACGGTCCGCCGAGGTGACCGCGCCGGGTTACCTGTCCGACCTGTGCAGCGCGTTCTTTCCGCTCGCCGCCGCCTCCCCCGTGCTCGCCGGACTCGACCTCGAGGCGTACGGCCTGCGCTGGCGGCACGCCCCCGCGTCCCTGGCGCACCTGCTCCCGGACGGGCGGGCCGTGGTGCTGCACCGCGACCCGGGAGGCACCGCGGAGTCGGTCGAGCGGTTCGGCCCGGGGGACGGTCTGAGGTGGCTCACGGCGTACGCGGAGTGGCGCCGGGTGGCGGAACCGCTGATCGACGCGCTGTTCACCGGGTTCCCGCCGTTGACCGCCGGGGCACGCCTGTTCCGCCGGACCGGCCCGGCGCTGCTGCTGCGACTGGCCCGCCGGGCCGTGGTCTCCGCCCGGGACCTGGGTACGGAGATGTTCGCCGGGGAGGGCGGCAGGTTGCTGCTCACCGGTTGCGCGCTGCACACCGACCTGCCCCCGGAAACCGCCGGATCCGGGGTGTACGGCTGGCTGCTTGCCATGGCCGGCCAGCAGCACGGCTTCCCGGTCCCCACCGGAGGCGCCCAGCGGCTCACCAACGCCCTGGCGGACCGGCTCGTCGCACATGGCGGCCGGATCGCGTACCGCACCCGGGTCGACCGGGTGGTGGTGAGGCGGGGCCGCGCCCTGGGCGTGAGGACCGTGGATGGTACGGCCTGGCGGGCGCGCCGGGCGGTGCTGGCTGACGTACCGGCGCCGATCCTGTACCGGGACCTGGTGGGTGCGCCGCACCTGCCCGCCCAGTTGTGGCAGGACCTGGAGAACTTCCGGTACGACAAGCCCACCCTGAAGGTGGACTGGGCGCTGTCGGGCCCGGTGCCGTGGCTCAGCGACGAGGTGGCCGGAGCCGGCACCGTGCACCTCGGCGGCGACCTCGCCGGACTCACCCGGTACGCCGCGGACCTCGCCGTCGGGGAACTGCCCTCCGATCCGTTCGTCCTGATAGGTCAGATGACCACGGCCGACCCGTCCCGCTCCCCCGCCGGTACGGAGTCCCTCTGGGCGTACACCCACCTGCCCGCCTGGTACGCCGAGCTCGGCCGCCACGATGACAGGGTTACCACGCAGGTGGACCGGATCGAGCAGGTGATCGAGGACCATGCGCCGGGATTCCGTGCCCTGATCCGGGGTCGGTACGTACAGGGGCCGGCTGACCTCGCGTACGAGAATCCCGGTCTGCCGGGCGGCGCCGTGGGTGGCGGCACCTCAGCGATGTCGCAGCAGTTGGTGTTCCGTCCGGTGCCGGGCCTCGGGCGCGCCGACACCCCGGTGGACCGGCTGTA
>JBOGDK010000326.1:0-5705 GCA_050701795.1 Micromonosporaceae bacterium
CGTCGCCCGACAGCAGCGTGTTGAGGCACCGTACGTACGAGCGGTCAACATCCAGGCGGGACTGATATGCCACCGACTCGGGTTCCGCGTACGCCCCTTTGCAGAGCCGGACCCGGGACCCCGCGTACGACAATTCCTGGCAGTCAGCCTCGGTACGTCGCAGGTACGCCTGCAACACCGCCCCGGTCGATGGGAAGTCTTCGCGCAGCTTGTCCAGGATCCCCAGGGTCGAGTCGGTGGCGGTGTGGTCCTCCATGTCGAGCGTGACGGTGGTGTGGGCGTTCGCCGCCGCCTGGCAGATCGCCCGGGCATACTCGTACGCGAGCTTCTCGTCGAACCGTTGCCCCAGGGCCGACAACTTCACGCTCACCTCCGCTGCGGGGGTGAGTCCCTGCCGACCGAGCGCCGTGAGGAGTTCCAGGTAGGCCTGCTTGGTGGCTTCGGCCATCTGCGGTGTGGTGGTGTCCTCGCCCAGGTGGTCAAGCGTCACGCACAGGCCGTCGCCGACCAGTTCGCGGGTGGCACGTAGCGCGTCCGCCGGTGACGTACCGGCGACGAATCTGCGCACCACCTCGCGGGAGACCGGCGCGGTCTCGACGAGCCGTTCCAGGCCCTTACTGCGGGCGGCGGCCAGAATCACCGAACGGAGCATGCCGCGAGCCTAATCTCCGACGGTCGGTCACCACGCCCCGCCCGGTTCGGAGCCGCCTTCACTCGCCGGCTGGTGGAGCCGGAGCGCACCGCGACAGCAGGGCGACCGGGGACTCGCCATGCGAGTGGGTCCGGGCCCGAGGGTCGACCCTTGCCCGCTGACTACTGACAGCCATCCATGAACCACTCTTGGTAGTGGTCCAGGGCTGCACCGGTGCCGCTGCCGCGAAGATACGTACGTACGGCAGGAAAGGCGGCCAACCGGGAGAACCGGTTGTGGCCCGTCATTGACTACGGTAGAAGCGTGGACTTCGAGGCGTACGCACACCGGGCGATCGAACTCGTCAACGCCCCCATGGACGATCTGGACGATCTGCAAGCGCTGTTCGGCGCCCGCAGCTGGTGGGCCGAAGAGGCGACCGAGCGGGACGTGATGGCGCTCCGGCGCGCCAGAAAACGTCTACGTGAGGTGTTCGAACTCGGTGTCGCCGGCCAGGACGCAGAAGTGGTGGAGGAGCTGAACTCGCTCCTGGCGACGTACCCGGTGCAACCGCGGATCTCCGGTCACGATGCCAGTGACTGGCACATGCACGTCACCGGTCGTGGCGCCTCGACGAGCGCGGAGTACCTGGCCGGAGCGGTCTGGGGGCTGTCGGTGTGGCTCTGTGAATACGGCAGCTCCCGGTTCGGGATCTGCGCCGACGAACGCTGCGCCGACGTTTACCTCGATACGTCCTCGAACTGCTGCCGGCGGTTCTGCTCGGAACGGTGCGCCACCCGGTCGCACGTCGCCGCGCACCGGGCCCGCAAGCGTGCCGAAGCCCACGGCCGGGGCGCGACGACGCCTGGCCGTGACGGCGACACGGCAGCCGCCGTCGACGAGTCGGCGACCGCCGCGGAGACGTTGGTGCAGACCGGAGCGTGATCTCGGGCCGCCCGCCAGCGGGTCTCCTGCACGGGGGTTTCGGGAGGACCGGCGCTTGCCCGGGGAGCACCTACCGCTCGGCCGCTTGCCCGGAGGGTGCCCCGTCGCTGGTGAGGAGCCGACCGGTCAGGGGGCGGCGGCGGGTTCCGCGGCGAGGTGTCGCCGGGCGTAGGCAAGCGACTCGGCCAGGTCCGCCTCGCGCTGCTCCCGGCCTCCCGCTTTGCGGGTGTTGACCTCCACCGACACCGAGCCGGTGTAGCCGTTGGAGGCGATGTACTCCAGAACGGCTCCGCAAGGTTGGGAGCCCCGGCCCGGCACCAGGTGCTCGTCCCGGCCGTCCCCGTTGCCGTCTCCCAGGTGAATGTGGCCGATCGCGTCACCCATCTTCTCAGCCATCGCCAGCGAGTCGGTACGGGATGCAGCGCAGTGCGACGAGTCGAGTGTGTAGTGGGCGTACCCGACCGTGGTCGGATCCCAGTGTGGCGCGTACGGCACGAACTCCCGACGGCGTCCGACGCGCACCGGATACATATTCTCGACCGCGATCCGGATCTTCGGGTAACGGTTGACCAGCTCGTCCAGGCCGGCGCGGAACGCCCGAGCGTACTCACGCTGCCAGATGAACGGTGGATGTACCACCACCGTCGAGGCGCCCAACTCCTCGGCCATCACCACGGCACGCCGCAGCCGCTCCCACGGATCGGAACTCCACACCCGCTGGGTGATCAGCAGGCACGGCGCGTGTACGGCGAGCACCGGTACGTCGTAGTGGTCGGCGAGGCGTGAAAGGGTACGCGGGTCCTGGCTGGCTCCGTCGGTCCAGACCATCACCTCGACACCGTCGTACCCGAGACCTGCGGCCACCTCAAATGCCGCGGTGGTGGGCTCGGGATAGACCGACGAGGACGACAGCAGGACGGGCACCTGACGCTGGTGCCCAGCAGAGTCCGCCTCTGAGGAAGAGGTCACCCGCCCAGGGTAGCTGTGCCGATGCCGCCGTCTGCCCCGACCACCCGTCCTGAACGCCCGTTATGGACCTCCGACCCTGGTGACGCTCCGCAGTTGCCCACGCTTTGCGGCTCTCCGCAGTTCTGCGCACGTTCGCTCACGGCCGCCTCCGGCAGGCGATCGGTGCCGGCGGGGGTCAGGCCGGCGGCGGGTACGCCGACGGCGCCTTGAACTGGGCGTACGCGTCGCTGCTGACGCCCTTGGCGATCGTCACCACCGCGTCGACGGTGGCGAGGATGTCCTCGACCGACCGTTCGCCATCGCCCAGCGGGTCGACCACCAGGACGTCACGTCCCTCGACCCGCCAGTCGACCGTACGGTGCTCCCGGATCTTGGCCACCGCGTCGAGGTGCAGTACGGCGCCAGCCGTCTCCGGGTCGGCGGCGTAGACGTCGTACCGCTCCGCCAGGTCGCCGTCCTCGGATTCGAAGCCGTGCCCGTACGGCACCTCGTCGACCGCGCCCTCCTGTGGGGCGAGCGCGAATCGCGGCAGCGGGCTCGGCAGCGCCGCGGCCACCACCAGGTAGCCGTCGACGATCTCGGGCAGACTCAGTTTCAGGCCCCCGCCGAAGCTGGACTCGGCCCCCGCGGTACGCGCGAGTTCGCCGATCATGAACCGGAAGGCGACCACCGGGAAGCCTTCCCGCTCTGTGGTCACCACGTCCAGGGCACGCCGGTGGCCGAACCCGGAGAACGGTGGTGCCCCCCACCGGTCAACCAGGGACGAATCGGCGTCGCGGTACGCGAATCCGTGGTCGATGGCGAGCTCGCGCAGGGAGTCGATCGTGGAGATGTCGTCAGCCAGGTCTTGGCTCGGGTTGAGTTCGGTCACGCGCCCTATCTTGCACTGTCCATAGGTACGGCGTCCGTGCCCGGTCGGCCCGAAAGCCGTACCGGGCGTCGGGCAGGACTCGTTCCCGCGAAATCTGAGGTAGCTTCGGCACGTCGAGGGTATTCCCGATTTCGGCGTGCCGGGGAGTGGAATGGACGCCAGAGACATCCGACCGGACGGTTGCAGGCTGTGGCTCTGCTATCTGGTGGTCGGGTCGGCTGCGGCGGTGGTGCAGTACCTGCTGCCGTTGGAAGGCTTCGCACGAGTCTTGGGATACGTGCTGGTCAGCGGCTCCGCGGCGGCGGCCATATGGGTGGGGGTGATCAGGAACCAGCCGAGGCCCCGGCTCCCGTGGCTGGTGCTGGCGTTGGGACAGGTTGTGTACACCGCCGCCGACGCCACGTTCTACATGTCCCGCTACGTCCTCAACGTCACCGCATTCCCCGGCATCGCGGACCTGCTCTATCTCGGGCACTATCCACTGATCGTCGCCGGGTTGGTGTTGCTGATCCGGAACCGTACCCCCGGTCGGGACATTCCGGGCGTACTCGACGCGGCCGTGGTGGCGGTGGCGGTGGCGCTGCTGTCGTGGGTCTTCCTGATCGCCCCGAGGGTGTCCGGCGACGCCCCGCTGCTGGTACGCGCGACGCTGGTGGCCTACCCCGTGGCCGATCTCTCGCTGCTGATCGTCTCGATCCGGTTGATCATGGGGGTGGGGCGGCGTTCCCCCTCGTTCTTCCTGCTCACCGGGTCACTTCTGGCGATCTTCACCGCCGACACGCTGTACGTGGTGCAGCAGATCACCGGCACGTACCAGACCGGGAACTTCCTGGACCTGATCTGGCTGGGCGGCAATCTCACGTTGGGGGCCGCCGCGCTGCACCCGACGATGCGGCGGCTCGGCGAGCCGGCAGCGGCCCTGGACCACCGACTCAGGCCGGTACGGATGATCGTCCTGTTGGGGGCAGTGTTGCTCGGCCCCGCGTTGCTGCTGATCCCGCAGCTGACCGGAATCCACCGCCACCGGCCGGTGATCGCCGTGGCGTGTGCCATCCTCGGTGCGCTGGTGATCGCCCGGATGGCGGGCCTGGTGGCGGATCAGCGCCGGCTGGCGATCACGGACGATCTGACCGGCCTTCACACCCGCCGGTTCCTGGAGAGCCGGCTCACCGCGGAGATCGCCCGTGCGGAACGCAACGGCGGCCAGCTCGCGATCTTCATTATCGACGTCGACCACTTCAAGTCGGTCAACGACAGATACGGCCATCCCAGCGGCGACCAGGCGCTGGTCGAGATCGCGGACCGGCTGCGCGAGGCGGTACGGCCCGGTGACGTACTCGGCCGGTACGGCGGTGAGGAGTTCGCCGTGGTGGTGCCCGGAATCGGCCCTGACCAGATGTGCGCGGTGGCCGAACGGATCCGGAACCAGGTCGCGGGCACCCCGATAACGGTGAGTGGAAACATCTCCATGGCAGTGACGGTGTCTGTGGGCGCGGCGAGCTACCCGGTCCATGACACTCGGTTCGACGAGCTGATCGCGGTGGCGGACCGGGCGCTCTACGCCGCCAAGGCCCGCGGCCGGGACTGCGCCGTTGTCGGAGGTGCCGAGCCGATTCCGGCGACCGGCGACGCCGACAGCCGCCACGCGATGCTCAGGTTCCTGCGGCACGTGGCGAGCTACGTCGACCTGAGGTTGGCCCCCGAGGAGCACAGCCGGGCGATCGCCCGGTGGGTCGAAATGCTCGCGGTGGAACTAGGCCTCGACGAGGCGGCCGTACGGCATGCGGTGCTCGCCGGGGAGCTGCACGACATCGGCAAGGTCGTGGTACCCGGCGAGATCCTGGTGAAGGATGGGCCGCTCACCGCCGAGGAGCTCACCCTGCTGCGACAGCATCCTGAACACGGGGCCCGGCTCGCCCAGTTGGTGTCCGGCCTCGACCCGGTGGCGGACATCATCGCCCAGCACCACGAACGCTTCGACGGCACGGGCTACCCCCGCCAGCTGGCCGGCGCCCGGATCCGGGTCGAGGCCCGGATCGTCGCCGTCTGTGACGCCTGGGCGGCGATGCTGGCCAACCGGCCGTACCAGCCGGCCCTGACCCCGGAACGCGCCAGGGAACAACTTGAAGAGGGCAGCGGCGGACAGTTCGATCCGGACATCGTCGAGCTGTTCCTCGACCTGCAGAGTCGTGGCCGGGTCGGGGAGTTGCAGCTCCTCGACGTGAGCGACGGGGATCTGGGCGAGGTGCCTGATCAGGTTTCGGCGCTGTCGGCGAGTGTGTTCCAGAA
>JBOGDK010000327.1:0-5680 GCA_050701795.1 Micromonosporaceae bacterium
CCTGGGCGTCCGCGCCGGGCCAGTCCAGCGCGATCGTCCCGAGATCGCCGGTACGGCCCGGGTCCGGGTCGGCGTAGCCGATGGCCGCGTCCACCACGGCCTGGTCGTCGATCGGCGCCCGTACCCGCAGCTCGCCTGGCGGCGTCCGCCCGATGTCGAAGGTGTCCATGCCCCGCCGGGGCACCAGGGTGGTACGCCCGTCCGGCGACCGCCACAGCACCGCCCTGACCCCGTCGTGCCGGATCAACGCGTCGAGCTGCTCAGCCACCGCCCGGATGCTCCTGACGGATCTCGGCAGGTCGCCCTCCAGCGTCACCACGACCCGGGACGAGTCCCCGTGCGAGGTGACCTGGGCGAGCACCTCCGCCAGCACCGGGACGGCGTGCCGATGATCGAGCGGGGTGGCGACGTGCACCGCTTCGTACGAGCCGTCCGGATCCAGCCACGGCGTGACGATGTTGGGGGCGGTGTCGTCGGCGGCGACCAGCAGGCCACCGGAGCGGGTCTGGACCAGCACCGGATGCCACGGCGACTCACCGAGCGGTACGGTCCCTCCGCCGGGCAGGAACCGCTGCCATCCCGTCCGGTTCCTCGCGTGCACCGGGTGGTCCCACAGGCTCGCGGCGACACCCGGGAACCCGGTGTCCTGGATCGACATCAGGACCGGCGCGTCGGGATCGGCGTCGCCGGTACCGAGGGTCCGCAGCGCGGCGTACGTGACGTCGGCGAGCCGGCCCGACTCATCCGGTGAGTCCGTGCGGCCGTACAGCAGCACGCTCTCGTGGCCTCGCGGATCAGGCATGTGGCGAACGTGGGACATCGCGATGAACGCCGTGGATTCCATGCGACCGAAGCCGCCGCCGGGCGTCGCGCCCGTGGCCACATGACGCGCGGTACGCAGCGATGCCACGACACGTACCCCGGAGTGCTGGCCGACCCAGAACACGTCCGCGACGTCGGGACGCGTCAGGAGCTGGTCCAGCTCCGGCACCCCCACGACTCCGCTGAGCACCACCACGAACCCAGACTCGCTCCGGGTGTTCTGGTCCAACACCCCCAGGGTGCGGTCCAGTGCGTCGGACGCGTGGTCGGCGTCGACGAGTTCGTCGCCGAGCACGATCGTGGCCATCGAATCGTCGCTGTGGTAGTGGTCGAACCAACCGAGGGTGCGCCACCGCTCGCGCGTCGCCGGCACCCCCATCACCCAGCCACGCTGGTACCCGGAGGCCCGCCAGTCGCCTGGCGGCGGCCCCGTCATCGCCGGTTCGAACCCGGTGTCGTCCCGGGATTCCTCGTCCGCGGCCGTGCTCTCGGCGTCGGTCCCGCCGTCGCTGGTGTCGCTGTCCTGGAGCCGGAAGATCCGCCGGCTGCCGATCTGGTCGGGGCGCTGCGGCGGGTCGAGGATCGCGCGGGCGATCGACGCCGACTCCGGGGCGTGCCCGAACGCCTCCGGTACCTCCCGGCCGGTCGGGTCGACCACCAGCGCGACCACGTCGAGATCGGGCTCGCGAGGGTCACGGTCGGCGGTCCCGTCCCGCAACCCGTCGATCACGGCTGACCACTCCGCCGGTACGGTGACCGGCCGGTCCAGATGGTCCGGGTCGAGGTACAACAGCCCGTCGCTGGAGTGGTGCAACGCGAACGCGTGCCCCGGTCCGGTACGCCGCCGGAGCTGGATGAACGCCGTGCCGCCGACGGCGGGCACCGCCTGCTCCAGCGCCTCCCAGGACGCCGGGCGGCGCCACCCGCGGCGGCTGGCGAACTGCCGCTGCTCGGCGCGTGCCCCTCGGGTCCCGACCGCCGTGTCGTCCTGCGGCTCGGAAGCGCGTACCCGGGTGAAGGAGTTCCCGCCCGGGTACAGCCCGGTGGCCAGCGCGTGAAGCTGCCGCGCGCACCGCGGGTCGAACTCGTCGTCGGTCAGCGCCCCGGACCGCTCCGGCTGCTTGCCGGCCGGCTCGGTGGCGGACACCTGGGCAACGATCCCCACCACTTCGCTTCGGTCGTACCGCACCGCCGGCACCGGCAGCGTCGTGGTGGTGGTCAGGCCGGGCCTGGGCCTGAGCAGGCCGGCGAGCGAACCGGGCGCGTACCGCTGCTCGGCTCTCCTGGTACGCGGCGGCGGCGCCTTCTCCAGGTCTTCGAAGATCTTGATGGCGTCGTGCTCGAACAAGTACAGGTACACCGTCGAGGTGGTCTCGGTGCCCTCCCGCGGCGCCGGCGTACCGTGCCACAGCACGTTCTCCTTCCACGTGCGCGAGACCAGCCTGAAGTCCAGTTCGGCCCGGACCAGCCAGATCCTGCCCGTCTGCTTGGTGTGCGACTCGTCGCGGGTGCCGCGCTGCACGTCCTGCCCAGCGGACAGCGCGGTCGACACGCCGCCGGTCTCGCTCACGCCGCTGGTATGCGCGCCGCCGTCCGAGTTCGGGCTCGCCCCGTCGACGGTGTCCGTACGGGTCGTCGGCGCCAGGTCGGCGGAGGTGGCGCGGCCGATCCCGGCGCCGGAGCTGGACTTGCTGAGCTGTTCGCGTTTGAGGTAGTGGCCGAGCGCCATCGTGCTGAAATCGCGCAGCTTGACTGGGTCCCGCAGCCGGCCCTTCACCCTGAGGTCCTGGAACAGATCCGCGACCAGACCGGGTTCGAACAGGCCGGAGAAGTCGTACCCGTCGGGATCCTGGGTGATCCGGTCGAGGTTCGCCCGTACGGCGTGCGCGCCGACGAACCACGACACGGTCTGGCCGTTGCGGGTCGCCTCCTGCAGCGCCAGGTCGCCCACCGCCCGCTGGGCCGCGTCGAGCAGCCGGTCGAGCCCGGTGAAGCCCTCGGGGTAGTACTTCACCGGCAGCTTGAACCGGCCCTTCGGCGGGTCGCCGTGGATGCCGTACCGGCCGTGGGCGCCCTGTGCCGGGTCACTGAGGCTCTTCGGCAGCCGCCACGTCATCGAACCTGGCACGGCCTGCACCGCGCGGCTCGACCGGCTGGTGCGCTGGCGCACCGTGCGCAACGCGTCCTCGGCGGCCTGGAAGCCTCTGGTGTACACGTTGCTGACGGGCCGCCCCGGCACCGGGGTCCGGGTCACCTCGGCGATGATGTCGAAGTCGACACTGAAGTCCCGGTTGCCGCTCCAGTCGAAGACCGTACGGGTGCTGGTGACGGTGTCCGCTGTGGTGGTGGCGACGCTCCGGTTGTCGGTACGGCTGTGGCTCGCTCCTCCGGCCAGCGTCGTCAGGTGGTCCGCGCCGGGATCCTGGCCGCCCGGGGTGCCACCGCCGGACACCCGTGCGCTCCAGGTACGGCCCCGGGTGTTCGTCCACGTGGTGCTGCGGGAGTGGTTGGCGTACGCGTAGTTCTCCATGCCCGCTCTGCTCTCGGTGCCGAGCGGGCGCGGGTTGCGCAGCGGACCGGCCTTGAGCTTGATCATCACCAGTTCGGCGCCGACCATGCCACGCGGGTTGACGAACGCCAGCCGTAGCCCGCTGCCGAACAGGTCGTCGATCAGAGCCCGTAGCCCGGGAGTGGAGTACTGGTCACCGATCTGGCGCAGCAGCCCCAGGACCGAGGAGACGCTCCTGTCGCGTACCGCCTCGGGGGCGACCTGGCGGAGCAGGCCGCGAATCACCTGTGGCAGCGACCTGGCCAGCTCGATCCGCTCGGCGGCGCCGAATCCGAGGATCGCCGCGTCCGGGCCGAGCATGTGTTCGGGGAGGCCGGGTGCGGCCGGCGCACCGCTCGCCAGCTTCGCCGGGAACGCCGGGGCGGCATCCGGCTCCGGCACGGCGAACCGGAGCCCCGGCGCCCCGGAGAACCGCCGGCTCGCCCCCGCCGCCACGGTGTCGGGGAGCTTCAGGCTCCCGGAGCGGTAGGCGTCGAGCAGGTCGGCGACGACGTCGTCGCTGAGGCTGAGGTGGCCGGCGGCGTACCGTGCGGCGAGTTTGCCCACCAGGGCGACGGGCAGGGCATCGGCTCCCGACAGGTGGCCGCGCAGGGCGTCGCCGACCTCGCTGTCGAACATCGGCCAGCGGCCGGCGGCGTAGTCCCGTAGCTGTTCCACGGTGGACCTGGGCGACGGACGTTCCCAGAACAGGCGTCCCACCAGATCCATCGGCAGATCGAGCCGGCCTCCCAGCGACGCCTCGACGATCAGGTCGATGGCCGCGTCGTCGACGGGGAAGTTCCCGGCCAGGTACCGCCGCAGCGCGTCCGCCACCACCGACGAGCCCGGCAGCCGCTCCGGGTCGTAGAGGAACCGTTCGAGCAGGTCCCGAGCGTGCTGGTCGGCGTCGGGCATCGCCCACTCGGTCGGCATCCACCGGTTGTCCAGGGCGGTCGCCACGTCCTCTGGTAGCCGCACGTGCGCCCGGACCCGGTCGACCAGGTCCACCGGAAGGTCCAGGTCCCTCGCCGCCTGGGACCGCAGGATGCCGGCGAGGGTTTCCGGGGAGAGGGTCAGGTCCCCGGCGAAGTGCCGGCCGAGCACCGTGGCGACGGTGTCGGTGGACAGGGCGAGCCGACCGGCGGCGAACCGGTCCAGCAACGCGGTGACCGTGCCGATGGGCAGGTCACGCGGGCCGTTCTGGTCCGCCCAGAGCGCCTCCTCGACCACCGGGTCCGGCACGTCGAGGCCGTCCTCCAGGTGCAGCCGCAGCATGTCGGACTCGCGGATCCAGAACCAGTACCCGTCGGGTTCCTCGACGTACTCGACCCGGGGCGCGTCGCTGCCGTCGACCAGGCGGTTCCGCTTCACGCCCAGGCCCTTGACGGCGAACAGCGCGTCGGCGCTGAACTGGTACATCCGTCCGAAGTGCAGCGAGAGCCGCTCCACCGCCGAGTCCGTCCCCCGCCAGCGGGTGCCCTGCCGGGTGCTGGACTCGGAGAAGGCCACACCGGGCTGGCCGCCCGGAGCGCCCGCGACGTCGCCCTCCACGCCGAGGGCCTGCCACGAGCTCTCCCATCCGGAGCCGTCGCTGGAGCTGTGGCCCGCCCGGTCCATACCAAAGTTGATCTTGCCGGAGACAAACGACGGGCCGGTACGGGCGCGGTACCGCGGCTTGCCGAGGTTGAGACCGAGTTCGAGCTGACCGTGGTCGTCGCGTACCCAGCCCTCCTTGAAAAGGTGGTCGATGGTGTACAGGCCGTCGCTGATCTGCTCGACGTGGGACCGTACGTTCTCCACGTTGCCGAACGCGCGGGCCAGCGACCACGGCGCCTTGCCCGGCGTGGTCAGCGTCGCCGGCAGCACCCGCCGGAACGCGTCGGAGAGGTTCGACGTGGCGATCGTGTCGGTCACGACGTACCCGACCCGTTGGAAGATCGACCGGTAGCCGTCCGGACGTTCCCGGGGCGCGTCGAAGTCGTGCGGCGGCAGGGTCTGCGGGGTGTCGGAGCTGACGTCGTCGAGCAGTTTCAGCACCACGCTCTGGTCCGGTACGTCCACCTGCGCGATCTGCTCGCCGCGCTCGTGGATCCGGGCGTCCAGGTCGTACCCGAACTGGTACGACAGCGCCGTGTCGTGACTCTCCAGCAGCTCCACGTTGTTGACCACCGACCCGGAGCGGATCCCGCGCCCGTACCGCCAGCGAAGCTTGCCGAGCCAGTTGGGCAGCCGGATCTTGACCGGCCCCACCGTGATCGTGCCGGGCAGCACGCCGACTCCCGCACTGACCTCCCGGGTGTTGGTCAGGCT
>JBOGDK010000328.1:0-5673 GCA_050701795.1 Micromonosporaceae bacterium
TGCCGCTCTGCGTCACGCTGTTCAGCTCGTCGAACGTGCGCCCGTGATACGGGAAGTGGAGCTCGGGACGCTCGTCCGGTCCGTACGGCAGTCCCCCGAAGCCGTGTTCGGCGTACATGCTGGCGAATTCCTCCGCGGGGTAGTCCGCGCCGGCCAGCAGCGGCGCGAGGCTGCGTCCCTGAACCCCGTACGGGATGTCAACGCCGACCAGCTCGCACACGGTCGGGACGATGTCGACGAGCGAGACGAAGTCGTCGGTGTTGTCCCGCGCCACCACGCCGGAACCCACCACGGCGTACGGGATCCGCATCAGGCACTCGGGCATCCCGGCACCCTTGCGTTGCAGCCCGTAGTCGCCGACGTAGTCGCCGTGATCGCTGACGAAGACGAAGACGGTGTTCTTGGCGAGCCCGCGGGCCTTCAGGTGGTCGACGAACCGCCGTACCTGGTCGTCGATGAGCCGGAGCATGCCGCAGTAGGACGCGCGGTAGCGGCGCCAGTCGGCGTCGTACCCGGGTCGCTTCTGCTCCTGGAGGGTGCGCAGCCAGCGCCATGTTCCGCCTTTGGCGTCGGCGGATTCCGGGCCGCCGACCCGTTCCGGGACCTCGTCGGGGGAGAACAGACTGAAGTACGGCTCAGGCACCTGGTACGGGTTGTGCGGCTCCGGAAAGGACAGCCAGGTGAAGAACGGCCGGTCCGGGTCGCCGCCGTCGACCGCGGTGATCGCGTCGCTGACGATCCGGTACGGGAACTGGGTCTGGACCGGGTACGGGGTCGCCGCCTGACTGACTCCGTGGTCGAGGTCGGCGAGCCAGTTCTCGAACTCCTGGTTGCGCTGGTCGCCGGTGCCGCCCCTGGGTCCGCGTTCGTGCCAGTACGGACCGGCGTAGCTGTCGAAGTCGGTCTCATCCCGGTACATGTGCGGCTTGCCCGCGAAGTGCGTCCGGTACCCGGCCTCCCGCAGTACGTCGAGCAGGTCGCCGGGGCGGTAGATGTGCTCGGCGGCGCTGTTCTGGCGTACCCGGTTCGCCGCCGGGAACCGCCCGGTGAGCAGGCTGCACCGCGCCGGTACGCACGCCGGAGAGGTGGTGTAGCCACGCCGGAACCGGGTGCCCTGGGCGATCAGGGAGTCGGCGAACGGCATGGTGTCCAGCCCGAATCCGTCGCCCGCGGTGAATCCGGCGCGTTGCTGGTCCGTCATCACCAGAACGATGTTGGGCCGCTCGTCCATGCCGCTCCCGCAGTGTCGTGTCGGTCTCGCAGTGTCGTGTGTCTCTCGCTGCTCCCTGAGATTTACCACGCTGTATACAGCGCTGTAAAGAGATAGGCTGGGCCGCGATGAGCCAGACCAGAGAAAGCCGGCCCCGGCTGCAGGACGTCGCGGTACGCGCCGGCGTGTCGATGAAGACCGTCTCGAACGTCATCAATGACTTCCCGCACGTCACCGTGCACACCAGGGAACGCGTCATGAAGGCCATCGAGGAGCTCGGTTACCAGCCGAACCTCTCGGCCCGCAACCTCGCCAGGGGACGGTCCGGGGTGATCGCGCTGGCCGTACCGGAGCTGGACATGCCGTACTTCGCCGAGCTGTCCCGGCTGGTCCTCGAGGCCGCCGAACGGCACGGCTGGGTGGTGCTGATCGAGCAGACCAAGGGCCGCCGCGACCACGAGCAGCGGGTGGTCAGTGGCGCCTTTCCGCAACGCCTCGACGGGCTGATCTTCAGCCCCGTCGCGACCCGCATCTCCGACCTGCGGCAACGCCGCGACACCACGCCACTGGTGCTGCTCGGGGAGCACCTGTCCAGAGGGCCGGCCGACCACATCTCGATCGACAACGTCGCCGCCGCCCGCGCCGCCACCGAGCATCTGATCTCGCTCGGCCGGCGGCGGATCGCCGTGATCGGCAGCAGCAGCTCCGGGCGGGGCGCCTCGCAGCGCCGGCTGGAGGGCTACAAGCAGGCGCTGACGCATGCCGGTCTGCCGATCGACCGCAGCCGGATCCTGCCGGCGGCGACGTACCGGGGGGAGGTCGGTGCGACCGCGATGGCGAAGCTGCTGGAGCTGCCCGAGCCCCCCGACGCGGTGTTCTGCTTCACCGACTGGCTCGCCCTCGGCGCACTGCGTACCCTCCGGCTCCGCGGCTACCGGGTGCCTGACGACGTCGCCGTCGTGGGTTTCGACGACATCCCGTACGGCCGGATCGCCACGCCGTCGCTGTCCACGATCTCGCCCGACAAGAAGCAGATCGCCGAGTTGGCGGTTGACCGGCTCGCCGAACGGGTCGGCAACCGGCGTCCCCCCGAACCCCGCGAGATCGACGCGGGGTTCGAGCTGATACCGCGGGAGAGCACACTCGGGATCCCGCCGACCGCGCCATAGGCGGCCGGGCGCTCCCGCCGGGCCGAGCCCGCTCACGTCGGGCCGAGCGCTCCCGCCGGGCCGGTGCCCGCCTCACGGCCGGATCATCCGAGGGCGCTCGCCCCCCAGCAGCCGGGTCCGTCCGGCGTACCGCAGCGGGAGAGCCTGTCGAGGGCGTCGTGCAGCTCCGCCCGCCGCCGCTCGGGCAGCTCGTCCGCGGTGTTGCGCAGCTGGTACGGGTCGGCCGTCAGGTCGTAGTACTCCAGCTCGCCGGTCTCGTACTCCACATAGGTCTCCGTGGCCGTACGCAGGGCCCGGTACGTCGGTGGATTCCGGTTCAGCCCCTGCGTCCCGGCGTCGGGGTCCCCGGCGACGGGCTGGTCATGCGAGGTGTACTCGATGTACGCCGCGTCCCGCAGCCACGACTCCGGCTCCGCTCCCTTGAGCAGTCCCAGGACGCTGTGACCGTCATTCGGCGCCGGCCTGCGCCCCGCGATCGCCTGGAACGTCGAGAACAGGTCGACGTTCTGCACCAGTTCGTCGCGCTCGGTCCCGGCCGCGACACCCGGGCCCACCACGGTCAGCGGCACCACCGAGTCGTACTCGTACGCGGTCGACTTGCCGCCGTCCAGATTCAACCGGTGCTGTCCGAGGTGGAACCCGTTGTCGGATCCGAACACCAGATACGTGTTGTCGGCCGCGCCCAGCTCCACGAGCTTCGCCCGAAGCGTGCGGATCATGTCGTTGATCGCCTGCATCATCTGGACCCGGAGCAGGAACTTCTGGTCGATCACAGCGATCTCGTCGGCGGTCAGCGGCTCCCTGCGCACCCACTCGGGCTTGTCCGAGGTGTCCGCGTTGAACGCGGGGGTACGCGGCGCGCGTACCTTGCCGCAGTCGACCGGACCGCAGTCGCCAGGAAAGCCCGTCCCGGGGTTCGCCCGGTCCCGGGGCGCCGGTACGAAGCCCCCGCCGACCACCGGGTGGGGCGCGAACGTGGCCACTTCCAGGAAGAACGGCTGCCCCGGGTGCTCGGTGGACGACCGTTCGAGGAAGGCGACGGCCTTGTCGGACAACACGTCGGTCAGGTACGGGTTGGCGAACTCGTCCGACTGCTGGCGCCTCACCACGCCGTCGACGCTCTGGGTGACGTCGTACTCCATCTCGCCGTAGCCACCGGGACCGACGCCGTGCCACTCGTCCCAGCCGGGCGGTACGTAGTCGGCGGGATAGTCGTACCACCAGTCGGGGTGGGATCCGACCGGCCGGTACTCGTTGAGGTATTTGCCCATAAGGCCGGTGCGGTAGCCGGCCTCCTGGAGCTGGACCGGTAACGCGCGGTCCTCGTCGTCGAGGAAGGCCCCCATCCCGCCGTCGTGGTGCTTCGAGTTGTTCGTGAGGACGCCGGTGTTGTGTGGGAATCTGCCGGACAGGATCGAGGCACGGGAGGGGCAGCACAGCGAGTTGGCGTACACGAAGTTCGGGAAGGTGAGACCGTCCCGCCGCAGCCGCAGTGCCTCCGTGGCGTACGGGATCAGATCGGCGGACATGTCGTCGGTGAGGATGTAGACGATGTTCGGGCGCGCCTCACCGGCGGTTTCCCGGGCCGGGGTCACCGCGGTCGCCGCGCTGGTGAGCAGTGCGCCAGCGAGCAGCGCGGTCGTGACCGCGACACCAAGCCGCTTCAGCCGTACCCACATGGTGAAGACCTCCTCTTCCGGGCCGGCATCGGCCAGTGGTGTGCGCGGGCACTGAACCAGAGGCCCCCCGGACTCCTCCGCCCTGGTTTTACCACGCTGTATACAGCGCTGTAAATGTCAGGTGACACCTCCTGGGCGGAGCTATGCCAGGTCGCTCGTCACGAAACACGCCAGAGGCGATCCAAGCTGATGACGTAGAGACGGTCGTCGTACCGATAGGAGCGCTGCCCGAGATTGATCAGCACTCCCGCGACGAAGTCGTCGCCGAGCCTGTCCCGCATCAGCCGCAGGCCGGCGAAGTCCTTGTCTTCCACGGTGCTTCCGGCCTTGACCTCGACGCCCGCGACGGCACCGTCTCTTGTCTCCATCACCAGGTCGACCTCGTGCTTGCTCTGCATGCGCAGGTGACTGAACGTGACGTTGTTGCGGGCCCAACTGGCTTGCTTGAGCAGTTCGTTGACGGTGAACGTCTCCACCACGTGCCCGAACTCGGCGAGCGCCGACGGCTTGCGCAGCTGCAACTTGCGGCGAGTCACCCCCAACGTGTGCGCTGCAAGGCCGCTGTCGATGAAGTGGATCTTCGGGGACTTGGCGACGCGGGCGCCGAGCGTACGCCCGAACGCTTCCAGCCGGTGAACCAGGAACACGGACTCCAGTAGACCGATGTAGTCGCGGAGGGTCCGGGCTTCGTAACCCATGGCGCTGGCGATGTCGGCGACGTTCAGGAGTTGCCCGGTCCGCGCGGCGAGGTGCCGGGTCAGTGTCTGGAGCACACCGCGCTGGCGCACCCTCCTGATGTCGAGCACGTCGCGCAGCACGATCAAGTCGAGCAGGTCGTCGAAGTAGCGGCCCCGGGCGTCCTCACTCGGCGCTGCCAGTGCGATCGGCATTCCTCCGGCAAGGACCGCCTCGGTGTACTCCGTGCGCGTGGTCGTACTGACTTCGGCTGTCCGGAGATCGTCGGGATGGTCCATCAAAATGTCGATGAAGGTCTCGCGACAGCCCCGTAGCTCTCCTTGCGAGAACGGCCACACAGTCATGATGTGCACCCGTCCGGTGAGTGCCTCCGCTGCCCTGGGGAGCGTCGTGTAGCGCGTCGACCCGGTGAGCAGGTAGCGCCCGAATCGAAAGTCCTGGTTCAACTCGGCCTTGATCGCGTAAAGCAGATCGGGGGCGTGCTGGAACTCGTCGATACACACAGGTTCCGGGCGGTCGGTGACGAACAGCGGAGGGTCTGCCAGGACCTGGTCGAGCGTGGCGCGGTCATCGAGGTCGACGACTTGCACACCGCGTTCGCGAGCACAGGCACGCAACAAGGTGCTCTTGCCCACGGTGCGAATGCCCGTGAGTACGACAACTGGTGACTCGGTGAGCCGCTGGGACACTGGTTGGGCGAGATGTCGTGTTATCAGTGCGTCAGGATCCTTCATGCGATAGGCCCTCCGACAAGCCGGCCCAGGAATGGCCGAATATCGGCCATCAAATCTCCGAATTTCAGTAGCATCCTATCCGGATTGACGCGGCGCTGGGCCTCGCTTCCGCTCATCGGTGGCAAGGCTGGGGCTCGGGTGTCGATCCGCGGTCGGCCCGCTCGACGTACGGGTATGACTGATGC
>JBOGDK010000329.1:0-5664 GCA_050701795.1 Micromonosporaceae bacterium
GTGTTCTCCACCGCCCACGACCTCGCCGTGTTCGGGCAGACCATTCTCAACGGCGGCCGGTACGGCGGGGTACGGATCCTGCGCCCGTCCAGCGTGGCCGCGATGCTCACCAACGGCAACGACCACCTCGGCCCCGGTACCGAACGCGGCCTCGGGTTCGACATCTACAAGCACTCGTTCATGGGCGCGATGGCGACCCCGTCGACGGCCGGGCACACCGGCTACACCGGGCCGTCGGTGGTGCTGGACCCGGCCACTGACGGCCTCGCGATCCTGCTGACCAACCGGGTGCACCCGCACCGGTCGTGGTCGGACACCGGGCCGGCCCGCCGTGCGGTCGCCGGGCATCTGGCACGTGCCCTGCCGGTACGCCCAGCCGAGGGCCGCGACGCCTGGTTCTCCGGGATGGCGGACGGGCGTACCGCGACGCTGTCCTTGCCGCTTCCGGGGGCCGGCCGCGATCGGCAGCTCGAGTTCGGCTACTGGTGGGACACCGAGCGCTCCTACGACGTGGCGAGCCTGGAGATGAGCAGCGACGGCGGCGAGACCTGGCAGCTGCTCCCGGTGACACTGCGGTCGGGGGACAAGGTGATCAACTCCGACGGCGCGGTCTCCGGGTATCAGGGCCGGCGGTGGTACCGGGCCACGGCTGACGTCCCGGCAGAGACCAGCCACCTGCGCTGGCGGTACGCCACCGACACCCGCAACGTCGGTCGTGGCGTGTATGTCGACGCCGTGACGGTCACCGCCGACGGCGCGGTGCTCTTCGACGACAGCCGGCCCGCGGACGCCGAGCGCTGGCAGCCGGACGGGTTCACCCTCAGCCGCGACTGAAATGCCCTGTGGCGTGCCGCTGCTTGGGTCGCCGCCGCTAGCGTCTGTGGAGACCCGCTGACCGGCCGGGGTACTGAACAGACGCTAGGCTCGGCGTCATGCGGGTCGCCGTGTGTCAGGTCAACAGCCGTGAGGACCGGGACGCCAACCTGGCAGCGGCGCGCAAGCTGCTGCAGCGGGCTGCGGACGCCGGTGCGCAGCTCGCCGTACTCCCCGAGTACGTAGATCACCTCGGCCCGCCGGACACCGTGCCGGAGCCGGAGTCGGTGGACGGAGAGTTCGGGCAGTACTTCGCGCACGCCGCCCGGGCGCTCGGGATCTGGGTGCACGCCGGGTCGTTCCACGAGGCCGGCCCGACCGCCGCGGACGGCACGGCGCGTACGTACAACACCTCGCTGCTGTTCGACCCGGCAGGTGAGCTGGCGGCGGCGTACCGCAAGATCCACCTGTACGACGTGGAGATCCCGGGCCGGGTGTCGTACCAGGAGTCGAGGCACGTGGCCCCCGGCTCCGAGGTCGTCACCGCCGACGTCGACGGGATGAGGCTCGGCCTGTCGATCTGCTACGACCTGCGTTTCCCGGAGCTGTACCGGGGGCTCGCGGACTCAGGCGCGCAGCTGATCGCGGTGCCGGCCGCGTTCATGATGCACACCGGCCGCGACCACTGGGAGGTGCTGCTACGGGCCCGGGCGATCGAGAACCAGTGCTACGTGGTCGCCGCCGCGCAGATCGGCGACCACGAGCCCCGGCGTACCTGCTACGGGCGGAGCATGGTGATCGATCCGTGGGGCACCGTACTGGCACAGGCCCCGGACACCACAGGCGTCACCGTGGCCGATCTTGACCTGGAGCGGCTGGCCACGATCCGTGCTGAACTACCGAGCCTCGCCAACCGCCGGCTGTGAGGTGAACCGCCACTCCTGGACGTCGGCGACCGGGCGGTAGCCGAGCCGCTGGTAGATCGCGTTGCTGGTCGGGTTCGCGAGGTCGGTGTACAGCATGCAGGCCTTCCCGCCGTGGTCGAGGACGTACTGGCTCAGGGTGGCCACGGACCCGCTCGCGTAGCCACGTCCGCGCAGCTCGGGTGGGGTGTAGACGCCGCTGATCCGGGCCACTCCGGCCGCCGGGTGGTTCAGCCAGGCCATCGAGACCGGACGCCCGCCGACCTCCCAGAACCACAGCAGCCCGCCCTGCGCCAGCCGGCTGTCCACCGTCGCCGCGGCGCTGTGGACGGCGTGCGGCATCGCGTCGGAAAGGAATCCGGTGGACCACTCGACGAGGAGGTCCCGCTCCCCGTCGGTGACGGCACGCAACCGGCCGGGTACGCCGTTCGGCGCGGTGACCGTGTCCAGCCGGTACATCCGTTGCGCCATACCGCGCCCGGCCACCGTGCCGGTCAGCTCCGCGTAGCGGGCGGCGAACATGCCGGAGGCCTCGTTGGGTCCGTTCACCGTGGCCAGCGCCGGGTGCCGTTCGGCCAGGGATTCGGCGACCGCCTCGGCCGCGGGGTCCGGCATCCCGGACATCAGCAACCCCCACGGCGGGGTCTGTAGCGCGATTCCGGCCGTGCCGTCCCCGGTATCGAGCACTCGCAACCACAGGGCGTCAGCCTCGGTCGGCACGGCGCCGTCGAGCCGCTGCTCGATCAAGGAACACGCCACGTTGTTGACCACTGGATCCCGCAGCAGCCAGGGCAGCACCTGGGTCGCGTACGCCGGCAGATCGACGTCGATCACACACCGCATAGAGGTCAGTGTGGGCGAATCCACAGCCCGGAGCGAGCTGATATCCCCGGCGGCATCGGCTGTTGACGCCTCGCCGCTCCGCGGCGGAGATGGCGTTTCTGAGTACGCGAGTCAGCCGAGCAGCAGGGTGAGCGCGAAGAGCGTGACGATGATCATGATCGCGACGCCCATCGCCCGGGTCATCCGGGACGGGCCACGCAGCCACAGTCGCCAACCCGCGACCACCACAGCGAGCGCGACGAACACCCCGATCAGCACCCGCCAGCCGGGGTGCAGCAGGCCGAGCAGCGCATCCACCCCGCAACCCTGCCACGGGCCCGGTCGCGGCGGCGTACCGGGCACCGGCCAATCCGTTAGCGACCCGCTCGCGAGGGTCCGTAGACTTCGCGAGGTGACCGCGACACAGCCGCCGCACCAGCCCACCATGGACCTGCCCGCCCAGTACGCTCCAGCCGCCGTAGAGCACCCGCTCTACCAGCGGTGGGAGGCCAACGGCTACTTCCAGCCGTGCGGCGACACGCAGGCGCCTGGATTCTCCATCGTGATCCCGCCGCCCAACGTCACCGGCTCGCTGCATCTCGGTCACGCGTTCGAGCACACCCTGATGGATGCGGTCACCCGGCGCCGGCGGATGCAGGGGTACGACACACTCTGGCTGCCCGGAATGGACCACGCCGGCATCGCCACCCAGAACGTGGTGGAACGCCAACTCGCGGGGGAGGGCCTGTCCCGGCACGACCTGGGGCGAGAGAAGTTCGTAGAGCGGGTCTGGCAGTGGAAGCAGGACTCCGGCGGCACGATCCTGGGTCAGATGCGCCGGCTCGGCGACTCGGTGGACTGGTCCCGGGAGCGGTTCACGATGGACGAGGGGCTCTCCGCCGCCGTACTCACCATCTTCAAGCGGCTCTACGACGACGGCCTGATCTACCGCGCCGAACGGATCATCAACTGGTGCCCCCGCTGCCTGACCGCGCTGTCGGACATCGAGGTGGAGCACACCGAGGACGACGGCGAGCTGGTCTCGATCCGGTACGGCGAGGGCGACACCCAGATCGTGGTGGCCACCACCCGGGCGGAGACGATGCTCGGGGACACGGCGGTCGCCGTACACCCGGATGACGAGCGGTACCGGCACCTGATCGGCGCGGAGGTGGAGCTTCCGCTGACCGGCCGGCGGATCCCGATCGTCGCGGACGAGCACGTCGACCCGTCGTTCGGCTCCGGCGCGGTCAAGGTGACCCCGGCCCACGACCCGAACGACTTCGAGATCGGGCAGCGTCACGGCCTGCAATCGATCACGGTGATGGACGACCACGGCGTGATCACCGCGCACGGGCCGTTCCAGGGTCAGGATCGGTTCGAGGCCCGGCCCGCGATCGTGGCGGCGCTGCGGGAGCAGAAGCGGATCGTCAAGGAGGTCCGGCCGTACCAGCACTCGGTCGGGCACTGTTCGCGCTGCAAGACCACCGTCGAGCCGCGGCTGTCGCTGCAGTGGTTCGTCAAGGTGGGGCCGCTGGCGAAGGCGGCGGGGGACGCCGTACGGGACGGCCGGGTCGAGGTGCACCCGCCAGAGATGGCCAAGCGCTACTTCGACTGGGTCGACAACATGCACGACTGGTGCATCTCCCGCCAGCTCTGGTGGGGGCACCGGATCCCGGTCTGGTACGGCCCGAACGGCGAAACCGTCTGTGTCGGCCCCGACTCCGAGCCGCCCACGGGGCAGGGCTGGACCCAGGACCCGGACGTACTGGACACCTGGTTCTCCTCGGCGCTGTGGCCGTTCTCCACACTCGGCTGGCCGGAGCAGACCGCGGACCTCAAGCGCTTTTACCCGACATCGGTGCTGGTCACCGGGTACGACATCCTCTTCTTCTGGGTCGCCCGGATGATGATGTTCGGCCTCTACGCGATGAAGGACGAGTCGCCGGTAGACGCCGTGCCCTTCAAGACCATCGCGCTGCACGGCATGGTGCGGGACCAGTTCGGCAAGAAGATGTCGAAGTCGTTCGGCAACGCCGTCGACCCGCTGGAGTGGATGGACCGGTACGGCTCCGACGCGCTGCGGTTCACCCTCGCCCGGGGCGCCAACCCGGGGGTGGACGTACCGATCGGCGAGGAATGGGTGCAGGCGTCCCGCAACTTCTGCAACAAGCTGTGGAACGCCAGCCGGTTCGCCCTGCTCAACGGCGCCACCGTGGAGGGTGAGGTGCCCGCGGAGCTGTCCACTGTGGACCGCTGGGTGCTGTCCCGGTTGCGACAGACCGTCGCCGAGGTGGACGCCCAGCTCGACTCGTACGAGTTCGCCAAGGCCTGCGACACGCTCTTCCACTTCGCCTGGGACGATGTCTGCGACTGGTACCTGGAGTTGTCCAAGCCGGTGCTGTCCGCGGGCGGCCCGGCGGCCGAGGCCACCCGCCGGGTGCTCGGTGAGGTGCTGGAAGCCCTGCTGCGGCTGCTGCACCCGGTGATCCCGTTCGTCACCGACGAGCTGTGGCGGGCGCTGACTCACGGCGAGTCGGTGATGATCGCGGCATGGCCGCGGTCGGACACCGGCCGGGAGGATGCCGCCGCCGAATCCGAGGTCGCGGCGCTGCAGCGGGTCGTCACCGAGGTGCGGCGGTTCCGTTCCGATCAGGGTGTGAAGCCCGGCCAGCGGGTGGCGACCCGGTTGGCGGGCCTGGACGCCGCGGGCCTGGCCGCGCACGAGTCGCTGATCCGGCATCTGGCCCGGCTGGACGACCCCACCGGCGACTTCGCCGCCACCGCCACCCTGAACGTGAGCGGGGGAGTCACCGTCACCCTGGACACCCGCGGCGCGATCGATGTCGCCGCGGAACGGGCCAGACTCAGCAAGGACCTCGCCGCGACCGAGAAGGAGCTGGCCCAGTGCCGGGCCAAACTCGGCAACGAGGCGTTCCTGGCGAAGGCTCCGGCGCCGGTGGTGGACAAGATCCGCGTCCGGCTCGCCGCCGCCGAGACCGAACACACCCGGCTGACCGCGGCACTGGACGCGCTCCCGGCCTGATACCCACGCCTGAGCCTCGGGAGCCCTGTGACCAGCGAATATGACGCCGTCGACCGGGAA
>JBOGDK010000330.1:0-5662 GCA_050701795.1 Micromonosporaceae bacterium
GGGCGGGGTGGGGCCGACCCGCCTTCCGTCCTGAATCGGGCCGAGACGAGGAGTGACAGGCATGCGGTTGTCGAGGAGGGTGGCCGTCGGCGTAGCGCTCGCGTTGACCGCGGCGCTGGCGATCACGGGGTGCAGCAAGAAGAACGACGGGGCGTCCGGCGACTCGGGCGACAAGGTCCGGGTGGCGTTCGTACCGAAGCTGCAGGGGATCCCGTACTTCGAGGCGATGAACGCCGGCGGCAAGCAGGCCGCCAAAGAGCTGAACGTGGAGTGGATCTACAAGGGCGCGACCACCGCGGACCCGGGCGCCCAGACCGACATCGTGAAGTCGCTGATCCAGCAGCGGGTGGACGTGCTGGTGGTGGCCCCGAACGACCCCGACTCCCTGGCACCGATCCTGGCCGACGCCAAGGGGAAGGGGATCACGGTGATGACCTCCGACACCGACGCCCCGAACTCGGTACGGGAGCTGTTCGTCAACCAGGCCAGCGTCGAGGGGATCGGCCACGAGCTGACGGACGCGCTGCTGGAGAAGATGGGCGGGAAGGGCAAGTACGCCATCGTCTCCTGTGGCCAGACCGCGGCGAACCTGAACGCCTGGATCAAGGTGCAGAAGGCGTACACCAAGGAGAAGTACCCGGACGCCGAGATCGTCGACACCGTGTACGCGGGCGAGGACGAGGCGAAGGCCGTGTCCATGTCGAAGGACCTGATGAACGCGCACCCGGACCTGAAGGGCCTGGTCGGCGAGTGCACCTCGTCGGCCCCGGGCGTCGCGAAGGCGGTCCGCGAGGCCGGCAAGATCGGCAAGGTGCACACCGTCGGCCTCGGTACGCCGCAGTCGATGAAGTCGTACCTGGAGGACGGTTCGTCCAGCGCCGCGATCCTGTGGGACGTCGAACAGCTCGGCTACCTCACGGTGTGGGCGGCGAAGCAGCTCAAGGACGGCAAGAAGCTGGCCGCCAGCAACAAGGTCAACGACCAGCTCAGCGACGTGAAGTACTTCGCGGACGAGGAGATGCTGCTGCTCGGCGACCCGCTGCGGATCACCACCGAGAACGTCGACAAGTACGACTACTGAGGCCGGGCGCCCCGGGCCGTGGCGGCGCGACCCGGGGCCCGCGGCGAGGAGACCAGCATGGCTGAGCTGCTGCGGCTGTCCGGCATCCACAAGCGGTACGGCGGGGTGCGGGCGTTACGCGGGGTCGACTTCGAGCTACGTCCCGGCGAGGTGCACGCCCTGATCGGGGAGAACGGCGCGGGCAAGTCCACCCTGATCAAGATCATTTCCGGAGCCGAGGTGCCGGACCAGGGCGCCATCGAGATGGCCGGGAGGAAGCTGCACACCGGTAGCACCACCCGCGCGCTCGGGGCCGGGATCGCCACCGTCTACCAGGAGCCACAGCTCTTCGGTGAGCTGTCGGTGGCCGAGAACGTCTTCATCGGCCGGGAACTGCGGGGACGAGGCGGCACGGTGGACTGGGCGGCGCAACGCGGCCGGGTCACCGCGTTGCTGTCCAGGCTCGGTCTGGACCCCGCGATCGCGGACGTACGGGTCGCGGACCTGCCGGTCGCCGAACAGCAACTGGTGTCGATCGCGAAGGCGTTCGCGTACCGCGAGGGCGGGTCCGGGGGCGCGGGCGGCGAGAAGAGTGGGGACGGCGCTGGCGCGGCGAAGGTGCTGATCCTGGACGAGCCGTCGGCGATCCTCACCGACCGCGAGATCGACACCCTGTTCGGGGTGATCCGTACGGTCACCGACCAGGGCACCGGGGTGATCTACATCAGCCACCGGCTCGACGAGCTGTCCCTGATCGCCGACCGGGTCACCGTGATGCGGGACGGTGCCGTGGTCGCCTCGAAACCCGCCGCCGACCTGACCGTACGCGCCATCGCGGAACTGATGGTGGGGCACAAGCTGGATCAACGGCAGGTGCAACGCGAGGTCCCCGATTCTGATCCCGCCCTCCAGGTACGCGGGCTCGGCCGGGGCGGCAGCTTCGCCGACCTGGACTTCGGGGTACGCCCCGGGGAGATCCTCGGGCTGTACGGCCTGGTGGGCTCCGGCACCGGAGCGGTGGCCCGCGCCCTGTACGGCATCGACCCCGCACACACCGGCCAGGTCGAGATCGGCGGCCGGCCGGTCACCCTGGCGAGCCCCGCCGACGCGGCCAGGGCGGGGATCGGGATGCTGCCCGGCAACCGGAAACAGCAGGGTGTCTTCGCCTCGAAGTCGATCGGGTTCAACATCTCGGTCGGCCACCTGAAGGTGCTGAGCAGGCTGTCCTGGGTGGACCGGCGGCGGGAACGCACCGTCGCCCGGGAGTTCATCAAGCGGATCGCGATCAAGGCGCCGGGTGTGAAGACGCTGCTCGGAACACTGTCCGGGGGGAACCAGCAGAAGGTGGTGCTGGCCCGTTCGCTGGTGGAACGCCCGGAGATCCTGCTGCTGGAGGAGCCCACCCAGGGCGTGGACGTCGGCGCCAAGGAGGAGATCCACGACATCGTCCTGGGGCTCGCCGACGAGGGCAGCGCGGTCCTGGTGATCTCCACCGACCTGCCGGAGGTGCTCAAACTCGCCGACCGGGTGCTGGTGCTGCGGGACGGCCGGACCGTACGGGAGTTCACCCGGGGGGCCGGGCAGGCCGACGTACTGGCCGCGGCGGCCGGGGAGTCCGGAGAGCACACCGCGCTGGACGACGCCCGGGCCACGATCGACGAGGAGGTCGGCGCCGGATGAGTCACCGCACGACAACGCGCCACGGCCATCGCGTCGGGGGGTCGACATGAGCCCCACGACCACAGCGGAGCGGGCGTCCCGGCGGATCACCGCGCGGCCGATCGAGGGCCAGGAGATCGCGCTGATCGGCGTGATCGTCGTACTGTGGCTGCTGCTCTCGGCGGGCACGGACACCTTCCTCACCGCGTCCAACCTGCAGAACATCCTGTTCAGCGTGGCGCCGATCGCGATCATCGGGATCGGGATGACCGCGGTGATCGTGACCGCCGGGATCGACGTGTCCGTGGGCAGCGGGCTCGCGGTGGCAGCGGTGGTGGTCGCCAAGCTGCTGCGGGACACCGAGCTGGCCGCGCCCGGCGCACTGCTCGCGGCACTCGCCCTGGGAGGCCTGCTCGGCCTGGTCAACGGCGTGATCGTGGCGTACGGCCGGATCCACCCGATCATCGTCACCTTCGGCACTTTGAACGTGTTCCGGTTCGTGGCGCTGCGGATCTTCGACTCGAAGCAGGTGACCGGAGTGCCGGACACCCTGAGCTTCCTGGGAGGCGGCGCCGCGGGGCGCAGTTTCGGGGTACCCAACGCCTGGTGGCTGGCGATGCTGCTGGCGGCACTGATGTGGTGGGCGATGCGGTACACCCCCACCGGCCGCCACCTGTACGCCATCGGCGGCGACGCCGTAGCGGCACGGCTCGCCGGGATCCGGGTGACCCGCCGCCTGGTCGGGGTGTACGTCCTCACCGGCCTCCTGGTCGGGCTTGCCGCATGCGTCGTGATCGGCTCAGGCGGACTGGTGCAGCAGAACGCGGGCATCGGGTTGGAGCTGGAGGTGATCGCCGCGGTGGTGATCGGAGGCACCAGCATCATCGGCGGGCGGGGCACCGTACTCGGCACCATGCTGGGCGCGCTGCTGGTCGGCACGATCACCAGCGCCGTCACCCTGCTCGGCTGGGCGAGTGAGCTGACGGCGCTGTTCATCGGGGTGTTCATCCTGGTCGCGGTCGGCGTCGACCTGCTGCGGGAACGTCGGAGGGGGTCGCGATGAGCGCCGTGGAGACCAGGACCCCGGCCACACCCGAGGCGGCCCCGGAACGCCAGCCGTCGGCGCTGCGGCGGGCGCTCAGTTTCATCGTGACCGACCGGGTGGCGCTGCTCGGGGTGCTGCTGGTGGTGCTGCTGGCGTGGATGACGGCGCTGGACTACAACGGCTACCTGGTCGCCCCGTACGACGTGCCGTACCTGGCGTCGGCGTTGGAGTCGATGGTGCCGCTGTGCATTCTGGCGCTGGCCGAGCTGATCGTGATCGTGTCGGGCCGGGGCGGCATCGACCTGTCGGTGGGCTCGATGGTGAGCCTGGCCGGGATGGCGTTCGGCTTCATGGTCGGGGAGTGGGGCTGGTCGGTGCCGCTGTCGATCGCCGGCTGCCTCGCGGTGGGTGCGGTGCTCGGCGGGATCAACGGAGCGCTGGTGGCGTACCTGCGGTTCCCGGCGCTGATCGCGACGTTGGCGACGTACTACGCGTACAGCTCGATCGCGCTGGTCAGCAACGGGAACGCGCCGATCTCCAGCAAGCCGGTGCAGGGGCTGAACGACCTCACCAGCCACCTGGCGCTGCCGGCCGGCCTGCCGTCGGTCCCGGTGCACGTGTTCACGGTGCTGCTGCCGACCGCGGTGCTGGTGTGGTTGCTGATGAACCGCACCACGTACGGGCGGAAGGTGTACGCGGTCGGCACCAACGACGTGGCCGCCCGGTTCGCGAACGTACCGGTGCCGTGGGTGCGGTTCCGGGCGTTCCTGCTCTCCGGGGTGCTCTCGGCGGTGGTCGCGATGGTGACCGTGGCGCAGTTCGCCTCGGCACGACCGGACGCTGGCACCGTGGGCAACGGGATGGCGTTGCCGGCGATCACGATCGCGGTGCTCGGCGGGGTGGCGATCTCGGGCGGGATCGGCCGGGTCGGCGGGGTCGTGGTGGCGGCGCTGCTGGTGGTGTGGCTGAACGCGGGGATCCTGCTCGCGTTCGAGGGTTCGCAGGGCAGCCAGTACCAGTTGTTCGCGCTCGGCGCGGTGCTGGTGGCCTCCGCGCTGCTCAACACGTACATGTTGCGCCGCCGAGGGGCGACGGGATGAGGGGGGACGATGCGACGGGACGACGTACCACTGGGTACGCCCGACGAGGTGGCGGCGATGCTGGACCGGGCGAACCGGCTCGGCGCCGATCCGGCGGTCACCAATTACGGCGGCGGTAACGCCTCGGCGAAAGCGGACGTGACACACCCGGCCACCGGGGAGCCGGCCACTTTGCTGTACGTCAAGGGCTCCGGCGGTGACCTCGGCACCCTGCGGTATCCGGGGCTCGCCGTACTGGAGCTGGACCGGTTGCGGGGTCTCGACGCCGGCTACCGGGGGCAGGCGTACCAGGACGAGATGGTCGAGAAGTTCGGTTTCTGCGGTTTCGGTACGGCCAGCGCGGCACCGTCGATCGACACCCCGATGCACGCGCTGCTGGACGCCCCGCACATCGACCACCTGCACCCGGACGCGGTGATCGCGCTGGCCTCCAGCGCTGACGGGGAACGCCTGGTGGCCGAGTGCTACCAGGGTCGGGTGGCGTGGATCCCCTGGATCCGGCCCGGCTGGGAGCTGGGGAAACTGCACGCGAAGCTCTACCGGGAGCACCCCGAGCTGGAAGGCGTGGTGCTCGGCGGCCACGGGCTCACGGTGTGGGGCGAGACCAGCGAACAGTGTGAGGAACGCGCGTTCCGGCTGATCCGCGAGGCTTCTGAGTTCATCGCGCGCCGCGGCAAAGTCGACCCCTTCGGTCAGGTACGCGAGCAGCGGCGACCCCTGCCCGACGGCGAGCGCCACGCCCGCGCCGCCGCAATTGCCCCGATGCTGAGAAGGATCGCCGCCACCGACACCCGGATG
>JBOGDK010000331.1:0-5662 GCA_050701795.1 Micromonosporaceae bacterium
CCCAGGTCCTCGGCGCCGTCCCGGTCTGGCTCGGCGTACCGCAGTGCCTTGTAGTCCACCTTGCCGTTCTTCGAACGCGGCAGCCGCGGCAGCGCGACCAGCAGCGTCGGGATCATGTACCTCGGCAGGTGCTGGGCCAGCGCGGCGCGCAGCCGCTCGTCCTCCGCCGGACTGAGTAGCCGGCCCTCCTCTCCGGTGCCGCCGTCCGGTTCGGTCGGTTCGCCCAGCACCACGTAGCCGACCAGCACCGAGCCGCTCGACCCCGGGTGGACCCGCAGCGCCGCCGCCGTGACGCCGGGGCACTGCCGCAGCGCGCCCTCGACCTCGCCGGCCTCGATCCGCAGGCCCCGTACCTTGGTCTGGCTGTCCGCCCGGCCGAGGAAGTCCAGCGCTCCACTGTCGGCGCGACGGCCCAGGTCGCCGGTGTGGTACATCCGGCCGCCCGGCACCGGCGAATACGGGTCGGGGACGAACCGCTCGGCGGTACGCCGCGGGTCGCCACGGTAGCCGCGGCCGACCGCGCCCCAGCCGACGTACAACATGCCGGTCACCCCCGCCGGGGCCGGGGTGAGCTCCTCGTCCAGTACGTGCACCGAGGTGTTGGCCAGCGGCCAGCCGATCGAGGCGGTGACTGGCGCCGCCGGCCCGTCCGCACACAGTCCGCCGGTCACGTCGTCGGTGCATTCGGCCGGCCCGTACGTGTTGTGCACCGGAATCCCCGGCAGCTCTCCGATCCATCGGCGCAGCACCTCGGGGGTCAGCGCCTCGCCGGTGGACAGCATCACCCGCAGCCGCCCGGGCGTGGCCGCCATTCCGGCGTCCAGCAGTGCCACGATCGCCGAGGGCACCAGCTCCAGCATGGTCACCGCTCCCTCGGCGACCACGGCCAGCAGTTTGGCCGGGGACTGCGAGGCCGGCTCCGGCACTATCCGGACCTGCCCCCCGACGATCAGCGGGGTCAGGAACTGCCAGACGGAGATGTCGAAGGACACCGGCCCGGTCTGCGCGACGCAGTCCTGCGGGCCGAGGCCGAAGTGTTCGACCATCTGCCACATGTGGTTGGTCACGCCGTAGTTGGTGGAGACCGCGGCCTTGGGCAGCCCGGTCGACCCGGAGGTGTGGATGATCGTGCTGGCCCCGTGGTCCGGGCTGACCCGCGGCACCCGCAACCGGGTGCGGCCGGCAACCAGCTCGGCCAGATCCAGGGGTACGGTATCCGCCGGTTCCGGATCCGCCCGCATCCCGTCCAGCAGCCACTGCCCGGCGTTGTCGGCGATGACCGCTGCCGGGGAGGTGGCGGCCAGCATGGCGGCGGCCCGGCGCGGCGCCTCGATCGGGCTGACCGGCACGTAACAGCCGTCGGCCTTGTGGATGCCGAGCAGCGCGATCAGGTAGTCGGTGGACCGCCGCGCGCACACCGCGACGTTGCGGTCCACCGCGACGCCGAGCTCACGCAGCCGGGCGGCGACATGGTTGGCCCGCTCGTCCAGCTCCGCGTACGTCAGCGTGGTCACGCCGTCGTCGGCGGCCACCGCCTCCGGGTGGCTGTCAACTGCCTGCTCCACGGCGTCCACGTAATGGCCGGGTCGTGGGATGGACGGCCCGAAACCGGCAGCCACCGCGGCCTCGGTCTCGGCGGCGCTCAGCAACGGGAGCCGGGCGACCGGTGCCTGCGGGTCATCCGCGATCGCGGCCAGCAGGGTACGCAGCGTGGTGGCGAGCTGGTCAGCCTGCGGGTGATTCACCCGTTGCCGGTCGTACTGCAGCTCGAAGCCGAGCACTCCGGCCCGGACGACGGCGTTCAGGCCGATGTCGGACTGCGCGGTGTAGTCGGGCACCGGGAAGCCGTGCAGCGTGGCGGTGCGGCCCAGCGGCACGGTCCCGGCCGGGTCGCCAGCCACCACGCCGGCCGCCGCGGCACCGCCCGGCAGCGCCGAGCCGTAGAAGGTGAACATGGCCTGGAAGATCGCGGCACCCGCCGCGTCCCGATCTGGGTTGATCAGCCGGGTGATCTGCGCCAGCGGCAGGTCCTGGTGGTCCAGCACGTCCAGCACCCGCTCCTGGGTCCGGCGGGCGTACTCGCCGAACGACAGGTGCGCCGGGCCGTCTGACCGCACCGGGACGACGTTGACCAGGTAGCCGACGTACGCCGCGAGCCGCGGGTCCGTACGGCCGGCGGTCGGGATGCCGACCAGCAGGTCGGACTGGCCGGACAGCCGGTGCAACAGGATCTGGTACGCCGCGAGCAGGACGTTGTGCAGGGTCAGCCCGGACCGGCGCGCGAAGCCGGTCAGCCCGGCGGTCACGCCTGGCGGCGCGTCGAACTGGATGGCCCCCGCGGTCGGCTCGTCCCGGCCGGAGTCGCCCTGATCCGGCTCGTCGGGGCCGGAGTCGCCCTGATCCGGCTCGGCCCGGCCCGGCCCGGCCGCGGCGGGTGGCGGCAGTGCCAGCACGGGCAGCTCGCCGGCCAGCTGCCGCTGCCAGTACGCGGCCAGTTCGGCGCCGCGGTCGGCGAGTACGGCCTGCTCCCGGCGCCCCGGCGTGATGCCAGGCTGCTGCGGCGTTTCGGGCCGGCCGGCGATGACCGGGGCGGACCCGGTCTGTGGCGCGTCAGTCAACAGGGCGTAGTCGCGGGCCAGCTCGGCGATGAGGACGGTGAGCGAGGCGATGTCGCACACGATGTGGTGTAGCCCCAGCACGACCACCCAGTCGCCGGCCCGCCGCACCACCGCCGCCCGCAGCAGGTGGTCCTGGGCCAGGTCGAACGGCGTCGTGGCCTGCTCGCGGTACCACCGCGTCAGCTGCCGCTCGTCCCAGGCCCGGCCGTCGACCTGGTCGGCCCGTACCGTCCACGGCCGCAGGACTGCCTGCGGGGCGCCTGCCACCGACCGGATCGACAGCCGCAAGCTCGGATGCCGCTCCACCAGCCGGGTCAGCGCCGCGTCGAGCGCCTCGGTGGACAGCTCTCCGACCACCCGGAAAGCGCGGCTTACGTTGTACGCCGTGCTCTCCGGGGCCACCCGGTGCAGGAACCACAGTGCGCGCTGCGCCTCGGTCAGCTCGTACTCGCCGCCCGCCGCCAGCTGGGGCGCGGGCTCGCCGGACCCGGCCAGCTGGGGGGCGGGCTCGCCGGACCCGGCCGGCGACAGGGCAGGCGGGGCGGCCAGCACGGCCGTTGCCAGCTCGGTGATCGAGGACGCCCGCAACGCCACCGACGGCGGCAGCGTGACGTGGAGCGCCGACTCGACCGCGTACTGCAGCTGGGTCGCCGCGAGTGAGTCCACGCCCAGGCCGGCCAGCGACTCACCGGGCGCCGGCAGGTCGGTCAGCCCGAGCAGATCCCGCAGGTGTTCGCAGAGCGCCCGGGTGAGCAACTCGGCCCGGTCCGCCGGGCTGGCCGCCACCTGGAACGCCTCGAGCCGGCTGGCCAGGCTCGGGGCGTGCACGCCCTCGGTCGCCCCGGTCGTGCTCTCCAGCAGCGTCGGCAACTCGCCGGCCAGGTAGCGCTTCCGCGCCGCCTGCCGCTGGATCTTGCCGCTGGAGGTCTTGGTGATCGTCTTTGGCGGGAGCAACGCGACGGCACGCGCGGTCACCCCGTGCACCAGCGCGACGGTCTCGCGGATCTTCCCGGCGATCTCCGGCCACCGCGATGCCGGGACGCCGTCGCGGATCTCCTGGCCGACTACGACCGCCTCGTCGCCGTCCTCGTCCACCGCGAACACCGCGCCGCAGCCGGGCCGTACGTCCGGGTGGCAGGCGGAGATGTCCGCCTCCAGGTCCTCCGGGTAGATGTTGCGCCCGCGGTGCACGATCAGGTCCTTGCGCCGGCCCTCCAGGAACAACTCACCGCGGTGGATGAAGCCGAGGTCGCCGGTGCGTACCGCCGGTGCCGGCTGGTCGGGCAGCCGTAGCCCGAACGCGGCCGCGCTGCCCTCCGCGTCCCCCCAGTAGCCCGAGCCGTTGCTCGGCCCGACCACCACGATCTCGCCGGTGCGTCCCCCGGGTAGCGGCGCCGCGGTCTCCGGGTCGACAACGGTGACGGACGCATGCCGTGGTAGCGGGTAGCCGACCAGCTCCAGCGTGGCCGGGCCGGCGGTCTCGTCCGGCTCCGGCCGGCCCGCCTCCAGCGAGGTACGGGTGAACGCGGTGCTGCGCCCTCCGGCACCGGGCTCGGCGTTGGCCACCAGGAGAGTCGCCTCGGCCAAGCCGTAGCACGGAGTGTGCGCCGCCGGTACGAAACCGGCCGGGGCGAACCGCTCGCTGAAAGCGCGCAGGGTACGCGGGTGCACCTGGCCCGCGCCGTTGAAGGCCACCCGCCAGCTGGCGAGGTCCAGCCCGGCCAACTCGGCGTCGGTCACCTTGCGGACACACATCTCGTAGCCGAAGTTCGGCCCGCCGCTGATGTCCGCCCGCTCCTGCGCGATCGTCTCCAGCCAGGACGCCGGGCGGCGCAGAAATGACAGCGGGTCGAGTACGACACCGCAGGCCCCGGCGTACAGCGGCTGCAGCAGACCGCCGATGAGGCCCATGTCGTGGTGCAGTGGCAGCCAGCTGACCACTGTGGATTCCGGGCGTACCCCGAAGGCATCGCCGATCGCCACCTCGTTGTGCAGCAGCGCGCCGTGCGAGACCAGCACACCTCGTGGCGTGCTGGTCGAGCCCGAGGTGTACTGCAGGAAGGCGATGTCCGCGCCCTGGACCGTCACCGGCTCCGCCGCGCAGACCGTGTCCGGCAGCTCGTCGGCGAGCAGCCATCGGTCGGCCGCGGGTAGCCAGCGCAACTCCTCGGGAGCGGCGGCGGCGAACTGGTGCACGAGCGAGGTGGAGACGATCAGCGACGGCTCGCAGTCGCGCAGCACGCCGACGACTCTCCGCCGGGACGCCTCGTCCGTCGGCAACGGCAGCGGGACGGCGATCACGCCGGCCGCCAGGCAGCCGAGGAAGGCCACCGCGAACTCCGGACCGGTCGGCATCAGCAGGACGGCCCGCTCGCCGGGCCGCGCCCGCTCGGCCAGTGCCTCGGCCAGCACCGACGAACGCCGCACCAGCTGCCCGTAGCTCAGCGTGGTACGGGGTGTGTCCGGGTCCAGCGGGACGAAGGTGAGCGCCGGCCGGTCCGGGTCGCGGTCGGCGTGGCGGCGCAGCCGGCCGGTGAGCGATTCCTCCATCACGCCTCGCCCGTCCACTTCGCCGTCATGGTCAGCTCGCCGGCGCCGAAGATCAGCCGTGGGTCGAGCATCCGGCTGGCGGCGTAGTCCACCGACAGCTGCGAGGTCTGCTCCAGCATCCGGAGCATGGCCAGGTCGATCTCCTGCCGGGCGAGCGCGGCGCCGAGGCAGAAGTGGATTCCGTGCCCCAGCGCCAGGTGCGGGTTGGGTGCGCGGTCCAGCCGGAAGACCTCCGGCTGCTCGAAGACGCGGCGGTCCCGGTTGGCCGCGGCCAGCCACACCGTCACCGGTTGGCCGGCCGGAATGGTGTACCCGCCGACGACGGCCTCCTTGAGGGTGTGCCGGGCCACCCGGGTGGTCTGGTTGCGGTACCGCATGACCTCCTCGATCGCCGGGCCGAGCAGGCTGAGGTCGCCGCGCAGCCGTGCCATCGCGTCCGGGTGCTGGTCGAGGCAGATCATCGCGTTGACGAGGGTGAGCGTGGCCGCCTGCCC
>JBOGDK010000332.1:0-5634 GCA_050701795.1 Micromonosporaceae bacterium
AGCCGGAAGTAGCCCCGCAGCAGGTACTCCGGTGTCCCGGCTGGCCAGCCTCGCTCCCGGTAGCTGTCCGCCCAGGAGTACAGCCGTTGCCGGAGGCCGTCGAGCGGGGTGCCGCCGAGGTGCTGGACGGCTGTCCGCTGCAGTTCCTCGTGCGCCAGGACGAGCGCCCGTACGCCCGGTTCCCACCGCATCGACGCCTGCCGGAAGGTACGGCCCGGCGCGCTGGTCAGTTGCTTCTCGACCGCCGAGGGGGCAACCTCCGTCAGCTCAGCCAGATCCGCCACGGTCAGGCCGCCACCGGCGGCGCAGACCAGGCCGAGCAGGTCCTTTTCCAGTGGCGACCCGGTGAGTAGCCGTTCGACCTCCCGGATCAGATCCCCCCGGACCACCTGCGCGTACCGGGACCGTCGCAACGGCCGGTTGATCGCCTGATCCCGTAACGGGTGGTCGTCGGGCACGTCGGCTGGGATCGGCGGAGCGGGACGCCCGGCGACGATCACCCGCATCCCGGCCACCGGGCGGTCCGGCAGCAGCGCGGCGATGCTGTGCGCGTCCGGACCCGTGGTCACACCCCGGTCCTCGTCGAGGCCGTCGACCAGCAGCACAAGGCGCTCGCCCCGTTCCTGACACGTACCCGCGGCCTGGTCGAGCATCGCCCGCAGCTGGCTCTGCGTGGTCGCCTCGGTCAGGCAGGTCGGCAGTGGCTGGTCCAGCAGCTCACCAAGCTGCTTCAGCACCACGTCCGCGAACGCGACCCGGTCGCTCTGCCCGGCGAACCGCGCGGTGACGAAGAACGACACGACGTGTACCCGAGGTGGAGGGTTGAGCACGAAACTGGCCAGCAGCGCGGACTTCCCCGCCCACGCTCCGGCTCGCCACCACCCGTACGGCCCCTGGTCAGGCGCGGTGCAGAACGCGGCCAGCTCCGCAAGCTCCGGCTCCCGGTCGAGCAGCTCCGGCGGCGCGATCTGTTCCACCTGCGGCAGGTACGCCGACCGTGTCGACGGTGACGTCCGCTTGCGCAACCGTTCCAGACCCTCGATCGCCGCCCGGTGATGCGCCGAGGCGTCGAGGCGGTCCTGGATGAGCGCCAACGGCCCACCGGGTTGGGCCCGCCGCGCGATCCCGGCCCGGAGCCGCCGGTCGAGTTCCGGGATCAGCGTGTCGATGTTCACCCCGTACAACACCAGCCGGGCCCGCGACTCACCCTCCCTGATCGGAGTGTCCACCGTGGCGATCCACCGGCGTACACCTTCGGTCAGGATCTGGCTGGCGTCGGTCGTACTGTCCGGCAAGACCGGGTCGGCGCGGGGGTCGACCTGATCGGGCCACTCCCGGAGAATCCCGCGTACCGCGGCGCGGCGCTGCTCGTCGGCTACAAGTTCAGCGGTCGCGGCATAGACCGCCTCGTCGACCGCCTCGGCCATCGCGTTGCTGGCGGGGTCCCCGTACGGCCGGCCGGCCTCCCGGTTCAGCAGTGGCGCGAGAAGGACGTCGGCAAGCTTGGCGAGTCCGCTTTCCCACACGCCAACCTCCGCGACACGCACGCGACCAACCGGGGCTACAGCGTATTGCCTCGTCGCCAGGGCCCCGCTGTGCCAGCAAGGGCTGACGTCAGAGGTACGCCTGAGCCGTCCCGCCGGGAAGAGTTGAACCTCCGCGGCAGCACAGCTCCAGCGTCCGCCGCTACTACGACTGACGGTGAGGTCTTGAGTGGTCGCTCAAATATCGTTACGCTCCTTGAGCGACCGCTCAAAATCGGAGGTGGCGATGTCACAGCGTTCCGAACGGGCTCATTCCGGGTTACCCGGCTCGGCGCCGTCCCACCCCGCGCCGTCCGCCCCTGAGGCGCCGCGTTCCGAGCCGCCCGGCCCCAGGCGGGAGCGGGCAGCGCGGCGAGGGTTGTCGTACGCCGTGGCCGGTGTCGCGGTGGCTGGCTTCTTTCTGGCGATCGCGACCGGGCACCGCGACAGCGCCCTGCTCTTCGTCGGCCTGCCGGGTCTGTTGGCGGTGGCGACCGCACTCAGCCCCACCCGTACGACGCACGGCCTGACCTTCAAGGCGATCACCATCAGCCTGCTCCTGGCCGCTGTCTACCTGCATGAGGGCGCAATCTGCGTCCTGATGGCGGCGCCCCTGGTGTACGGCGTGGGCCACGGCGTTGTCGCCATCATTCGTCTGGCGGACCGCTCCAGCCGTCGTGGGTCGTACGCGGTGCTAGGTCTGCTGGTGGTCGCGAGTATGGAAGGTGTGATCCCAGGCTGGCGGGTCGCACCGGAGCAGGCGGTCACCGTGGTACGCGAGGTGGACCTGTCTCCCGCCGCCGTCGCGGAACGGGTCGAGGCCGGTCCACGGCTCGGTCCGCCCCGTTCACTGCTGCTGCGTACCGCCGGTATGCCGTTGCCGTACGAGGTCAGCGGCGACGGGTTGGACGTGGGTAGCCGGTGGCGGTTCGGGTACCAGGGCGGCTCGCACGGTCCGGGCGGCGAGACGGTGACGGAGGTGACCGCGCGCCGGAAGGGGTACGCCCGGTTCCGGGTGGTACGGGACACCTCGATCACGGGCCGGTGGCTGCACTGGCGATCGGCCGACCTGACCTGGCACGCCAATGGAGACGGCGGCACCCGGATCGTCCTGACGTTCCGGTTCGTACGCGGGCTCGACCCGTCCTGGTACTTCGGGCCGATCGAGACCGGCTACGCGTACGAAGGCGCGGGTTACCTGTTGGACGGCCTGGTCGCACCGACCGGTGACACGGCTGGAAGGCCGCACCACTGATGACCCGGCTGATGCTGATCCGCTACCTGGCGCTCGCCCTGCCGATCGCGGCCGTGGCGGCCGCGGCACGGCTGGCCCCCGGATCGGCCGGCACCACGTCGGGGGCACGGCGGCGTGAGCTGGGGGCGGCGCTGCTGGCCCTGGTCGCCGCGGCGGTCGGCATCTCCGGGCTGGACGTACTCGGACAGCACCTGGGCTGGCACGCGTGGGCGGCGCTCGACGGGACGTTCCGCGGCATGCCGGTGGACCTGTGGCTGGGGTGGGCGCTGCTATGGGGACCGCTGCCGGTGTTGGTGCGGCGCTGGCTACCGGTGCCGGTGGCACTGACCGGGCTGCTGTGGCTGGATCTGGTCACCATGCCTGTGCTGCATCCGGTGCTACGGCTGGGTCCGGACTGGTGGCTGGGTGAGCTGATCGGGTTGGCGGCCGTGGCGCTGCCGGCGATCCTGCTCGGCCGGTGGGTCGCCGACGGCGATCATCTGGTGGCGCGTACCGCACTGCAACTGGTGACCTTCGCCGGCCTCACCCTGTGGTTGCTGCCGGCGGTCGCGATCGCGGCCGGCGACGGTTCCTGGACCCACCTGGTGGGTGCCCCGCGCTGGCAGCTCTCACTGCTGATGCAGGTCGCGGCACTGGTGTCGGTGCCGGGAGTGCTGGCGGTACGTGAGTTCGTGGAGCGCGGCGGCGGCACGCCGTACCCGTGGGATCCGCCGCGGCGGCTGGTCACCACCGGACCGTACGCATACCTCGCCAACCCGATGCAGCTCTCCGGCGTACTGCTGTTGCTGGTGGTGGCGGGCGCGACCCGGAGTTGGGCGGTGGCGGCGACCGCGCTCGCGGCGGCGGCGTTCGGCGGCTTCGTCGCCGGGCCACACGAACATCAGCAGTTGACCGCACAGTACGGCGCCGCCTGGCTGGCGTACCGAACGCGGGTACGGCTCTGGTGGCCGCGCTGGCGGCCATACCGTCGCGGAGGCGCCGAGCTGTACCTGGCGCGGGAGTGTCAGCTGTGCGAGTCGACCCGGGTCTGGCTCGCGTCCCACAACCCGACGGACCTGGTGGTACGCCCGGCGCCGGGTCAGCTGCGCCGAGCCCGGTACCGTCACGCCGGTTACGTCGTCGACGGGGTCGCGGCGGTGGCGCGGGCGATGGAGCACGCGAACCTGTGGTGGGCGTACGCCGGCTGGCTGCTGCGACTGCCGCTGCTGGACCGGTTTGTCAGACTCTTCGCCGACGGGCTCGGCGCTGGCCCCCGTACCGTCACGGCACCGGGGCGGGGACGGGAGCACGCCCCCCGTTAGACCCGCGAGCGGAGAGGTGGCGACACAGCCATGGCGGACACCCGACGGCGTCTGACGGCCGGGGACACCCGGCAACGCCTGATGGCCGGCGCGATCGCCGCGTTGCGCACCCATGGCATCGCCGGCACGTCAGCTCGTGTCATCGCCACCGCGGCCGGCGCCAACCAGGCGCTGATCTTCTACCACTTCGGCAGCGTGCACGAGCTGGTGAGCGCTGCCTGTGAACAGGCCACCCGGGAGCGGCTGACCCACTACCGGGGCCGGTTCGACGAGGTCACCACGCTGCGCGAGTTGCTCGAGGTCGGCCGGGCCCTGCACGCCGAGGAGCAGCAGCTCGGCCACGTCGCCGTACTGGCGCAGTTGCTGGCCGGTGCTCAGGGCGACCCACATCTCGCCACCGCCAGCGGCGTCTCGCTTCGGCTCTGGATCACGGAGATCGAACGCGTCCTGACCAGGGTGCTGGCCGATTCCCCGATCGCGGACGCGCTGGACGTACCTGGTCTGGCGCGCGCCATCTCGGTTGGCTTCATCGGCATGGAGTTGTACGAGGCGGTGGACACCGACGGAGCCGCCAAGGCCCTGGCCGCCCTCGATCAGCTCGGCGCAATGGTCGAGTTGATCGAAGATCTCGGCCCGATATCCCGCCGCGCCGTACGTAGCCGACTCGGCCGTGGCCGGCGGCCCCGTCCCGGGAACGTCTGACCCTAGCGGGTGGTGAATTCTCGTACCTGCACCCAGCCGGCCTGGGTGGTCAGCGCCTGTAGTCGTACGAACCGCGCCTGTAGCGGGCTGTCGAGCGTCACGGTGATGTCCGGCTGGTCGCGGAACTCGCCCACATTCGTCCATCGACTGCCGTCGGTCGACACCTGGAGCACGCCGTGGCGCAGGTAGTCGGACGGCCGTGGCGCCGGCCCCGAGGTCGAGGCCATGTGAACCTCGATGCTCGTCACCGTGCGGGTTTCGCCGAGGTCGACGCCGACGTAGTCGCCGGCCTTGGGCCCACCAGCCGTCCAGTAGAAGGTATCGAGGTCTCCGTCGGTCATCCGTTCCAGGGCGTACTCGCCGTAGGCGGGCAGTGTCGAGTAGGGGCCGGCCTCGTCCCGGCCGCCGAGCCAGTTGTCGTTCTCGCGGATCGCGCGGTCGACGTACGGCTGCACGACGCCGCGGGCATAGGTCGCGAGGTTCGGTACGAGGTAGGTCCCGGCCTTCGTGGTGATGGTGACGGTGCCGTCCGCGACCGCCACCGTCGACCCGACCAGGGCGCCGTGGCGTAGCCAGTCGCCGTCGCCGGCCGAGTGGACACTGAGGACGTACCCGTCTTTCGGGATCGGCGAGTTGTTCCCGCCGACGGAGACCACCTTGTCGGCGACGACGGTGACCTCGTACCCCCACTGGTTGGTCTTGGTCGTCGGTCCGAACTCGGGCGTGTACATCACAAGTTCGGCGGTGCCCCGTGCGACGTTCACTCCGTCCAGGGTCCGGGTGGTCCGGCGCGTGACGGGCACGGTGACGTCGGTGAGGTCGCGGGTGAGATGGCGGTCGAGTTCGGTGCGCA
>JBOGDK010000333.1:0-5602 GCA_050701795.1 Micromonosporaceae bacterium
GCTGCACCTCGCGGTGGCGGCGGTCGCGCCCGATCCCGGGGACGAGATCGTCACCTCGCCTATCAGCGACTTCGGGACCGTGGCCCCGGATCCTGGCGTGCAACGCGGTGCCGGTCTTCGCCGACGTGGACCCGGTCACCGGCAACCTCGACCCGGTGTCGGTGGCGCGGCGGATCACCCGCCGTACCCGGGCCATTCTCGCCGTACACCTGATTGGGGCTCCGGCTCCGGCTCCGGTGGAGCTGCGCGAGCTCGCGGAGCGGCGCGGCGTACCGCTCCTGGAGGATTGCGCCCAGGCGTGGCTGGCGCGTTATCCGGACGGTCGCCTGGCCGGCACCGCCGGCGCGGCCAGCTGCTTCAGCCTGCAGCAGTGGAAGCACATCACCTGCGGCGACGGCGGCCTGGTGGTGACCGAGGATCTCGAGCTGGCCCGGCGGATCCGGCTGTTCGCGGACAAGGGTTGGCCACGAATCGACTCAACCTTGCTGGTGCTCGACTGGAACGAGCAGTACACCGAGGCCCATGTCGACGCGATCGCCCAGGCGGTTACAGCGGTGCACGCGGCCCAGTCGGGGCAGCGGTGACCGGCTTGACGCCGCCGACCCCCAAGGGCCGGGAGCGGATCGGCGTGGACGTGGACGTGCTGTTCGGCCGGGTGCCGGACCGGCACGACCTGGACGCCGGGCTGCCAGCGGTGAGGGCGCTGCTGGACGCCCACGGCGTCGACCGTGCCCTGGTGTGCCCGCTGCGGGGCGGCCTGTTCGATCCGCGTACCGGCAACGACGAGGTGCTGGCGGCGACCGCGGGCGACCCGCGGCTGGTGCCGGTCGGCACCGTGGACCTGCGCGACCCGCTCGGCGCTGAGCCGGAGATCGAGCGACTGGTCGCGGCCGGGGTCCGGCCGCTGCGGCTGTTCTGCGTCGCGCAGCTCATCGAGCCGGACTTCCCGGCGCTGCGCCACGTCGCGGAGCTGGCGGCAGGCTCAGGGCTGACGGTGCTCACCGATGGGGACGTACGGCGGTGCTGGCGGCCGTTCGCCGGTCGCGGCGCCTCGGTGTGCTTTCTCGACGTGCACGCGTACCACGTCGGGGACTTCGTGCTGCTGGCCCGCGAGGAGCCCGGCTTCGTCGCGTCCACCCGGCTGCTCAACGCTCCAGACTCGATCGAGCGGGTGGTCGGCGAGGTGGGCGCGGCGCACCTGGCGTACGGGTCGCGGCTGCCGCTCCACGACGTGACCCCGTCGGCGCTGCGGCTGCGGTTGGCGGACCTGCCCGACGCGGACTGGCACCAGGCGAGCGCGCAGACCGCGGCCGGCTGGTTGGGGGAGCCGTGATCATCGACGTGCACGCCCACGCCGGACCGTGGTTCTTCTCGATGGATGTGGGAGATCCGGCGCTGAACCTGGCGCTCATGGACCGGTACGGCATCGACGCCGCGATCGTGTCGGCGTCCGAGGCGGTCACCTACGACGCGGTCGCGGGGAACCGGTGGCTGGCCGAGATCTTGCCGCTCTCCCCGCGACTGTTCGGGTACGTGGTGGTCAACCCCACCGATCTGGAGGCCGCCGAGCGGGACCTGGCACACTACCTGCCCGGCAGGCGTTTCATGGGGGTGAAGATCCACACCCATTACCCGGCGCGCGAGTTGTCCTCGTCCGCGATGCGGGACGCGCTCCGGCTGGTCGCCGCGGCCGGGGTGCCCGCATTGGTGCACACCTGGGCCCCGGACGTGCACGCGCTGGTGGACGTTCTCGAGGCCGAGCCCGAGCTGCGGGTGATCGCGGGACACATGGGCGGGCCGGCGTGGCAGGACGGCGTCGCGGCCGCGCGGCGGTGTGACCGCCTCTACCTGCAGCCGTGCGGCTCGATCACCGACCGCGGGAAGCTGCGGTACGCGCTGGACCGGGTGCCGGCGACCCAGCTGATGTTCGGCACCGACGCCACGCTGATCGACCCGGTGGTGGCGCTCGGTGTGGTCGCCGACGCCGGGCTGGACGAGCGGGAGCGCGAGCTGGTGCTGTGGCGTAACGCGGCGCGGCTGTTCGATCTCCCTCACGACCACGACCGACGGGACGAGGCATGACGCTCGCGCTGGACGGCGGTACGCCGGTGCGTACCCGACCCTGGCCGAGCTGGCCACCTCCGCTGGACGCGGCGCAGCGCCGGCTGCTCGCCGAGGTGGTCAAGAGTGGACGCTGGGGCGCCACCGAGGGCCGGTACGCCACTGAGCTGGCCGCCCGGTTCGCGGCGGACGCCGGGGTCGGCCACGGGGTCGCGGTGAGCAACGGCACCCTGGCGCTGTTCGCGGCACTGCGTGCGCTCGGGGTCCAGCCGGGCGACGAGGTGATCATTCCTTCGTACACCTTCGTGGCCTGTGCCACCTCGGTCCTGCTCACCGGCGCTACTCCGGCGATCGTGGATGTGGATGCCGGGCACCTGCACCTGGACCCGGACGCGGTAGCGGCCGCGGCTGGTCCCCGTGCCGTCGCGGTGATGCCGGTACATCTGGCCGGGAGTCCGGCGGACATGGCGCCGCTGCTGGCGGTGGCGGCGCGACACGGCCTCGCGGTGGTGGAGGACTGCGCCCAGGCGCACGGCGCTCGCTACCGGGACCACCCGGTCGGCGGTTTCGGTGACGCCGGCATGTTCAGTTTCCAGTCCAGCAAGGCGATGACCGCCGGCGAGGGCGGCGTCGTGGTGTTCCGGGACCACGGGACGTACGCCCGGGCCTGGTCCACGGCGAACGTCGGGCGGCGGCTCGACGGGGCCTGGTACGAGCACCCGGAGGTCGGCTGGAACCTGCGGCTCACCGAGCTGCAGGCGGCGATCCTGCTGCCATGGCTTGAGCGGTTGGACACCGAGATCGACCGCCGGGAGGCGTTCTGCGCCCGACTCGCCGACCTGCTCGCCGAATCCGGTCTCGGGGTCTCGCCGGTTCCGTGGCCGCCCGGCACCACCCGGGACTCCCGGCATCTGCTGATGCTGCGGCTGGCGGAGCCGCTGTCGCCGTCGGCTCGGGACCGGCTGGTGGCGGCGATGGCGGCCGAAGGCGTCCCGGTGGACGCCGGTTACCCGCCGCTCGGCACCCTGCCGGCGGTGACCGCCGCGAATGCCGTGGTGCACGACGCACCGGCCACGGTCCGGGCCGCGGCCGAGGTGGTGTGGTTGCGGCAGCCGATGCTGATGGCCGCCCCGGAGGAGGCTGCGGACGTGGTGGCGGCGCTCGCCCGGGTACTGCCGACCCTGGACCGCTGAACCCGAGCCGCCCCGGCGCCGCTTAGGCTCGGCACCGTGATGATCGATCCTCGGGCGGCCGAGCTCGCCGTACGGCTGCGGGGCCGGCTGGTGGCGGCGGCCGCGACCCCGATGGACCCCACTGGCCGGGGGGACGCAGAGGTGCTGGACGGCTACATGCAGGGCCTGGTGGCAGACGGGGCTGGTGCGCTGGCGGTCTGTGTCCACACCGGGCGGGGACCATACCTGGTGCCGCAGACCCGGCGGGCGGTGGTACGCCGGGCCGCCCGTCTGGGAGTTCCGGTGGTCGTCGGGGTGGGCGGCGGCGGGCCGGCTGCGGTGGTCGAGGCGGCGCGGGACGCGGCTGCCGCCGGCGCCGACGCGCTCCTGGTGTTTCCGACCGCGGACGATCCGGTCGGCTTCCATGACGCACTGTGGCGGGCGGCGGGTGTCCCGCTGCTCGGCTTCGACCTCTACACCGCGCCGTACCCGCAGGCCACGTTGCGCAGGCTGCTGGAACACCCCGGCGTGGCCGGGTTCAAGATCGCCCGGTTGTACGACGCGATCGCGTGTCAGGCCGGCCTCGCCGCGGCCCGTGAGGCAGGGCGGCTGGCGATCACCGGTGAGGACCGGATGTTCGGGCCGTCGCTCATGTGGGGCGCGCAGTCCGCGCTGGTCGGGCTCGCGGCCGCTGCGGTGCCGGTCACGGCGGCGGTGGTGTCGGCCTTCACGCAGCGGCGGTACGCCGATTTCGTGGTCGCCTCCGAACGGTTGGACGCGCTCGCGGCGGTGACCTTCCGGCCCCCGTACGAGGGTTACATCCAGCGGATGCTGTGGATCGCGGCTGCCGAGGGCCGGATTCCTGCGTGGTACGCCCACGACCCGTACCGCCCGGACCTCGACCCCGCCGAGCAGGCCCGGGTGCTGGAGATCCTGGCCACACTCGGGCTGCCGGCTCCGGCGTGACGGGCAGGCGCCGAGCAGTGGACCCCGGATCGATGTCGCTCTCTATTGACCTTCAGGTCCACCTCCGCTAGTTTCGGCTAGGACCGAAATCGTCATGGTGTCGGGACCTCGGAGTGGATCCCCGGCCCCGACCGGTTCGCGCCGTGTTCTGCAACGGAGGTGCCCCGTGGTCGGATCTGTTCGTCCGTTCCTCGCCGTCGTCGCGCTTCTGGCCGCGGCCTCGGTTTCGGTCGGGTCCCGACCGGCCGGTGCCGAGGCTGCGCAGCCACCTGAGGGCACAGTCACCGACCTCGGCCCGGCGAGCGTGACCTCGGCGTTCGGTAACGGCGAGTTCGTCGGCGACACGCTGTACGCGGTCACCCGGGGGCTCTCGCCGAACGTGGTCGGCGCGTACGACCTGGCCGCCGACAAGGTCACCAGCCACATCGACATCCCGACCGGCATCGGGGCATGGGCGACCACGACGGTCGGTACCGACCTGTACGTCGGCACGCACATCCCCTCCGACCTCTACCGGGTCGACACGCTCACCGGTACCGCCACGAAGGTCGCCTCGTTCCCCGACCACTTCATCTGGAACATCGACGCCGCGCCGGACGGCAAGGTCTACATCGGGTTCTCCGAGAGCGGCCGGGTCGTCGAGTACGACCCCGCCACCGGCGACACCCGTGACCTCGGCGTAGCGAGCGCGGGGGAGCAGTACGTGCGCAGCATCGCCGCGGACGACTCCACCGTGTACGCGGGGGTCGGTTCGCACGCCCACCTCGTCGCGATCGACCGCGCGTCCGGCGCGAAGCGGGAGATCCTGCCGCCCGAGCTGGCCACAAGGGACTTCGTGGCGTCGATGGACCTGGACGACAGCCACATCGCGATGGGCATCTCGTCCGCCGCCGAGCTTCTCGTCATGGACAAGTCCGACCCGACGAAGTACCACATCGCCAAGGCGACCGCGCCGGGGGAGAAGTACGTGACGAGCGTGGCGCTCGACGGAGACCACGTGTACTTCGCGGGCCGCCCCACCGGCACCGTCTACCGATACACCATGTCCACGGACACCGTGGAGGTGCTCGGCGTGCCGTACCCGGAGGCCGGCACCCAGCGGATCCTGGTGCACGGCGACGAGGTGTACGGGCTGCAGGACTTCGGTGCGGCGTTCGTGTACCACAAGTCGACCGGCGAGATGGAGTACCGCAACCTCGTTGAGCGCGGCTTCCGGGCGGCCCCCGAGCAACCGATGACGCTGCTCGCCGACGGTGAGCGGGTCTACGTGTCGGGTAAGGGTGGCGCCCAGATCCACCACCTCGCCTCCGGCGAACAGTCTCGCCTGGTGATGCCCGGCGAGCCGAAGTCCTGGGTCACCGTGGGCGACCGGATGTACACCGGCGTCTACACCCAGGCCCTGT
>JBOGDK010000334.1:0-5549 GCA_050701795.1 Micromonosporaceae bacterium
CCGCTGGTACGCCTCGGCCAGCGCCGACCACTGGCGCACCGCCAGTGCGGTGTCGACTGGCACCGCCGGATCCATCCACGGGTTGATCGCGTACTCCACGGCGAAGTGGCTGGGACGGCACATCAGGTAGTGCCGCTGCTGGCGCGTGTCGTCTGACTGCATCGAACGCTCCTGACGCTACGAGGGTGGTACGGGCGTCCGGGACACGGCACACCGCACCGGGATCGGGGGCGCTGTCCCCGGTGCACCGGGGACGTGAGCTGAACGGTAGGTCCCACGGGTGCCTGCTGACCATTGCCCAACCATGCGTCGTCGCAGCGGTATGTTGCGTCTTGAGCGTTATGATCAGCGAAACGTTGTGCCACATCGGGGCTCCAAGCCCCGGCGGCCGGACCGGATGCGACGGCGAGTCGGAGGTCGAGCGCTCCGGCGGCTGAGGTAGACATGTCTCATGCCCGCTCCACAGCCCCCTCGCCTGGTCCTCGCCTCCGCGAGCCCGGCCCGGCTCCGCACCCTGCGCTCCGCAGGTATCGAACCCGAGGTGGTCGTCAGCGGCGTCGATGAGTCGACCGTGACCGAATCCAGCGCCGGAAAGCTCAGCCTGCGGCTGGCGGAGTGGAAGGCCGCCGCGGTGGCCACCCGGGTCACGGCCGGCCCGCTGGTGCTGGGCTGCGACTCGGTGCTGGAGTTCGACGGCGAGGTGTACGGCAAACCCGTCGACACCGAGGACGCGGTGTCCCGCTGGAAGCGGATGCGGGGACGTACCGGGGTGCTGCACACCGGGCACTGTCTGATCGACACCGGATCCGGGCGCACCGCCGCCGACATGGCGGACACCCTCGTACGGTTCGCGGAGATCACCGACGACGAGATCGCGGCGTACGTGGCGACCGGTGAGCCGCTCCGGGTGGCCGGCGGTTTCACCATCGACGGCCTCGGCGGCGCGTTCATCGACGGGGTGGACGGCGACCCGGGCACCGTGATCGGGTTGTCCCTGCCCCTGCTACGTGGGCTGTTGCGCCAGTTCGGCTACACGATCACCGACCTGTGGTCGGCACCGACGACGGGAGCTTGACGATGGTCGGCAGGGACTTCTCCATGACGCCGGAGCTGAAACGGTACGTGGTCGAGCACAGCATGCCGATCGACGAGATCGCTCGTGACCTGATCGACGAGACCTACAGCCGGTTGCCCGCCCAGTCGACGATGCAGATCTCGTCGGACCAGGCCGGCTTCCTGACACTGATCACCAAGCTCGTGGGGGTACGCCACGCGGTGGAAGTCGGGACGTTCACCGGCTACTCGTCCCTGGCGATCGCCCGGGGGCTTGCCGAGGGCGGCCGGCTGCTGTGTTGCGATGTCAGCGAGGAGTGGACGTCGATCGGGCGCCGGTACTGGAAGCGGGCCGGGGTGGCCGACCGGATCGAGCTGCGGATCGCCCCGGCGATCGAGACGCTTCGCGGACTGCCGCCCGATCCGTACCTGGACCTCGCGTTCATCGACGCGGACAAAGAGGGGTACGTCAGCTACTGGGACGAGCTGGTACCCCGGATGCGTCCCGGCGGCGTGATCCTGGTCGACAACACGCTCTGGAGCGGACGCGTGGTGGACCCGGCTCCCGGCGAGGCGACGACAGACGCGATCCGTGCGTTCAACGACCACGCCGCAAGCGACGACCGCGTGGAGCTGGTGATGCTGTCGATCTCCGACGGCGTCACCATGGCCCGCCGCCTCTGACCGACAGCGGACGCGGGTTGGCCACATCACGGCGCGCGGCCGGCGAGGGCACCCCGGCCCCGTCATAAACTCCTGGCAGCCGACCCAGGAGGTGGGCGCCGACCCAGGAGGTGGCACCAGACGTGCGCAACGTCCTCATCGCGAACCGTGGCGAGATCGCGGTACGTGTCATCCGCGCCTGCCGGGACGCCGGCCTGGGCAGTATCGCCGTGTACGCCGACTCCGACCGGGACGCACCGCACGCCCGGCTCGCCGACGAGGCGTACGCGCTCTCCGGCGACACCGCGGCGGAGACGTACCTGCGGATCGACAAGCTGATCGACGTGGCGCACCGGGCCGGGGCGGACGCCGTACACCCCGGGTACGGGTTCCTGGCCGAGAACGCCGAGTTCGCCGAGGCGGTGATCGCCGCCGGCCTGACCTGGATCGGGCCCACCCCGCAGGCGATCCGGGACCTCGGGGACAAGGTGACCGCCCGGCACATCGCCGCCGACGCGGGCGCGCCACTGGTCGCCGGCACCCCCGACCCGGTCGCCGGCCCCGACGAGGTGCTCGCGTTCGCCGAGCAGCACGGCCTGCCGATCGCGATCAAGGCGGCGTTCGGCGGTGGCGGGCGGGGCCTGAAGGTGGCCCGTACCGCCGAGGAGATCCCGAGCATGTTCGAGTCGGCGACCCGGGAGGCGGTGGCGGCCTTCGGCCGCGGCGAGTGCTTCGTGGAGCGCTACCTGGACCGCCCCCGGCACGTCGAGGCGCAGGTGCTCGCCGACACCTACGGCAACGTGGTCGTGGTCGGCACCCGGGACTGCTCCCTGCAACGGCGACACCAGAAGCTGGTGGAAGAGGCACCCGCGCCGTTCCTTTCCGACGAGCAGCGCCGCACCATCCACGAGTCCGCCAAGGCGATCTGCCGGCAGGCCGGTTACCACGGTGCCGGCACCGTGGAGTTCCTGGTCGGGAACGACGGCACGATCTCGTTTCTCGAGGTCAACACCAGGTTGCAGGTGGAGCATCCGGTCACCGAGGAGACCACCGGGATCGACCTGGTACGCGAGCAGTTCCGGATCGCCGCCGGGGAGAAGCTGCGGTTCACCGAGGACCCGGCGCCGCGGGGCCACTCGTTCGAGTTCCGGATCAACGGCGAGGACCCGGGCCGCGGTTTCCTCCCGGCCCCTGGGACGGTCACCGTCTTCACCCCTCCCTCAGGTCCGGGGGTACGGGTGGACGCCGGCGTCGAGTCCGGCTCCGTGATCGGCGGTAACTTCGACTCGCTGCTGGCCAAGCTGATCGTCACCGGCGAGGACCGGCAGCAGGCCGTGGAGCGTTCCCGCCGCGCGCTGGACGAGATGGTGGCCGACGGGATGGCCACGGCGCTGCCGTTCCACCGCGCGATTGTCCGGGACCCGGCGTTCGCGCCGGCCAAGCCGGACGAGCCGTTCCGGGTGCACACCCGGTGGATCGAGACCGAATGGCAGCACGACATCCCACCGTTCGTCGCAGGCGCCGGCCTCGCCACCCAGGCCGCCGACCGGGAGACCGTGGTGGTCGAGGTGAACGGGAAGCGGATCGAGGTGTCGCTGCCCGCGGGGTTCGGCGGCACCGGTGGCGGGGAACGCAGCGCCCCGAAACGCCGGGGTCGCAGCGGCGCGGCCGCAGCGGCGAGCGGTGACACACTCACCAGCCCGATGCAGGGCACCATCGTGAAGATCGCCGTCACGGAGGGCCAGGAGATCAACGCCGGTGACCTGGTGGTCGTCCTGGAGGCGATGAAGATGGAACAGCCCCTCACCGCCCACAAGACCGGCACGGTCACCGGGTTGGCCGCGGCGGTCGGTGACGTGGTCACGTCCGGCGCGGCACTGTGCCAGATCAAGGACTGAGTGAGATCAAAGGCTGATTCGTCACACACCGGTGCGGCCCATTGCGCTACGCCGCGATACTGTCTGATGAACCCTGACCACCTACCCCCCTGACGGAGCGATGGCGCGCACTCTAAAGGTCTCGTCGGTTGAGCACGGCGCGTTCCCGACGATCCGCGAAGCGATTGAGGCGGCCCCGGATGACGCTGTCATCTCCGTGGGGCCCGGCGAGTACAAAGAGTCGTTGAGCCTGATCAACCGGCGCTTGACGCTCTTCGCCACCGGCGGTGCGAACACCGTCGTACTCAAGGCGACCTCGCCGTACGAGCCGGTGGTCAGTGTCAGCGGCGGCTCGGTCGGGCTGCACCAGCTGACCCTCAAGGGCAACGACGGCCACGTCGTCGAAGTACGCACCGGCAAGCTTCGCATCGACGAGTGCGAGCTGTCGTCCAACCTCGACGCGGGCGTGAACATCCGGGACCAGGCAGAGTTCCAGATCGTCAAGTCGAAGATCTCCGGTCGGTACGGCCTGGTGATCGAAGACGCCACCGGCACCGTCGAGGCGTGCGAGATCACCAACGTCGCCGAGGACGGGATCATCGTCCGGATGGGCGCCGACCCCGTGATCACCAGCACCACCATCAACTCCTGTGGCTACCGCGGGATCTACGTCTACCAGTACGGCAAGCCCACCATCGAGGGCTGCGACATATCGCAGACCGGCGGGGTCGGCATCGGGGTGGCGCACTCCAGCAACCCGACGATCCGCCGTTGCTGGGTCCACGACACCCAGGGTGTGGGGATCTGGTTCGGTCCGGGCACCCAGGGCACGGTGGAAGACTGCACCGTCACCAACACCGCCACCCCGCCGGTCGAGCTGCCCGAAGGCTCCACCGTCGCGGTGACCGGCCTCGCTGACCAGGAGTCCAGCAGCAAGCCGCTGGTGGGAGCCGAAGCCGCGGCCGCCGGGGGCGAGAAGGACGAAGACCGGATCGAGGCCCTGATGGGCGAGCTCGACGGCATGATCGGCCTGCCCGGCGTGAAGGACGAAGTCAAGGCGATCATCGACGAGATCCAGGTCAACGAGTGGCGCCGCAGCGCCGGCCTGTCCGTCACGGCGACCAGCAACCACCTGGTGTTCGCCGGGCCACCCGGCACCGGTAAGACCACCGTGGCCCGGATCTACGGCTCCCTGCTCGCCGCGCTCGGCGTCCTCGCCAAGGGTGGCTTCAAGGAAGTCGGACGCCGGGATCTGGTCGGTCAGTACCTCGGCCACACCGCCGAGAAGACCTCCGAGGTGTTCGAGAAGGCGATGGGCGGCGTGCTGTTCATCGACGAGGCGTACACCCTTTCGCGTTCGTTCGGCTCCGGCGGTGACTTCGGCCAGGAGGCGATCGACACCATCGTGAAGCTGATGGAGGACCACCGGCACGAGATCGTGGTGATCGTCGCCGGGTACAGCAAGGAGATGGACGAGTTCCTGGACGCCAACCCCGGTCTGGCGTCCCGGTTCGCGAAGGGCATCCAGTTCGAGTCGTACGATCCCGCGGAGCTGGTCGAAATCATCGAACGGATCGCGAAGTCCGATGACTACCTCTGCACGCCCGAGACGATGGCCGCCATCACCGAGCACTTCCACCAGATGGAACGCGGTGCGAACTTCGGTAACGCCCGTGAGGCCCGGAAGCTGTTCGAGAAGATCCGCAAGGCGCAGGCACAGCGGCTCCGTACGCTCGGGCGGCGTCCCAACTCCGAGGAACTGCGTACCGTCGAGGTGGATGACGTGGTCTTCGCCCTCGACGCTTAAAGAGGGCTCAGGCGCCCCCTGGCGGGATCTGAGTCCGGCGCCGCGTCAGTCGCCTTCCTGCTGCATCAGCTGGCGGGCGGCTTCGCTGATCGAGCCTGACAGGGACGGGTAGATCGTGATGGTCTGCGCCAGCTGGTCCACGGTGAGCC
>JBOGDK010000335.1:0-5504 GCA_050701795.1 Micromonosporaceae bacterium
ATCTAGGGTAGCTAACGTTTTCCAGGTGCCCAGCACCGGCTGCCACGGCTTGACGTGGACCGCTTAGACTTGCAGCGCCCGGGGTGTGGCGCAGCTTGGTAGCGCACTCGCTTTGGGAGCGAGGGGCCGTGGGTTCAAATCCCGCCACCCCGACAAGGGTCCTCGGGAGAGCGAGCGAGTTCGCTCTCCCGAGGCTGGCCGATCACGGATCGGGGGCCCATTGTGGCCACTGATCAACCCCACATCGATTGAGGAGTACGCCGTGAAGAGCACCGTGGAGACGTTGAGCCCGACCAGGGTCCGGCTGTCGGTCGAGGTGCCCTTCGCTGATCTTGAGCCGAGCGTTCGGAAGGCATACAAGACCATCAGCGAGCAGGTGCGGATCCCTGGGTTCCGGCCGGGCAAGGTGCCGACCAGGTTGATCGACCAGCGGATCGGGCGACCGGCCGTGCTGGAGGAGGCCGCGCGGGAGGCGATCCCGGAGCACTACCTGGCGGCGGTACGCGAGCACGAAGTGAAGGTGCTCGGGGCACCCAATGTGGAGATCACCAAGCTCGACGAGGGTGACCTGTTCGAGTTCACCGCCGAGGTGGACGTACGCCCAGAGGTGGAGCTGCCTGACCTGGCGGGGCTCGAAGTGAGCGTCGATGAGCTTGAGGTCAACGAGGACGAGGTAGACGAGCAGGTGACCAGCCTGCGGGAGCGGTTCGCGACGTTGAAGGGCGTGGAGCGGTCCGCCGAGGACGGTGACTTCGTCCAGATCGACCTTGCGGCCACTGTCGGCGGCGAGGAGGTGCCGGGCGGCTCCGCGAGCGGGATCTCCCATGAGGTGGGTTCGAAGAAGCTGCTCGACGGGCTGGACGAGGCCCTCGTCGGGATGTCGGCGGGGGAGACCAGGACCTTCACCACGCAGCTCGTCGGCGGCGACTACGCCGGCCAGGACGCCGACGTCGAGGTGGTCGTGAAGTCCGTACGGGAGCGCGAGCTGCCTCCGTTGGACGACGACTTCGCCCAGCTGGCCAGCGAGTTCGACACCCTGGACGAGCTGCGCGACGACGTACGCGGCCGGGTGGAGCGGATGAAGCAGATGCAGCAGGCGTACCAGGCCCGCGACAAGGTCCTGGAAGCACTGCTGGCCGCCACGGAGGTGCCGGTCCCGGAGGGCGTCGTTGCCGAGGAGGTCGACTATCGACGGCAGGCGATGTCCGATCAGCTGGAGCGGATCGGGTCCAGCCTGGACGATTACCTTGCCGAGGACGACAAGTCGGAGGAGGACTTCACCACCGAGTTGACCACGACGGCGTCAGACGCGGTGCGTACCCAGATCCTGCTGGACGCGATCGCCGATGCCGAAGAGGTCGGGGTGGACGACTCCGAGCTGACCCAGGAGGTGCTGACCCGGGCGCAGCAGGCCGGGGTGGCGCCGCAGGAGTACGCGGAGCAGTTGCAGCGCAGTGGCCAGTTGCGGGCGATCGTCGCCGACGTACGTCGTGGCAAAGCACTGGCGATCGTCGTGGAGCGCGCCACGGTGACCGACTCGGCCGGCAACCAGGTGGACCTTTCGGCGCTGCGGCAGTCGCCTGACGACGATGCGGCGGAGCCTACGGATCCGGCTGAGTAGCCCCTGTAACCAGCTTCGTCCACTGATGCGCTGAGAGCGAACAGCGCCCCGCGCCACGGGCCGGTACGGCTGTCAGCGGCTAGGGTCGGCAGTACACGTACCGGTGCCATCGAGGCACCGGATGATTCGACAACTTTTTGGCGAAGGGCTGCCATGTCAGAGCTTCACATCCCGGCCGTGCCAGCCGCGTCGCACGCGCCGTCGAGCCGTACGGCCGACCCGAGCATGGGTGGGTTCGACGACCTGATCTACAACCGGTTGCTGCGGGAACGGATCATCTTCCTCGGCAGCGAGGTGGACGACAAGATCGCGAACCAGATCTGCGGCCAGCTGCTGGTGCTTGCCGCGGAAGACCCGGACAAGGACATCTTCCTGTACATCAACTCGCCCGGCGGCTCGGTCTACTCCGGCATGGCGATCTACGACACGATGCAGTACGTCTCCAACGACGTCGCCACCGTGGCGATGGGCCTGGCGGCTTCGATGGGCCAGTTCCTGCTGTGCGCCGGCGCCAAGGGCAAGCGGTACGCGCTGCCGCACACCCGGGTGATGATGCACCAGCCGTCCGGAGGGATCGGCGGCACCGCGGCCGACGTCGCGATCCAGGCCGAGCAGATGCTCTACACCAAGCGCACGATCCAGGAGCGGATCGCGTTCCACACCGGCCAGGCGGTGGCGCAGATCGAGACCGACTCCGACCGCGACCGCTGGTTCACGGCCGAGGAGTCGAAGGACTACGGCTTCATCGACCGGGTGATCGCGGCCGCCGACCAGGTCCCGGCTGGTGCCGGGACGCGCGGCTGACGGGCCGGCGAGAGTAGACGAGGAGACCAACGTGCGCGACCAGTTTGTGAACGCTGCCGAGCGCCTTGCCGACCGGGCGGCGCCGGTGCACAGCCGATACGTCCTCCCATCGTTCGTCGAGCGCACCTCGTACGGCGTCAAGGAGATGAACCCGTACAACAAGATGTTCGAGGAGCGGATCATCTTCCTCGGCGTCCAGATCGACGATGCCTCGGCCAACGACGTGATGGCGCAGCTGATCTGTCTGGAGTCGATGGATCCGGACCGGGACATCCAGCTGTACATCAACTCGCCCGGCGGCTCGTTCACCGCGCTGACCGCGATCTACGACACGATGCAGTACGTCCGCCCGTCGATCCAGACGATCTGCATGGGCCAGGCCGCCTCGGCGGCGGCGGTGCTGCTCGCCTCCGGCGCGCCGGGAAAGCGGATGGCGCTGCCCAACTCGCGGATCATCATCCACCAGCCTGCGACCGAAGGCGGGTACGGTCAAAGCTCGGACATTGAGATCCAGGCGCGCGAGATCATGCGGATGCGGTCGCTGCTGGAGGAGATGATCGCCGAGCACAGCAGCCAGTCGCTGGAGCAGGTACGCAAGGACATCGACCGTGACAAGATTCTCACTGCCGAAGAGGCACTGGAGTACGGACTGGTGGATCAGGTGCTCGGGACACGCAAGAAGTCGCAGACACCAGCGGCTAGTGGAGCACGCTGATTGCAGCGCGTTGGGGGTCCGCAACGGGCCCCCAACCATGTAACGTCGAGGCTACGTACTGCTCAAGAACTGGACTGTCAGCAGAGGTCGGGCGAGCGGAACGCCCGGTCGGTTAGCGCAGGGAGACGCCTAGGTGGCACGGATCGGAGACGGCGGCGACCTACTGAAGTGCTCCTTCTGCGGCAAGTCGCAGAAGCAGGTCAAGAAGCTGATCGCCGGCCCTGGCGTGTACATCTGCGACGAGTGCATCGATCTCTGCAACGAGATCATCGAGGAGGAGCTCTCCGACTCGGGCGACGTGAAGTGGGATGAGCTTCCCAAGCCGAAGGAGATCTGCGAGTTCCTCGACCAGTACGTGGTGGGTCAGGACACCGCGAAGCGGTCGCTGTCCGTGGCGGTCTACAACCACTACAAGCGGATCCAGGCCGACGGTGGCGGGCCCCGCGCCAACGCCGCCGAAGCCGTGGAACTCGCCAAATCCAACATCCTGCTGATCGGCCCGACGGGGTGCGGGAAGACCCACCTGGCGCAGACTCTGGCGCGGCTGTTGAACGTACCGTTCGCGATCGCCGACGCCACGGCGCTGACCGAGGCCGGGTACGTCGGCGAGGACGTCGAGAACATCCTGCTCAAGCTGATCCAGGCGGCTGACTACGACGTCAAGCGCGCCGAGACCGGGATCATCTACATCGACGAGGTGGACAAGATCGCTCGGAAGAGCGAGAACCCGTCGATCACCCGGGACGTCTCCGGTGAAGGTGTCCAGCAGGCTCTGCTGAAGATCCTGGAGGGTACGACGGCGAGCGTGCCGCCGCAGGGTGGCCGTAAGCACCCCCACCAGGAGTTCATCCAGATCGACACCACCAACGTGCTGTTCATCTGCGGTGGCGCGTTCGCTGGCCTGGACAAGATCATCGAGCAGCGGGTCGGCAAGCAGGGGCTCGGGTTCGGGTCCCACCTGCGCAGCAAGGACGAGGCTTCCACGGACGACGTGTTCGCCGAGGTGATGCCGGAGGACCTGCTCAAGTTCGGGATGATCCCGGAGTTCGTGGGCCGGCTCCCGGTGTTGACGAGCGTGAAGAACCTGGACCGGGACGCCTTGATCCAGATCCTGACCGAGCCGCGGAACGCCCTGGTCAAGCAGTACCAGCGGCTTTTCGAGCTGGATTCGGTGGAGCTGGAGTTCCAGGACGACGCGCTCGAGGCGATCGCCGACCAGGCGATCCTGCGCGGTACCGGCGCGCGCGGGCTGCGCGCGATCATGGAAGAGGTGCTGCTCCCCGTGATGTACGAGGTGCCGAGCAGCCCTGACGTGGTCCGCGTGGTGATCAACCGGGATGTCGTCATGGAGAACGTGAACCCGACGATCGTGCGGCAGGAGCTGCCGAAGCGTTCCCGCGAGCGTCGCGAGAAGTCCGCCTGAAGCTCCGCCCTTCTGCGTGCCTGATGCTGGCCTGGGGTGAGCTGCGTCAAATCGGTGGACGGGGGCCACTGACGGGGCCGTAGGTTTCCAGGGGTGACGGCTCTTCTCCTGGCGGCGGCGTCCGCGGCGGTGTACGGCTCGGCTGACTTCTGCGGCGGCAGCGCCACCCGCAAGGCGCACCCGGTCACGGTCACGGTGCTCTCGCAGCTCCTGTCGGTGCCGTTGGTGCTGATCGCGGCGCTGTGGCTGGGCGGCGTACCGGCGACGGGTGACCTGGTCTGGGGTGCTGTTGCGGGTATCGCGGGTCTCGTCGGGCTGGTGCTGCTCTACCAGGGCCTCTCGTCCGGGGCGATGGCGGTGGTGGCGCCGACCACGGCGGTCACGGCGGCGCTCGTACCGCTGCTGGCTGGTCTGGTTCTGGAGGCCTGGCCGCGACCGTTGGCACTGGCGGGAGTGGTGTGCGCGATCGTGGCGATCGCGTTGGTCAGCCTGGCGCCGAACGGCGACCGTGGCACCGTGACCGCCCGGCTGCTCGGCTCCGCGGTGCTCGCCGGGGTCGCGTTCGGAGTGTTCTTCATCGCCCTGGACCAGGCGGCCGGGGATGCCGGGATGTGGCCGCTGGTGGCGGCGAGAATCATCTCGGTGGCGCTCGGTGCCGGGTTCGCGGTGGGCACCGGCGTCGCGCTGACGGCGGCGCCGGTGACGCTGCGGTGGATCGTCGCGGCTGGGGTCCTCGACGTCTCCGCCAACATGCTCTACGTGCTCGCCGCCCAGCAGGGCGCGCTCTCCATCGTGGCCCCGATCGCCTCCTTGTACCCGGCCAGTACGGTGCTGCTGGCGCTGACCCTGGACCGGGAACGGGTACGCCCGATCCAGGTGGTGGGCCTGGGGCTGGCCGCCACCGCGCTGGTGCTGGTGTCCGGATCCGCCTGACCGGGGGC
>JBOGDK010000336.1:0-5493 GCA_050701795.1 Micromonosporaceae bacterium
TGCGCCCTCCGCGCCTGCTCGCTCGGCGGCCTGCGCCGCCGGCGTGCCCGGCCGACGTTGCCGGGTCCAGCCCTCGAAGATCCGCTGCGGCCCGCCGGACACTGACAACGCCCCCGGCGGTACGTTGCGCCGCACCACCGTGCCAGCCCCGGTGTACGCGCCGTCAGCCACCTCCACCGGGGCCACGAACATGTTGTCCACACCGACCCGGACGTGGTCGCCGATCACCGTGCGGTGTTTCGCGGCGCCGTCGTAGTTGGCGGTCACCGACGCCGCCCCGATGTTGGTGTGCTGCCCGATGGTGGCGTCACCGACGTAGGACAGGTGCGGCACCTTGCTGCCCTCGCCGATGTCGGACTTCTTCACTTCGACGTACGTCCCGACCTTGACCTTCCGGGCCAGCCGGGTCCCGGCGCGCAGGTACGCGTACGGGCCGACGGTGCACTCGGGCCCGATCTCGGCCTGCTCGCTGTGCGCCCTGATCACGCGGGCACGTTCACCCACGGTGGTGTCGGTCAGGGTCACCTCGGGCCCGATCTCGGCGCCCTCGGCGACCGTGGTGGCGCCGTACAGGTACGTGTTCGGCCGCAGTACGACGTCCGGTGACAGACCGACGGTGACGTCGATCCAGGTGGCCTCGGGGTCGTCCATGGTGACGCCCTCGCGCATCCAGGCGGTGTTGATCTTCTGCCGCATCAGCCGCCGCAGGTTGGCCAGCTCGGCCCGGTCGTTGCAGCCCAGCGCCTCGGTCGGGTCAGCCGCCTGGTGGGTGCCGATCCGGTGCCCGTCGGCGCGGAGCAGCCCGAAGACGTCGGTGAGGTACTCCTCGCCCTGGTCGTTGTCGGTGGACAGCTTGTCCAAGGCGTCGGCGAGCAGCGCCGCGTCGAAGGCGTAGATCCCGGCGTTGATCTCCCGGATCGCGAGTTGCTCGGCGGAGGCGTCCCGCTGCTCCACGATGGCGGCCAGCCCGCCGTCCGCGCCGTGCAGGACGCGACCCAACCCGTTCGGGTCGGCCACTTCCGCGGTGAGGACAGTGGCGGCGCTGCCGTACGACTCGTGCGCCGCCACCAGCTCATCGAGGGTCTCCGGCCGCAGCAGCGGTACGTCGGCGTTGAGCACCACCAGGGTGCCGGCCAGGTCGCGGTGGGCGGCCAGTGCGATCCGTACCGCGTGGCCGGTGCCGAGCTGCTCGGCCTGTAGCACCGACTCGGTGCCGGGGGCGACCTCGGCGAGGTGCTCACGTACCTGGTCGGCACCTCGGCCCACCACGACGAGGGTGCGTTCGGCGCGCAGTGGTGCGGCGGCGGCGAGCACGTGACCGAGGAGGGTACGGCCGAGCAGCGGGTGCAGCACCTTCGGCGTGCTCGACTTCATCCGCTTGCCTTCGCCCGCCGCCAGAACCAGCACGGTGCGCGCGGGTACGTCGCCAGTCAAGAGTGCCCCTTCAACCGACTAACCGGACAAGCTGGGGCACCAGGACTCGAACCTGGACTAGACGGACCAAAACCGCCGGTGCTGCCAATTACACCATGCCCCATCGCGCCGTCCCATCATTCCATCCGAGGTCTGTTCAACCCAACCTGGGCGGCTCCCGCGACCGCCGCCCGGTGCACCCCAGCGACCAGGCCTTCGATCATCCAGTACAGCTCCCGACCTCGCCTGACCCTTATCACCAAGCAGCCCCGGTAGTCCTCGCCGACGTTCTTCCGAACCGTCTTCGGGGTTGTGCCGCTTCAGGCTTGTACGACCGAAACTGGTTGGCGATACTCCGACCCAATTCGCCCACCACCGCACCGCACCGTCAACCTCCGCGCTCTCGTGAATGCTCACCCGGTATTGGATCCGCTCCTCGGTGATGCCAGCGGCTCGCAGGAAACACAGAAACAAGTCGATCAACGTCGGATCGCTGTTGATGAACCGCACATCGGCATCGTGCTCACGCCACGCCTTGGTCTTCGCCCCCTCGCACCAGTAGATCAGGGCGCCGAGGCGGAGCAGCTCTTCGTGGCTCAACGACGTCACGGTGTCGGCCGCGTCGGCACGGGCCTTTGCTCTTCGCTCGTCGCGCTCTGCCCGGTAGTCGGACCAGCGGGCTTCGGCCATCGCCCGCACGTGCGCGGCCACCCGGCGTTTCCGCACCGGGTTGTCGGTGAAGGGCACATCGCGTACCCACAACGAGACTGACGACTTCGAGACGCCGAGCCTCTCGACGATCTCGTCGTATGTGCAGCCGGCCAGGCGGAGTTCGCGCGCTTCAGCGCGCAGGTGTGGTTTCGCCACCGAGTGTTCTCCCGTGTCAGGACCCCCGCGAAAACCTAGGCACGAGGTACGACAGAACTGGTAGGGGAACCCCTTGGGATCCTGCCGTCAGGGGGCGATACCGACAGCGCCACGCCGGCACCAGATGCAAAACTACGGGTCCGTAGGTTACGGTAGCGTAGGTAGAACACGAGGTGCCCACGGGTCTGTTCGAAGGAAGATGCCATGACGACACCCACTGATGTCGCCGAGACCACTGGCCGTCCCGCCGCGAAGCCGCTGACCGAGGGCCCCGTGTCCACCGGCGCACAGGCCGCTGTGTGGGTGTTCGTGGTGGTCCCGTTCCTGGCTCTGGTCGCCGCCGTACCAGTGGCGTGGGGTTGGGGTCTGACCTGGATCGACATCGCGATCGCGGTGGTGATGTATTACGTGTCCGGCATGGGGATCACGGTCGGCTTCCACCGCTACCTGACCCACGGATCGTTCAAGGCGAAGCGCTGGATGCGGGTGGCAATCACGGTCGCGGGCAGCCTGGCCGTGCAGGGGCCGCCGATCCAGTGGGTGGCCGACCACCGGCGGCATCACGCGTACAGCGACAAGGAGGGCGACCCGCACTCTCCCTGGCGGTACGGCACCAGCGTCGGGGCGATCGCCAAGGGCTTCTACTACGCGCACGTCGGCTGGCTGTTCCACCGGGAGCCGAGCAACCGGGAACGGTTCGCCCCTGACCTGCTGGCCGACCGGGACCTGCGCCGGGTGGACAAGATGTTCTTCCCTCTGGTGGCCGTCACCCTGGTCGCTCCGGCGATCGCCGGGGGCCTGCTGACCTGGTCGTTCACCGGCGCGCTCACCGCGTTCTTCTGGGCCTCCCTGGTACGCATCTCGTTCCTGCACCACATCACCTGGTCGATCAACTCGATCTGCCACATGGTGGGCGAGCGGCCGTTCGAGTCCCGGGACAAGGCCGCGAACTTCTGGCCGCTGGCGATCCTGTCGTTCGGGGAGAGCTGGCACAACCTGCACCACGCCGACCCGACCTGTGCCCGGCACGGCGTACTGCGCGGGCAGATCGACTCCTCCGCGCGGCTGATCTGGCTGTTCGAAAAGGCCGGTTGGGTGTACGACGTGCGCTGGCCCAAGCAGGACCGGATCACCGCCAAGCTGGTCGAGAAGGACGGCAAGCCGCTGAAGCTGGCACGATGACCCGGTGAGCAGTAGCGGATCGGGGGGACGCACGTCGCGTAACGGCCGGGTACGCATGTCGTCCGCGCAGCGCCGGGAGCAGTTGATCGCGATCGGCCGGCAACTGTTCGCCGAGCGTGGCTACGACGCGACCAGCGTCGAGGAGATCGCCGCCCGGGCGAAGGTCTCCAAGCCGGTGGTGTACGAGCACTTCGGTGGCAAAGAGGGCCTGTACGCCGTCGTGGTCGACCGGGAAGTCCGGGCGCTGCTGGAACGCATCACCACGGCGCTGACCGCCGGCCATCCGAGAGAGCTGCTGGAACAGGCCGCGATCGCGTTGCTCGGCTACATCGACAGCGAGACCGACGGGTTCCGGGTCCTGGTACGGGACTCGCCGATCATCTCGACGGAGAACAACTTCTCCAGCGTCCTCAACGACGTCGCACACCAGGTGGAGCACATTCTCGGGCTCCAGTTCAAACAGCGCGGCTACGACCGCAAACTCGCCGAGCTGTACGCCCAGGCTCTGGTCGGGATGGTCGCGTTGACCGGCCGGTGGTGGCTGGACGCACGGAAGCCGAACAAGGAGACGGTGGCCGCGCATCTGGTGAACCTGGCCTGGAACGGGCTGTCCCATCTGGACGCCAAGCCGTCCCTGCGTACCGACCGCCGCTGAACAGCGGTAGCGGGTTCCGGCGTGCCGCTGGCAAGGCCGCACAAGCCGCCGCGTGCGCTCTCGGCACGCAAGGCGCGGAGAACGCCGCCAGCGGTGCGCTGGGACCCGCTAACGGGTGGCGCCGTGGCGGAACTCCTCTTCGGCGGCCACCAGCTCGGCCGGGCCGGTCTTGCCGTACAGGCCGGCGGCGAGTACGAGGGTGCCGAAGATGAAGGACACGACGCAGTTGGTCATCGTGAAGCCGAGGAAGTTCAGGTCGGTGCGGAGCAACAGCATCATCACCAGGCCGGCGGTCATGAAGATGCCCCCGGCGACGATGTTGAGGAAGTGGTCGAGGTTGCGGCCGATCACCAGTCCGGCGAGCAGCAGCAGCCCGGTGAACACCGACAACACCGAGAACGCCGGGTTGGTGGTCAGCCCGAGCACCCATTCTCCGTTGTTGGTGAAGAACTCTTCGCCACTGGTTCGGAAGAAGCCCAGGATCCCGAAGACCAGCACGTACACCCCGATGAGGCCGGCGAGGGTGCGGTAGAGCGGCCGGAGTGGATGGTTGACGGGAAGGTGCATGGCGCTCTCCTGGATCTGGTGAACGTGCCGCTACGCATTCTGGTCCATGGTCGCGGCGGCGGGCGCGTCGGGGCGCGTGACCCGCCTGCTCTTGAGACAAAGGTACGAGATTCGTATCATCGTCTGGACGGACTTCGGGGGCAGTCACACGTTGGCCTGGGTACGACACAGGGAGGCGCCATGTCCCGAGCACTCGCTCCCGTCCCCACAGACAGCGCGCTGCGACCCGTACCGGGGGACGGTGGCCCGCCGTTCGTCGGCTACAGCTTCCAGGCGATGCACGACCCGGTACGGCACGCCCGCGCCCGGTACGACCGCTACGGCCCGGTGTCGTGGTCCACGCTCTTCGGCCAGCGGTTCGTCAGCCTGCTCGGCCCTGAAGCCACCGGCACGGCGCTGCAGAACCGGGAGAAGGCGTTCGGCAACGGGCCGGGCTGGTCGTACTTCATCGGGCCGTTCTTCCGCCGCGGGCTGATGCTGCTCGACTTCGACGAGCACCTGCAGCACCGCCGGATCATGCAGCAGGCGTTCACCAACCAGCGGCTCGCGGCGTACCTGGACGCGATGAACCCCGCGATCGCCCACGGCCTGGCCGGCTGGCCGTCCGGGCGCGCCTTCCGGGTCTACCCCGGGATGAAGCAGCTGACCCTGGACCTGGCGACCCGGGTGTTCACCGGCGGCGAGCTCGGCGCCGCGGCGGATCGCGTGAACGACGCCTTCGCCGCCTGCGTACGGGCCGGCACCGCGTACGTCCGGTATCCGGTGCCAGGGCTGCGGTGGGCCCGTGGACTGGCCGGGCGCCGCTACCT
>JBOGDK010000337.1:0-5486 GCA_050701795.1 Micromonosporaceae bacterium
CACCAGGTAGTCGAAGGGACGGTCCAGGTGCGGCAGCGACACGTCCACCGCCACCCGGGCGACCGGTAGGTCTGCGGCCGGCGTCCGCTCGGTACGCCGCCGCCCGCGCCGCCGCGCGGGTCCGGGTATCGCCTTCGATGCCACCGCCAAGTCCTACCAGACGCCTGGGATGAGCTGACGTGGTAACCCGTCATCGACCCCAGCGGGTGTCAGGGGCGGCACTGACTCGGCGAGCAACGTGCGCCACCGCACGCATTGGCTTCCTAGGACGCTAGGCTCATACAGCGTGGCAAGGGAACTCAGCGAATGGCCACTAACGAGTGGACGGCCAAGCAGTGTCCGGGACCGCGACCAGCGCGGCGGGCCTCAGCCCCGAGTCAGGACCCCGCCGCCGATTTCAGGTCGGCCGCACGGTCGGTCTGCTCCCAGGTCAGGTCCGGCAGCTCCCGGCCGAAGTGGCCGTACGCGGCGGTCTGCTGGTAGATCGGTCGCAGCAGGTTCAGATCCCGGATGATGGCGGCGGGACGCAGGTCGAACACCTCGTCGATCGCCTTCTCGATCTTCTCGACGGCGACGTTCTCGGTGCCGAAGGTCTCCACGAACAGGCTGACCGGCTGTGCCTTGCCGATGGCGTACGCGACCTGGACCTCGCAGCGTTCGGCGAGCCCGGCGGCGACCACGTTCTTGGCCACCCAGCGCATCGCGTACGTGGCGGACCGGTCCACCTTGGAGGGGTCCTTGCCGGAGAAGGCACCGCCGCCGTGCCGGGCGTACCCCCCGTACGTGTCAACGATGATCTTGCGGCCGGTGAGCCCCGCGTCGCCCATCGGGCCACCGATCTCGAACCGGCCGGTCGGGTTGACCAGCAGCCGGTAGTCGTCCACGTCCAGACCGAGGCTCTCCACCTCGGGCTCGATCACGTGCTCCCTTACGTCCGGGGTGAGCAGCGAGTCCAGCGAGATGTCCGGGGCGTGCTGGCTGGAGACCACGACGGTGTTCAGACGTACAGGGGTCAGGCCCTCGTACTCCACGGTGACCTGGGTCTTGCCGTCCGGCCGCAGGTACGGGATGGTGCCGTCCTTGCGTACCGCGGACAGCCGCTGCGAGAGCCGGTGTGCCAGCGCGATAGGCAGCGGCATCAGCTCCGGGGTCTCGGAGCAGGCGAAGCCGAACATCATTCCCTGGTCGCCGGCGCCCTGCTTGTCCAGGTCGTCACCGGCGTCACCGGTGCGGGTCTCGATCGCGGTGTCCACGCCCTGGGCGATGTCAGCGGACTGCTGTCCGATGGAGACGCTGACGCCGCACGAGGCGCCGTCGAAGCCCTTCTTGGAGGAGTCGTAACCGATCCGCAGGATCGTCTCGCGCACGATCGAGGCGATGTCGGCGTACGCCTTCGTCGTGACCTCGCCAGCGACGTGCACCTGCCCGGTGGTGATGAGCGTCTCGACCGCGACCCGACTCGAAGGATCCTCACGCAGCAGGGCGTCCAGGACCCCATCACTGATCTGATCAGCGATCTTGTCGGGGTGTCCCTCGGTCACGGATTCAGACGTGAACAACCGGCGTGCCACTGTGCTCCTCAGGGTTGGACTGCACAACTGTGCGGAAGTCTAACCGCCGTGGTGGCCGAAACGGACCTGACGCGACATGTCGCCGCTCTCACACCACGCGTGTCAGGAGGCTCTCACCCGCGCTCGCGGATCACCAGAACGGGACGTCGACATTCTGGTGAACACCAGGTCCCGGGCCCGGTACGGGCGCGTAGTGGCGCGGCGGCCGCGTGTGGCCGCCAGCTGCGGGCGGGTCAGGACATCCTGCCCAGCGCCAGGTCCCAGACACTGTCGGCGACCGCGTCCTTCGTCATCGGCCCCAGCTCGGTGAGCACCCCGCCGGCGTCGAGCACGGTGACCAGGCTGTCGTCGGCCCCGAAGATCCGATCCCTCCCGACCACGTTCAACACGATCATGTCCGCGTTCTTGGCCAGGAGTTTGGTACGGGCGTTCGCCACACCCGCGGCGCCCTCCGCGGTCTCCGCGGCGAAGGTGACCAGCACCTGCCCGGCCGGTTTCTTGCGACCCAACTCGGCCGCGATATCCGGGTTCACGGTCAGCCGCAGCACCGGCGCGGTGCCGTCATCGCGCTTCTTCAGCTTCTCCCCGGAGTATTCGGTGGGCCGGTAATCACTCGGTGCGGCGGCCATCACCACCGCGTCCGCGCCTTCCGTGGCCTGGAGTACGGCGACCCGCATCTGCTCGGTGGTGGTCACTCGTACCACCTCGACGCCGGCGGGGTCGGGCAGCGCCACGTTCGCCGCCACCACCGTGACGTGGGCACCTCGCGCCGCGGCGGTACGCGCGAACGCGTACCCCTGCTTGCCGGAGGAGGAGTTGCCGAGGAACCGGACCGGATCGAGGTATTCGCGGGTGCCGCCGGCGGTGATCACCACCCGGCGTCCGGCAAGGTCGGCGGTGAGGCTGCCGCGCCGCAACAACTGTGTGGCGACCGCGAAGATCTCGTCCGGTTCGGGTAGCCGGCCCTTGCCGGTGTCCGCCCCGGTGAGCCGACCGGCCGCCGGGTCCAGGACGACCGCGCCGCGCCGCCGCAGGGTCGCCACGTTGTCGACCGTCGCGGGGTGCTCCCACATCTCGGTGTGCATCGCCGGCACGTACAGCACGGGACATCGCGCGGTCAGCAGGGTGTTGGTCAGCAGGTCGTCGGCGATCCCGTGCGCCGCCTTGGCGAGCAGATCGGCGGTGGCGGGGGCCACCAGCACCAGATCGGCGGTCTGGCCGATCCGTACGTGGGGCACCTCATGCACCCGGTCCCAGACGTCGGTGGCGACAGGCTGGCCGGACAGCGCGGCCCAGGTCGGGGCGCCGACGAACTCCAGCGCCGCCGCGGTGGGCACCACGCGCACGAAGTGCCCGGATTCGGTGAGCCGGCGCAGCAGCTCACACGACTTGAATGCTGCGATACCACCAGATACGCCCAGGACGACACGGGAAGTCATGGATCAAGATTAGGTGGTCGCGCCTCGCCGTCAGCGGGTCGCCGCGGCCGCGAGGTCACCCGAGCGGTACGGGTGTCAGGACTCCAGCTGCTCGTACGTCAGCAGACCGGTGTTGATCTCGCGCATCGCGATCGAGAGCGCCTTCTCCTGCGGCGTCGTCTCCACCAGGGGGCCGACATACTCCAGCAGCCCCTCACCGAGCTGGCTGTAGTACGCGTTGATCTGACGGGCCCGCTTGGCCGCGAAGATCACCAGCGCGTACTTCGACGGAGTCTTCTCGAGGAGCTGGTCAATGGGAGGGTTGGTGATGCCTTCAGGGTTGGCGACTGTACCGGCCACGTCTAGATCAACCTCTATGCCTGGAATGCGTTACGGGAGTTCGGGGTGATGAACCGAGCAAGCGTACCAGTTCCGCTGTGGCCTGCTGCACAGAGTGGTTGACGATCGTGTGGTCGAACTCCGGCTCCGCGGCCAACTCGGCCCGCGCGAGGTCCAGGCGGCGCCGGATCGTCTCGGGATCCTCCGTGCCGCGCCCGACCAACCGGCGGCTGAGCTCGTCCCAGCTCGGCGGTGCGAGGAACACCAGCAGGGCATCCGGCATCGCGGCACGTACCTGGCGGGCGCCCTGCAGGTCGATCTCCAGAAGCGCCGGCTTGCCCTCGGCCAGCCGCCGCACCACCGGCACCCGCGGTGTGCCGTAGCAGTTGCCGGCGTACTCGGCCCACTCGAGCAGTTCGCCGCTGGCCGCCATCTGGTCGTACTCGCGGCGGTTCACGAAGTGGTAGTGCAGGCCGTCGATCTCGTCGGGACGCGGCGTGCGGGTGGTCACCGACACCGACAGCCACACGTCCGGGTACTGGTCCCGGAGCAGGGTGACGACACTTCCCTTGCCCACGCCGGATGGCCCGGACAGGACTGTGAGCCGGGCCTCGGACGATCCGTCCGGAATCATTCGCTGACCATACTGCCGGAGGTTTTCGGATGACTCGGACGGGCGCCGGCGTTCAACGGTCACTGCTTGTTTCTACCTGACGCCCGTCCTGACGTGGCGCGAAACCCTAGTTGGAGTCGCCGAACTCAGCGAGCAGCAGGCGACGCTGATGCTCACCGAGGCCACGCAGTCGGCGGCTCTCGGCGATGTGCAGGCGGTCCATGATCTGCGCCGCACGCACCTTGCCGATGCCCGGTAGCGCCTCAAGGACGGCCGCCACCTTGAGCTTGCCGATCACTTCTTCGCCGTCGGCGCGCGTAAGCACGTCGCCGAACGACATCTCCCCCTGCTTGAGCTTGTCCTTGAGCTCTGCGCGGGCCTTACGGGCAGCGGCCGCCTTTTCCAAGGCTGCGGCGCGCTGCTCGGGGCTAAGCGACGGGAGCGGCACGAAGATCTCCTCTGTTGTGATGCCGTGTAATTTCGGGGCTGTGCAATACCCGTACAGCCCTGGCGCCGGAAACGTAGCGGTACAGCCGCCCCGCCGGCAACGTCGCCGCGCCGCGGATTGCGCAACGCGCCAGCCCTGTCCGGACGAAGATCATGTTCCGGTCTACGCAAATGCTGAGGAATTAGACAGAACTCGGCGCCGTTCCATGAACTACATCACTCATACGGGGGGCGACACGAATCGCCCAGGTGCGATCTGGTGGTGGTCATACTCCTGGGTAGCCGAGCGCCGTACGGCACGCTCGCTCCGCCTTGGACGCCGCGTCACGCAGACCTGTGAGGCTCGGCCCGTGCCTGAGAATCTCCCGGGAGTACGACGGCAGCACCCACGGCAGCGCGCCGCCGAACACCACGCGTAGATCCTCCGGCGAGCCCCCCTGGGCCCCCAGCCCCGGGGCCAGCAGCGGCCCGCGTACCGCCTCGAAGGAATGGCCGGTCTCGCCGACCGTCGCGCCGACCACCACACCGACCGAACCCATCGGTCTGGCGTCCGCGTTGATCGCCGACACGTCGTCCAGGATCGTCTGCGCCACCGTACGGCCGTCCGGGTTCCGGGCGTGCTGCACCGGGACGCCTTCCGGGTTTGACGTCAGCACCAGCACAAACACGCCCCGACCGTGTGCCATCGCGGTGTCGATCATCGGCCGCAGGGCCCCGAAGCCCAGGTACGGACTGGCCGTCACCGCGTCCGCCGCGAGCGGGCTCGCCGGATCCAGGTAGGCCTGCGCGTACGCCTGGACCGTGGAGCCGATGTCGCCACGCTTCACATCCAGCAGCACCAGGGCACCGGCGTCCCTGGCGTCAGCGATCACCCTCTCCAGTACGGCGATGCCCCGGGAACCGAACCGCTCGAAGAACGCGCTCTGCGGCTTCAGCACCGCCACCTGGCCGGCGAGCGCCTCCACCACCGTGCGACTGAACCGCTCCACCCCGGCGGCGTCCGTGGACAGACCCCAACTGCTCAGCAGCTGACCGTGCGGATCGATGCCGACGCAGAGTGGGCCGCGCTGGTCCATCGCGCGCCGCAGTCTGGCGCCG
>JBOGDK010000338.1:0-5477 GCA_050701795.1 Micromonosporaceae bacterium
CTGGTCACGTCGCCGCCTCGGCACGATCCGAACCCGCTATCCAGGTACGGGCACGCTCGCGCACCACCGTGCCGTCCCGGTCCGCGAGCTTGTGATCCAGGTACCCGTCCACCCAGTCGCCGGTCGACACCCGGAACCCCGGCCGGTCCGCATTCAGGGTCCGCACCACCACCTCGGCCACTTCCTCCGGCGACTGACCAGCCCCCTCCCAGCCGTCATTGACCACCCAGTCCACGTAGTCGGCGAACGTCCGCGCGTACGGGCCGGAAGCGTCCTGAATCGTGGTGCGGTTGACGTCCGGGAAGATTCCGAACGACGTCCCGCGTACGAACGCCGGCACCACGATGGACACCGTGACGCCGTGCGCCTCCGCGACCGGCGCCAGGCTCTCCATGAAGCCCTCGACCGCGAACTTCGCCGCGCAGTACGCCTCGTTGAACGGCTGCCCCACCACGCCGTGGACACTGCCGATGGTTATCAGGCGTCCGTGACTGGCGCGCAGCAGCGGCATCGCCACCCGGCTCACGCCGACCACCCCGAAGAAGTTCACCTCGAGGTTCGCCCGCAGGGCGTCCATGGTGGACATCTCCATCGTGGGGTCGAAGTTGGAGATGCCGGCGTTGTTCACCACCGCGTCCAGCCGCCCGTAGGTGTGGTGCACCCCGGCGACGCAGGAGGTCACCGACTCGGCATCGGTGACGTCGAGGCGGCGGATGTCCACGGTGACCGCGGCGCGATCGGCGGCCTCGCGCAGCGCGTCCGCCCGTGCCAGGTCACGCATCGTCGCCACCGTGGTGAATCCGGCCCGCGCCGCGGCGACCGCCGTCGCCAGGCCGATGCCGGACGACGTACCGGTGATCAGAACCGTCCTCACGAGGCACCCCCGGCGACCGCCGGTTCGGGTCCCCCCGCCTGGTCAGCCGCGTCGCGGTCAGCGGCTTCCCGGTCGGCGGCTTCCCGATCGGCTCTGTCGAGCATCGGCTGGATCGTCACCGCCGGCAGGAACGAGAACGCCGCCAGCAGTGTGCCCCCGGCCATCGTCACCAGGGTCGCGTCGAGGATCCCGAGCGCCGGGGTGAGCAGGGTGACCAGCGCGCCACCGACGAGCGCGGCGAGCGGGATAACGCCCCAGGTCGCGGTACGGAACGCCGCGTGCATCGCGCCCTGGTTCGCCTCGCTCATCCGGGACTGCCGTACCGGGGCGCTGCACACGTTGATGCAGGACATGAAGAAGCCGTAGCACGCCATCGTCACCGCGATCACCGGCGTCGGGGGCAACACCAGCGCGGCCAGCACACCCAGCCCGACCAGGCAGTGCAGCAGCAACCCGTACGCCATCGTGCGTCCCATGCCGAGCCGGTCGCTGATCTTCGGAGCCACCACGGCACCGAGCACCGCGCCCGCGGCACCTACCGACATCGCCGCCCCGAGTTGGCCCACCGACATGTCCAGCCCCCGGTACGCCAGGACCGGCAGCACCGTGACGAAGATCGGCCCACCGGAGTTGAGCGTCACCGCGGCGAGCACCACCCGGCGCAGCACCGGGTCCGCCCAGTTCAGCCGGAACCCCAACGTCAGCCGCGACCACACCGATCCTTCGGCGACCGACCGCTTCCCCCACGGCCGCATCCAGCGGAAACACAGGGCGGAGGCCAGGTAGGTCGCCGCGTCCACCAGCAGCGCGGCGACGCCGAGCGCGTGGTACAGCGCGGCGGCGAGCGACGGCCCACCTACCTCGGCCACGGTGCGGCTGCCCTCCAACCGCGAGAACCCCCGGACCAGGTGCGCCTTCGGCACGGTGGCGGGGACGGTGACGAGCACCCCGACGGTGAAGAAGATCGTGGCACCGCTGACCAGAGCCACACAGACGAACAGCAGCGGGGTGGACAGCACACCGAACCAGTACGCCACCGGGATCACCGCCACCGCGACCAGCCGTACGATGTCGCACCCCAGCATCACCCAGCGCTTGTCCCACCGGTCCACCAGCATCCCGGCGACCGGCCCCAGCAGCGGGATCCCCAGGTACTGCGCCATCGCCACGATCCCGACCTCGAACGCCGACGCGTCCAGCACGAAGATCATCAGCGTCGGGACCACGAAGAGGGTGATCTTGTCGCCGATGTGGCTGACCGTCTGGCCGGCCCAGAACAGGTGGAACTCCCGCCCCAGAGACAGCAACCCCCGCGGCGACGGGAGTCTCACGACTCCTGCCGTACGACGAAGTTGCTGGTCTTGCCGGTACGGTCGTTCGTGATCAGGGAGTCCACGGTCGTCACCCGGAACGACTCGGGGTCGTGCTGGAACGCCGTACTGATGGTGAACGTCGAGGACATCAACTCAGAGCGCACCCGTTGCGTCAGGTCCGGCGGCGTGCCGGTGTCCGCGAGCACGAGCACGTCCACCGTGGACACTCGCCCACCCTGTTCGGTGATCAGGATCTGCGCCCTGCGGACACCGGGTTCGGCCTCCACCTGCCCGACGATCTCGTCCACGTGCAGCCCCAGGCCGCGTACCTGCACCACCGAGTCGCGGCGACCCAGGACCCGCATCGCGTTGCCGGGCGTACCGCAGGGACAGCTGACGAGTTCACCGGCGTCGCCGGTCTGGTACCGCAGCACCGGGTTGAGCATGTCGGGGTTGACCGTGGTGAAGTCCAGCAGGTCGTCCGGGCCGACGTGGACCAGTTGTTCACCCAGCGTGTGGAAGGTGTCGGCGGGGCACTCGGGGGTGTTGGTGCCGACGACCCAGGTCTCCGTGCTGCCGAACATGCCCCAGCGCCGCGCGTTCGGCGCCACCGCGGCGAGATCCTCGTCGATCTGCGGGTGCCACGCCTCCCCCAGCCAGAGCACCTTTCGCAGTGCCGGCAGCTGGACGCCGGTGGCGCGTGCGTGCGCGAACCACAGCCGCAATACGCTCGGCGTACCGCCGAACGCGGTGACGCCTTGCGCGACGAAGAACTCCAGCCAGTCACCGTACTCATCCTTGGTGACCGAACCCAGGGCGATCACCTGAGCGCCGGAGAGATCGGCGTACGCGGCGGAGAGGAAGTGGGCACCCCACATCCGGCCGGCACCCCAGCCGTTGACGAAGACGTCGTCGCGGTCGAGTGGCTTCCACTGCTCGTACACCCCGGTCATGTAGAACCCGGTGGGCGCGTACCCGAGTTTCGGGGCGCCGGTGCTGCCGCCGCTCTGGAACAGCCAGGTGGCACCGTTCTCGGCCTTGGGTTTCAGATGGGCGAGGGCGACGTTCAGGTCGTCTTTCACCAGCGGTGGCAGCGCCGCGACGTCGCCGAGCGTGAGCACCTTGTCGTGGCCCTCGTACCGTGGCGCCAACTCCGGGACGCTCTTCAGCCTGGCGAGCGAACACTGTGCGACGTACAGACGTGGCTCGGCCGCCTCCGGCGTGAGCGAAAACGATGCGGTCATGGGGTACTCGAACCTCCGCTGACTGTGGTGGTGATGCGGGTGTCGGGTGTGGTGCCGGTGGCGGGCGTGGTGCCCGGGTTGCCGGCGTCGCGCGCGAGGAATCGCGCGTGGCCGTCCCGGTACGCGAGCCAGCGCGCCCGGGTGACGTCCCGCTGGATCCGCCGGTCGGCGTTCTCGAAGTCCGGCGCGATCACACCGTCGGGTTCCAGTTCCGAGAACCAGAAACGTTCCCCGTCGAAGAGGAAATCGACGCAGAAGAACGGGATCGGCAGCTTCCCGGCGAAGTACGCCGTCGCCTCAACAAGCTCGTCCGGGATCGGCGCGAACTCCATCGCCCCGCCGCGGCTGGCGTTCGCCACCGGTGAACCGGCCTCCGGGGTCCGCTTCAGGACGGCGTACGGCTGCCCGTCGATGACGTACACCCGGTAGTCGACCGTGCCGTCACCCAGGTACGGCTGGGCCACCAGCGAGGTGTCGCCGCCCTGCGCCAGGCTCGCCAGACCCCGGATGTCATCGGGGGTACGGGCCAGGTTCACGCCACCACCGCCGCACCATCCGGTCGGCTTCACGATCGCCGGATAGCTCAGGGAGCCGAGTGCCGCCTCGTACAGGTGCTTGCCGACGTCGCGCCCGGTGCCGATCCGTACGGTGGGGATCGGGGGCACCGGGGAGTCGGCGAGGTAGAGCATCGTGGCCAGCTTGTCGTTGCCGATCTGGGAGACCCATGCCGGGAACGGCAGGTAGAAGCCGGCCTGCTCCAGGACGGCGTACAGCGCGTACTGGTTGAACACGTCCATCGACTGGTACGGCAACGAGTACAACGCCGTGATGAACAGGGTGTCCTCGGGCGTGACGAGTGCGTCGTCGACGTACACCTGGGGTTTGCCGGGGTCCAGGCCGTCCACCGTCACGGCGTCGGGGGCGTGCCGGGTCCAGCTGATCCCGAGTTCTCCGGCGATCTCGGCGTACATGTCCCAGAAGTAGTGCCGCCACATCGCACCGGTGGCGGTGGACTCCCGGTCGGGGAAGATCCAGCACATCCGGCGCAACGGGCCAGTGTCGGTCGGCGGCATCCTCACGCCCCCCGCGCGGTGAACAGCGCGGCATGCCGGGTACGCAGCTCACGCTTGAGCACCTTGCCGGTGGGTCCGAGCGGGAAGTCCTCAGCGGTACGGGCGACGATCACCGCGTCGAGGGTGGCCAGACCAGTGTCGGCGAGCTGCTTGTTCGCCATCTCCTGCACCGCCTCGGCGGTCTGATCCGCCGCGTCCGCCTGCAGCTGGACCACCGCGATCGGGCGCTGAGCTTCGCCAGCGGGACCGGGCACTCCGATCACCGAACAGTCCCGCACCACGTCACCGCAGTCGGCGAGCAGCACCTCCTCGATCGGCAGGCTGTAGACCGGCCCGGCGGCGGTGTCGATGACGTCGACGGTGCGGTCGAGGTGGTAGTAGTTCCCGTCGCTGTCCCGGCGTGCGAGGTCTCCGGTCAGCCAGTACTCCCCGAGCTCAAAACTCCTGGTCAGAGCGGGGTTCTTCCAGTACCCGGGGGTACGCGACGGGGTCACCACACCGAGCATGCCGACCACGCCGTCGGGCACCTGTTCGCCGTTGACGTCCAGTACCGCGGCTTTCGTCACCACCTCGGACGGTTTGCCGATGCACCGGTCGTTGCGGGGCGTGTCCGGGGTGGTGATGCCGCCGAACAGCGCCATCCCCATCTCCGTCGACCCCAGGCCGTCGATGAACTGGGAGCCGGGCAGTGCCGCCTCGTCGGCCTTTTCCTGGGGAAGCAGCCAGGGCTTGATCAGGCCGGCGGGTCGTTCCCCCAGCTGGACGAGCCGTTTTATGTGTCCGTAGTGGGCGGAGTCGCCGGTGTTGAACCAGGTGTGGACCTTCGCGGCGGCCCTGACCGGAAGTTCGCCGGTGGCCAGCTCCACGAACGTACGGGGGAACGACGCGACCATCGTCGGGCCGAACGCCTCCATCACGGGTTCGACGACCGTACGGCGCCAGTCACCCATCACCACCGTCGGCAGGCCGAGCA
>JBOGDK010000339.1:0-5433 GCA_050701795.1 Micromonosporaceae bacterium
CCGTGAGCCGTCGTCAACAGTGTCCTGCGACCCGCCGTCCTCGGCCTTCACATTCCGCAGCGCGGATTCGGGTACGGCCTTGGCCAGAGCCTCACAGTCCGGGAGGTCCTGCCGACTGGCTTGCGGGGAGGCCGTGCTCGACGGTTTCCCGCCAGTGGGCTGCGCTGGGGTGCACCCGATGCCGAGTCCCACCGCGGCCAGGACACCGACGGTGGAAAGGACCCGTACGACCGGGCCGCGCATCCTCACTGCGCCTCGGTCAGCCCGGCAGCCTGCCGCCAGGCCGCGTACGCCCGTTGCCGGTACGCCATCATGACCAGCCGTACCGCGGTGTCGATCTGGTATTCCAGTGACTGTTCGGTGTGGTCCTGGGTGCAGCCGCGAGCCAGGTTCACCTCGATGCTCGCGGGAACTCCGCTCGCCGTGATCGTGACGGAACCGTCCGGCGATTGCCCCGCGACCGTCAGGTCCTGCATGATCTCGTGAAGCTTGCCCATACCAGCCCCCTGCCCTGAGGGTTTGCTGTGAATTGTAGAACCGCGGCACTACACCGAGGTAGTCCTCGCGTACGGGGAGTACACACGGCAGGATGGCGGCCATGAGTGATCCGTACGAGGGCCCGGCGTGACGGTTGCCGACGTACTGCTGCTCGCGCTCGGCGCCGTGACCCTCGGCGCCGCGCTCCTGGTGGTCACCACCCGGCACATCGTCCGCGCGGGACTGTGGTTGGTGGTGGCGCTCGGGGCGCTCGCCGGCTGCTATCTGGTGCTCGGCGCCGAGTTGGTCGCCTGGGTGCAGGTGCTGCTCTACGTCGGCGCGGTGGTGGTCCTGCTGCTGTTCGCGGTGATGTTGACCCGCGCCCCGATCGGCCCCAGCGACGATCTCGACCGTGCCCGCTGGCCTGCGCTTCTCGTGGGTGCCGGGGCCGGCGGCGGGCTCGCGGTGCTGCTGGCCGACGCGTACCGGCTCAGTGTCGTGACGTTAGGGGAGCCCGGCACCGCCGAGCGGCTCGGGCACCTGGTGTTCCGGCAGTGGGTGCTGCCCTTCGAGGTGCTCTCGGTACTGCTGCTCGCGGCTCTGGTGGGCGCCATCGTGGTGTCCCGTCCGGACGTCGGCACGGAACGGGCCGGGGGTCGCTGATGCATCCGGTGATCCCGTACCTGCTGGCGGCACTGTTGTTCGGTATCGGGGTGTACGGCGTCCTGGTACGCCGCAACGCCGTACTGCTGCTGATGGCCGTGGAACTGATGCTCAACGCGGTGAACCTGGTGCTGGTGACCGCCGACGTGACACTGCGACAGCACACCGGCCAGGTGTTCACGTTGTTCGTGATCGTGCTCGCGGCCGCTGAGGTCGGGGTGGGGTTGGCGATCGTGCTGCAGTTGTACCGGCTTCGGCGCAGTGTGGTGACCGACGCGATCGACGCGGAACAGGGCACCGTGATGCCGTACGCCGAAGAGGTGCCCGAGCCACCGCAGAGCCGGGGGTCGGCTGCCCACTCCACCTCAGGCGGTGATGCGCGATGAGCACCGTGCTTGCGGTGGCTTTGCCCGTGGTCCCTTTCGTGGCGGCGCTGGTCGGGCTGGTGCTGCCGTTCCGGGCCCGGGTCGCGGCCGCGGTGCTCGGCGTCGGCTCGACGGGATTCGCGCTGGTCGCGGCGGTGCTGCTGGGGTTCTCCGGAGCCGGAGCCGGAGCCGGAGCCGGTGCCGGTGACGGCGGTTTCCGGCTCGTCGAGTTCGGGGACGTCGCGGTCACCGTGGGGGTACGGGTCGACCCGATCGCCGTACTGGTCGCGATCGCCGTCGGGGTGGTCGCGTGCGCCGTGCAGGTGTATTCAGTGGCCTACCTGGCCGACGACCAGCGGTACGTCCCGTACGCCGCCCAGGTCAGCCTGTTCACGGCGGCGATGCTCAACGTCGTGGTCGCCAGTGACCTGGTCCAGCTGCTGGTCGGCTGGGAGGTGATGGGCATCTGCTCGTACCTCCTGATCGGACACGACCGGCGGCTTCCGGAGGCACCCCGCGCGGCGGTGAAGGCGTTCCTGGTGACCCGGGTGGGTGATGTCGGGTTCTGGCTCGGTGTGGTGCTGCTCGGGCTCGCGGCGGACAGTTTCCGGATCTCGGACGTACTCACCGCGGTGGCGGACGGCCGGATCGGCGCCGGCATCCTGACGGCGGCCGGGTTGCTGCTGCTCGCCGGGGTGGCCGGCAAGAGTGCCCAGTTCCCGTTGCACACCTGGCTGCCGGACGCGATGGCCGGCCCGACCCCGATCTCGGCGCTGATCCACGCCGCCACCATGGTCGCCGCCGGGGTGTACGTGGTTGGCCGGCTGATGCCGATCTACACCGCCGCCCCGGTGGCGCTGGCGACCCTGGCGGTCTCCGCCGCGATCACCATGGTGCTGGGTGCGCTCGCCGCCACCGCGCAGGACGACATCAAACGGGTGCTCGCCTGGAGCACGGTCAGCCAGATCGGGTACATGGCGGCGGCGCTCGCGGTCGGCTCGGTGGCGGCCTCGACGTACCACCTGCTGACCCATGCCGCGTTCAAAGCGTTGCTGTTCCTCGCCGCGGGTGCGGTGATCCACGCCGTCGGCTCGAACCTGATGTCCGCGATGGGCGGCGGACCTTCCGGGACCACGCGACAGGGATCCGATGGGCATCGAGTGGTCCCGGAAGGTCCGGAAGGTGCGGGGTGGCGGGCCGGGTCGGTCACGTTCTGGACCATGACGATCGGGTTGGCCGCGCTGGTCGGGCTGCCGCCGTTCGCCGGGTTCTGGAGTAAGGAGAGCGTGCTCGGAGCGGCCTGGGAGGCAGCGGCCCACGGGGGGCTGCCGGACGCCGGTGGCGGGTCCGGGGCGATCCCGGCCGGGTTCACCGGGCCGTCCTGGGTGGCGTGGCTGGTGCTTGCCAGCGGGCTGCTCACCGTACTGGTCACCGGGTGGTACGCGACCCGGTTGTGGCTGCGTACGTTCTTCGGCGCCCGGCGTTCCGAGTTCGCCCCGCACGACCCGCCGCCACTGATGCGCTGGCCGCTGCTGGTGTTGGCGGTCCCGAGTGTGGTGCTCGGGATGGTGGTGGCGTTCTGGCCGGCCGCCCCCGGCGGCTGGTTCGGGTACGCCCCGGCGGGCGCGGGGCAGACCGGGCCGAGCTGGGTGGCGATGCTGCCGCCGTTCGACCCGGTGTTGACGCTGGTGGTGCTGGTGCTGACCGGCCTCGGAGCGGCGGGAGCGTGGTTGGGGTGGCGGCGCGACACCGCGGCCGACCCAGCTGCGATTCTGGGTCGCGCCAGGCCGGTGTTCGCCCGCGCGTTCTACCTCGATGACGTGCAGGACGTCCTGGTGGTACGCCCGTTCCGCGCCCTCGCCCGCGCGGTCAGGCGCGCCGACGAGCAGCTCGTAGACGGAGCGGTGGAAGGCACCGGCACCGGCACCGTCGGGTTCGGACGGTGGGTCACCGGGCTGCACCACGCCGGGCTTCCCGGGTACGCGCTCGCCGTACTCGGCGGTGCCGTGGTGCTCGGTCTGGTGGCCGCGCTGGCGGGGGTGTTGACGTGATGTTGCTGCTCGCCACGCTCGTACTTCCCGCGCTCGGTGCCATCGTCGCGGCGGCGCTGCCGTACCGGCTCGACCGGCCCGGCCGGTACGCCGCCACGGTTGCCGCCGCGCTGGCGTTCGCGACCAGCGTCGCACTGCTCTGGCGCCGGCCGGGGATCTGGTTCGCTCCCCCCGAGCCGGTGATCCGGCCCTGGCACGAGCTGGAGGTCAGCTGGGCTCCTGGCCTGGACCTCAGCTTCCACCTCGGGGTGGACGGGATCTCCTACCCGCTGGTGGTGCTGACCACCCTGCTGACCCTGCTGTGCTGCTGCTACACGGTGTGGCGGGCGCCGGAGTGCGGCGGCGGGAAGAACCTGCTGGCCCTGCTGCTGGTGATCGAGGTCGGCATCGTCGGCGTGTTCCTGGCGCTGGATCTGGTGCTGTTCTTCGTGTTCTTCGAGGTCGTACTGCTCCCGATGTACGCGGTGATCGCGGTCTGGGGAGGAGATGACCGTCGCCGCTCTGCGCAACGGGCTGCCCGCAAGTTCGTGCTGTACACGCTGTTCGGGTCGGTGCTGCTGCTGGTCGGCGTGTTCACGGTGGTGGCCGCCGCCGGCACCGGTGACCTGGTGGAGCTGTCCGCCAAGGGGGGTGACGGGATCGCCCGCGGCACCCAGATCGCCGCGTTCGTCCTGCTCGCGGTGGCGTTCGCGGTGAAGAGTCCACTGTGGCCGTTGCACACCTGGCTTCCGGACGCGCACACCGAGGCGCCCACCGTCGGCTCGGTGATCCTGGCCGGCGTACTGCTGAAGATGGGTACGTACGGCCTGATCCGGTTCGCCGGGGTGGTGCCGGAAGGCGCCGAGGCGCTGGCGCCGGTGCTCGGGGTGCTCGCCGTGGCCGCGATCCTGGTCGGGTCCCTGGTGTGCCTGGCGCAGACCGAGCTGAAGCGGCTGATCGCGTACTCCTCGGTGGGTCACATGGGGTTCGTGCTGCTCGGCATCGCGACGCTGACCGCGACCGGCTTCCAGGCCGCGCTGATCGGCAACATCGCGCACGGGGTGATCACCGGCCTGTTGTTCTTCCTCGCCGGGGCGATCAAGGATCGGGCGCACACCGGTGACCTGGCGAAACTCGGCGGGCTGCGGGAGACCACGCCGTGGCTGGCGGGGCTGCTCGGCTTCGCGGCGATCGCCTCGCTGGGGTTGCCGGGCCTCGCCGGCTTCTGGGGTGAAGCCTTCGCGGTGTACGCGTCGCTGCAGGTCGGCGGGCCGCTGTGGCTGGCGCTCGGGGTGCTCGCCGCGGTGGGCGGCGCGTTGACGGCGGCGTACTTCCTGCGGCTGCTGCGCCGGGTCACCCACGGGCCGGCCGTACCGTCGGTGGCCGGCGCGGCTGGCGTGGCGACCGGCGAACTGGTGTCGTGGGGTCCGTTGGTGCTGCTCGCGCTGCTGCTTGGGCTGGTGCCGGGCCTGGTGCTGTGGCTGAGCGCGGGTCCGGTCGAGGCGCTGATCCGGGTGATCTCGTGATGCTTCGCGTCCCAGGTGCGCCCAGGGGGTACGCATGATCCAGTCGGTCGACCACCTGGCGTTGCTGCCGGCGTACCTGGCGGCGGGTACCGCGATCGCGGTGTTCCTGCTCGACCTGTTCCTGCCGCCGGGGGCGGCGACCCGCCGGGCGGTGATGCTCGGCGCCGGGGCGTTGGGCGTCGCCGGTGCCGCCGTTGCCGCGGTGCTGGTGGGGACAGGCGGCACCCGGGGCACCTTCTGCACCGGCCCGGCGCGACTCGTGGGCGACGTAGCCGTGGAGCGTTCCTGCTCGTACGTGGCGGACGGGGCCGGTGCGGTGGTCGCCGTGCTGTTCTGCGTACTCACCATCGGAGTGCTGGCGCTGTCCGTGCC
>JBOGDK010000340.1:0-5423 GCA_050701795.1 Micromonosporaceae bacterium
CTGCCGGTACGGGGCACGGCGGGATTCCATGTCGGGCACGTACTGGTAGGTCACCAGGAACGTGGGCAGGTCATCGGCCATGTCCCACATGATCGCGCACCACGGCGTGGCCACAACCCCGCGCCCGTGCGGTCAGCCCCCGGTGGTGATCCGGCCGTACAGGACCAGCGCCCAGGCCAGGCATCCGAACGCGGCCAGGTTTGTCGCGGTACGTACCCAGTTCCAGCGGATCCAGGGGGTTTCGAACCGGCGGCGTACCGCGGCCAGGTCGGAGGCTTCGTCAGGCGTGCCGGCGGCGTCCAGCGCGTTGTTGAGCGGGACGTTGATCCGGAACGTGATCACCAGCGTCGCGACGTAGAAGACCAGCCCGGCCACGATCCAGGGCAGTGTGGCGTACCCGAGATGCAACACCGCGGCCAGGGCGGTGAACAGTACGGCGCCACCGAAACACAGCGCGAACCAGCCGTTCAGGATCGCCGTGTTGATCTGCTGCATCGCACCGACCATGGTCCGGTCGTCGGTACGTCGCAGCCCCGGCATCACCGCGTAACTGAACGCCGCGAACAGACCTGCCGCCAGCCCTGTCGTCAGGGTCGCGGCGACCAACGCGACGACCCGGAGTGTGTTGCCCATGCCTCACCGTTCCACACCCTGGACCGGAACCACCAAAGCTTGACCTTCAGGTGGCTTGAAACCACAGACTTCGGGACGTGACCGAGCCGCTTCTCACCATCAGTGCCTTCGCCCGGGCTGTGGGCCTGTCGCCGAGCGCACTGCGCTACTACGACGAGGCCGGGGTGCTGCCCCCCGTCGAGGTTGATCCACAGACCGGATACCGGTACTACACCCCGGCCCTGCAGCACCAGGCACAGCTGGTACGCAGGATGCGGGAGATCGGCGTACCGGTCGAGACGATGCGCCTGGTGCTGCACAGCACCCCGGATCAGGCCGCCCAGGTTTTGCAGGGGTTCGCCGATCAGGCCGCCGAGGCGGCGCGGCTGGCGGCGGCCGCGGTCGCTGACGTGGTCGCCAGCCTGCGGGCCGGGGAAATCCCCGCCGGCCCCGTCGTGGTCCCGGTGCACGGGCCGGAGTTGGCGGCCGCGCTGGGACGGGTGTCCGCCGCGGCGAGCACCGAGGCCGACTCGCCGCTCAACGTGGTGCTCCTCGACATCGCCGGGTCCCAGGTGAGCGCCGTCGCGACCGACCGGTACTGGCTTGCGATGTGGTCGATTCCGATCCCCGGGGTGCACGTGGCGGAGCGTCGGGTCGCGATACCGCGCGGCGAGATCGACGGCCTTGTGGACTGGCTGTCCCGGCAGGGCACCGTAAGGGTGTCGATCGGCCCGGAAAGCGCCCGGATCAGCGGTGAGGACGAGGAACGGGTCGTCGCCGCGGTGGCGGACCGGTTCCCGGCGTACCGGCTGCTGATCGATGACCAGTCATCGGGGCGCGTCACCGTCGAGCGGGAGCCGTTGCTGCGCCTGCTTACCGGCGACGCGTCCCCGGTACGGGTCGCGGTCGGTTCCGAGCGGTTGTCCGTGAGCCCTGACAACGGAGTCGAAGGTTCCCACCTGTCCGCGATCACCACCGGGGAGCCGATCAGGCTGGGCTTCTCGACCACGCTGCTGCGGACCGCGGTGGCCGCGATAGTGGGCTCCGCGGTGACGATGTCGTACCAGGCGCCGGACCGCGCGGTCCGGGTGACCTCGGCGTACCAGCGGAACTTCACGGCTCTCGTGATGCCGGTACGGCTGGACCGGTGACCAGCAACGACGCGCCCGTGGTCCCGCCCCGGAGCGAGGCACCTGAGGTGGCGGACCGGGATGTCACGTCCGCGTCGGCCGCGGCACCGTTCCCGGGGAGTTTCCGGGTCTGGCTCGGCGGCGCCACCGTCTCCGCGGTCGGAGACGGCGTGCTCTTCTTCGCCATCGGCTGGACCGCCGCCGGACTCGGTGGCCAGATGGCCGGGTTGCTGCTCAGTCTGGTGGTGCTGCCACGTACTGTGCTGATGCTCGTCGGTGGCGCGGTCGGTGACCGCTTCGGGCTACGCAGGTCGGTGATCGGCTGCGACGTCGTGATGTGCGGCGTGCTGGTCACGTACCTGGTGGCGGAACAGTCGCCGCTGCCGGCGTCGGTGCTGCTCGGGGGGCTGGCCCTGGCCATCGGTACGGTCAGCGCGTTCCGGCTCCCCGCCTCGGGCGCGCTGCCGCGGCTGTTCGTCACCGACGACGTACTGCCCCGGGCCATGTCGGTGACCGGGAGTCTGCTGCAGATCGCACGCATGGTGGGCCCGCCATTGGGTGGCCTGGTGGTGGTGATCACGGGGATGACCGGTGCCGTGTCGGTCAACCTGCTCAGCTTCGCCGTGATCGTGCTCGTGCTGGTCATGGTCGTCCCGCCGTACGAGCAGCCGCCCCCGGCCGGCGCGGACTCCACGCTGCGCCAGATCATCGAAGGACTCCGGGCGGTACGTCGGATCCCCGGTACCGGCGCACTGCTCGGCGCGGTCGCCCTGATCGCGGGGAGCCTGCTGCCGGTGCTGAGTCTGTGCGTACCGCTCGCGGCCCGGGAACGCGAATGGAGCGCCACCGCCACCGGACTCGTCGAGGCGACCTGGATAGTCGGCACCCTCGGGGTCAGTCTCGTGGTCGCGAAGTGGGGTACCTGGCCGCGGCCGGTACGCCCGCTGGCACTGGGGCCGCTGTGCGCCGGCGTCGGCGTGCTCGGTATCGCGGTGAGTCCGACGCCCGGGTTCGCGATCGTCGGTGCCCTGGTGATGGGCGTGGGCACCGCCGCGTTCACCACCCACGTCGCTCCGCTGTACGTGCTACGTACCCCAGAAGGGATGCTCGCCCGGTTCCAGGCGCTGTTCGGCGTGGTGCAGTCGGCGGCGATCCTCGTGGTCCACAACGTGTTGGGCGCCGTGGCGGGCACCGGCGGTGCGGCACTGGCGATGACGGTCGCCGCGGTGCTCAGCGTCTGCGCGGCGCTGGTCATCATCGCCAGCCCCACCCTGCGAGCTGCCCGCACCACCACCGAGTAGCCGGTGCCGGGGCACCGGGAACCACGTTGCCGGGTGCCGGGTGCGGCGGGCCGTCAGGCGAGGCCGGCTCGGCGTAGCGCGTCGGCCATCGCGCCCTGTGCCTGCGACTCCGGGCGCCCCTGGCGGCGGTCCCCGCCCTGCTTCCCCCGATTCTGGCCGCGCCGGTCCTGTCCACGGCGATCCTGCTCGCGCCGACCGCCGCCCTGGTCACCGGAGCCGTCCCGGCGCTGGGGCCGCTGGTCACCGGAGCCGTCCCGGCGGTCCGGCCCGGCGCCAGACCCTGTGGTGTCCTCGTCCAGCCGCAGCGTTAGCGAGATCCGCTTCCGGGGTACGTCGACCTCGAGCACCTTGACGCGCACCACGTCCCCGGACTTCACCACGTCACGCGGGTCCTTCACGTACGTGTGGGACATCGCCGAGACGTGGACCAGTCCGTCCTGGTGCACCCCGACATCCACGAACGCCCCGAACGCGGCGACGTTGGTGACCACACCTTCGAGCACCATGCCGGGCTCCAGGTCGGCGAGCTTCTCCACCCCGTCGGCGAACGTGGCGGTGGTGAACTCGGGCCGCGGGTCCCGTCCGGGTTTGTCCAACTCGCCGAGAATGTCAGTCACCGTTGGCACGCCGAACGTGTCGTCGGTGAACTCGGCCGGCTTCAGCTTCCGCAGCACCGGGCCGTTGCCGATCAGCCCGGTGACGTCGCCGCCCGTGGTGGTCAGGATGCGGCGTACCACCGGATAGGCCTCCGGGTGGACGGCGGAGGAGTCAAGCGGGTCGTCACCGCCCAGGATCCGCAGGAAGCCGGCGCACTGCTCGAACGCCTTCGGCCCCAGCCGCGGCACGTCCTTGAGCGCCCGGCGGGTACGGAAACGGCCGTTCGCGTCGCGGTGCAGCACGATGCTCTCGGCGAGCCCGGCGCCGATCCCGGACACCCGGGTGAGCAGCGGCGGCGAGGCGGTGTTGACGTCGACGCCGACCGCGTTCACACAGTCCTCGACGACAGCGTCCAGGGACTTCGACAGCTTCCCCTCGGCCAGGTCGTGCTGGTACTGCCCGACCCCGATCGACCGCGGATCGATCTTGACCAGCTCGGCCAGCGGATCCTGCAGCCGGCGGGCGATCGACACCGCACCGCGCAGTGAGACGTCCAACCCGGGCAGCTCTTCTGACGCGTACGCCGACGCGGAGTACACCGAAGCCCCGGCCTCGGACACCACGATCTTGGTCAGGCCCGACTCCGGGTGCCGCTTGATCAGGTCGGCGGCGAGTTTGTCGGTCTCCCGGGACGCGGTGCCGTTGCCGATCGCGATCAGGTCCACCTTGTGCTTTGTGGCCAGCGCCGCCAGCACCGCGATCGACTGGTCCCACCGCTGCTGCGGTACGTGCGGGTAGATCGTCTCGGTCGCCACGACCTTGCCGGTGGGGTCCACGATCGCCACTTTCACCCCGGTACGGAAACCAGGGTCGAGCCCCATCGTGGTCCGTGCCCCAGCGGGCGCGGCCAGCAGCAGGTCCCGCAGGTTGGCGGCGAAGACACGTACCGCCTCGTCTTCGGCGGCCTGCCACAGCCGGGCCCGCAGGTCGATGCCGAGACGCACCAGGATCCGGGTACGCCACGCCCACCGCACCGTGTCGCTGAGCCACTTGTCAGCGGGTCGCCCCTGGTCGGCCACGCCGAACGCCGCCGCGACGGCGGTCTCGTACCGGGTGGGGCCCGGGGGAGTATCGGGCTCCGGCTCGGGGTCGAAGGTGAGGTCGAGTACGTCCTCCTTCTCACCCCGGAACAACGCCAGGATCCGGTGCGACGGCAGCTTCGGGTACGGCTCGTCGAAGGAGAAGTAGTCGGAGAACTTCGCGCCGGACTCGGTGGCGCCGTCGCGTACCCGGGAGACCAGGCGGCCCCGGGTCCACATGGTTTCCCGCAGCTCGCCGATCAGGTCGGCGTCCTCACCGAACCGTTCCACCAGGATCGCGCGTGCCCCGTCAAGCGCGGCGGCGACGTCGGCCACAGCCTCGGACAGGTAGCCGGCGGCGGTGGCCGCCGGGTCCAGGCTCGGATCATCGAGCAGTGCGTCGGCGAGCGGCTCCAGCCCGGCTTCCCGCGCGATCTGCGCCTTGGTACGCCGCTTCGGCTTGTACGGCAGGTAGATGTCCTCCAGCCGGGCCTTCGTGTCGGCGGCCAGGATCTGGGCGAGCAGCGCGTCGTCGAGTTTGCCCTGCTCCCGGATCGACTCGATCACGGTGGTACGGCGATCCTCCAGCTCCCGCAGGTAGCCCAACCGCTCCTGCAACGTACGCAGTTGCGCGTCGTCGAGGGCTCCGGTGACCTCCTTGCGGTACCGGGCGATGAACGGCACCGTCGCGCCACCGTCGAGCA
>JBOGDK010000341.1:0-5422 GCA_050701795.1 Micromonosporaceae bacterium
GCGAGTTGACCATCAAGGACGTCACCCGCCCGGTGGTGTTGGCGGTCGAGTTCCTCGGTGTCGGCACCGACCCGTGGGGTGGTACCCGTGCCGGCTTCTCCGCGCGTACCGCGATCAGCCGGCGTGAGTTCGGCATCGACTTCAACATCCCGTTCGACGGTGACAAGCTGCTGCTCAGTGACAAGGTCGAGATCCAGCTCGAAATCCAGGCGGTACGCCAAGCCTGACACCTGAAGTGAAGCCAGCAACTCGGCGGGCCGGGTCACGTCAACGGTGACCCGGCTCACGCCGCTGCGCGAGGCCGCCCCGCCGCGCCTTGACCACTTAGCTAGAGTCGCCGATGGACAGCCCTGCCGACCACCCCCCGGGAGGCACGAGACATGCGACGGCGCCGCGACGCGGTCAACGTACGGTCCCACCGTCGAGGTGGGCGACGCCGGCGTCTCGTCCTGGCCCCGTGGATCGTCATCAGCACCGTGTCGGTGCTGCTGCTGTCGATGGTCTCGGCCGGTTACGCCTGGCTCGCCACCTCGGGTTGCTCGGGTAAACCCGTGGAGGCCACAGTGCTCTCCTCCCCCACCGTGGCGCGGATCCTCGACAACCTCGGTCGCCGGTGGGCCGACACCCAACCCTCGATCGGCGACCGGTGCGCATCAGTCAAGATCGTCAGCAAGAACTCCGCCGCCGTGGCACAGTCCCTGGGCCCCGACTGGAGCCCCCGCCGGGACGGCCCCCGACCACACGCCTGGGTGCCCGACTCCACCGCCTGGCTCAAGCTCGCCTCCGCCCGGGACAACGCTGCCCGGCTGATCCCCGACCGGCAGCCCAGCCTGGCGCGAACCCCCGCGGTGATCGCGATGCCGATGCCGATGGCCAAGGCGATCGGCTGGCCCAAGGCGAAACTGAGCTGGAAACAGCTCGCCGAATACGCCGGTGCCGAGGGCAAGGACGCCTGGAGTGGATACGGTCACCCGGAATGGGGCCGCTTCAAGGTCGGCATGATCAATCCGGTGACGTCCACCGCGGGGCTGCACGCACTGACCGCTGTCGCTGACGGCAACGACGACGGCCGGATCACCGACACCGAACGCCAGAAACTGCAGGCTCTCAGCCGAGGCATGCAGCTCTATGCCGACGACACGTCCAAGATCGTGGGAGACCTGACCAAGCGCGACACCGGGGGCGAAGAGAAGGTCCTGCCGTACCTGTCGGCGTTCCCGATCCTGGAACACGAACTGCGGGCATACAACGACACCAACCCGCGGGTGCCGCTCGCCGCGGTGTATCCGACCGACGGCACCTCCGACGCCGACTATCCGTACCTCACCCTCGACGCCCCGTGGTCGAGCGCGGCTGAGAAGAAGGCGTCGGAGAAGTTCCTGTCGTTCGTACGCGGATCCGAGGGTCGCCAGGCGTTCCTGGACAGCTTCTTCCGCGACCCCAACCGCAAACCCGGGAAGAACCTGACCAAGCGGTACGGTGTACGGCCCACAGTGGACAGCCTGCCGCGTGCGGTGCTGGTGCCCGACTCGGTGAGCGTCACAGTCGCCACCTGGGTCGCCTCGAACCGCCCCACCAACGTGCTGTTCGTGATGGACACCAGCAAATCCATGGGCGCCCCGGTACGCGGCACCGAGGACACCCGCCTGTCCATCGTCAGCGGCGCGACATCCCGGGCGGTCGAGCTGCTCGGCGACACCGCACAGGCCGGGCTGTGGACGTACGCCTCCGGACACACCGAGCTGGTCGGCTCCGGACCGCTCGACGAAGACGGGCGGCGTGGCGCGCTTGAGAGCTCGCTCGACACGCTGTCCGCCGACGCCTCCGACGACACCGGCCTGTACGACACCGCGGTCGCCGCGTACCAGAAGCTCAACGAGACCTACGAGGCGAACGCGACCAACCTTGTCGTACTGGTCAGCGACGGCAAAGACGACGGCAGTGGCGCATCCCTGAAGACGGCGATCTCGAAACTCAAAGCGGCGCACCATGCCAAGAAACCGGCGCACCTGATCACCATCGGGTACGGCGCCACCGCTGACATGGCGTCACTGGGGCAACTCGCCACCGCCACCGGGGGTCGTTCGTACCAGACCCAGTACGAAACCGACATCAACTCACTGCTGATCACCGCGCTGTTCAACGCGTAACGGACGGCACCTCAGCACCGGCTGGCCGCGGACGATCGATCGCGGCCAACAGTGGGGCCGCCTTCGCCTCGGCTTCCGCGACCTCGCTCACCGGATCGCTACTCCACGTGATGCCGCCGCCGGCCCACACGTGCGCCGTACCGCCCTCGGCGCCGCCGTCGAAGGCCACGGTACGGATCGTCAGGCCGAGGTTCACCGAGTTCGGCGTGACGAACCCGAAGGCGCCCATGCTCGGTCCACGTCCCACCGGCTCCCGTGCGGCGATCTGATCGATGGCGGCCAGTTTCGGCGCACCGGTCACCGAACCTCCCGGGCACAGGGCGGCGAGCAGGTCGGTGACGCCCACCCCGGCGGCGAGACGTGCCTGCACCACCGACTCGGCCTGCCACAGCTGGCACCAGCGGCGGATCCCGAACAGCTCGGCGACCCGTACCGAACCGGTCTGCGCCACCCGGGAGAGATCGTTGCGCTCCAGGTCGACGATCATGACGTGCTCGGCGCGTTCCTTCGCCGAGCCGAGCAACTCGGTACGCCCCTGTTCGGTAGCGGGCCGGGTCCCCTTGATCGGACGGGTCTCGATCCACCCGTCCACCACCGTGACCAGGGCTTCTGGGGAGGCACACCCGACCGCCCAGCCGTCGCCGGCGATGATCCCGGCGTACCGGGCCCCGGACAGGCTGGCGATCCTCGCCAACGCCGCCGACGGATCACCCTGGTACGGCGCGGACCAGTGCCCGACCACGTTCACCTGGTACACCTCGCCGCGACTGATCGCGCCACGTACCTGCCTCACCGCGGCGGCGTGTGCTTCGGCGGTCCAGGAACGCCGCCATGGGCCCACCGTCCACGGGACCTGCGGTACGGCGGGCACCGGGTCCGGTACGCCGTGCTCGTAGACCACCACCGCGACGTCCGGTACGCCGATCGCCGGCGTCACCGGTCCGGGGTCACGTCCAGCGATCAGGTTGCACGCCGCCGCGGAGATCAGGACTGCAGCGCCACAGACCGTCCCGGGGTTGTCCGCGAGATCGCATCGCGGCAAACATTCGACAAATCCGTGACGAAGAGTAGTGTCGTAACGGTGAGTGAGCGTGTCGCCAAGGTCGACCAGCACCCCGTTCTCGGCGAGTGCGGCGCGTACCACCTCATCGGGCCTGCCAGGGTCTCCGAGACGCCACTGGACCCGGGTGCGTTCCTTCACCCGGCCACGGCAACTCACCGGTTGTCCCGGCGGTCCGATGGCAACGGAACGGTCACGATCCTGAGCAGTTTTCATCCGAATAGACGATTTCTTCCGTTACTGACGGCGTGGAAGCTCGTTCGGGTTGATAGATAGCGCAAGTATGACGAGTACATGTGTGTGAATCCGCACACACATAAAGTCCGGAGACCAACCGATGTGTCAGCAGCACCACCCCCCGTGCCCCAATGCTGAAGCCAACGACCGGGACGCCGCCCGGGTAGTCGCCGCCCACCCCGAGCAGGGGTGGAGCCGACTGTGCAACGGTGTGATCGTCTTTGAAGACACCGGGGAGTTGCTACCTGATGGCAGCAGCATCCCACCACACCGGGGCCCCGCGGTTCACGGCTCGGCGGCCTAGCGGGTCCCGGCCCGACGGCGCCGCCACCGGCGGCTCCCTTGAGCCGGGTACGAGCTACTCGTACTCGTCCGGCGGCGGACACGCGCACATCAGATTCCGGTCGCCGTACGCGCCGTCGATGCGACGTACCGGCGGCCAGTACTTCGCCGCCGTCTCCCCCGTCGGATACGCCGCCACCCGCCGCGAATACGGATGCACCCATTCCTCCGCGGTGACCAGCTCCGCGGTATGTGGCGCCTGCGCCAAGGGGCTGCTCTGCCGGCTCCACTCGCCTGAGGCCACCTTCTCGATCTCACCCCTGATGGCGATCATGGCGTCGCAGAAGCGGTCCAGCTCGGTGAGATCCTCGCTCTCCGTCGGCTCCACCATCAGCGTCCCGGCCACTGGAAACGACATGGTGGGAGCGTGGAACCCGTAGTCGACCAGCCGTTTCGCGACATCGTCGACGCTCACCCCGGTCTGCTTGGTGATCGCGCGCAGATCCAGGATGCACTCGTGCGCGACCAGGCCTTTGTTGCCGCTGTAGAGCACCGGGTAATGCTCTCGTAGTCGAACCGCCACATAGTTCGCAGCCAGTACCGCGGTACTGGTTGCCTGGGTCAACCCGTCGGGCCCCATCAGACGCAGATAGGCCCACGAGATGGGCAGGATGCCCGCTGAGCCCCACGGCGCCGCCGACACCGCTCCCACAGGCGTCTCAGCGGCCGTGGCGGGGTGCCCGGGCAGGTACGCCGCCAGGTGGCCGCGCACCGCCACCGGACCCACCCCGGGACCGCCGCCGCCGTGCGGGATGCAGAACGTCTTGTGCAGGTTCAGGTGCGACACGTCAGCACCGAACTCGCCAGGCTTGGCGTACCCGAGAAGGGCGTTGAGGTTGGCGCCGTCGACGTACACCTGGCCGCCCGCGTCATGCACCCGTTCGCAGAGCTCGCTGATACCCGTCTCGTACACCCCGTGGGTGGACGGGTAGGTCACCATGATCGCGGCGACCCGCCCGGCGTGGGCCTCCAGCTTCGCCGCCAGGTCGGAGATGTCCACGTTGCCGGCGTCATCGCAGGCCACCACGACGACCCGCATCCCCGCCGCCACCGCGCTCGCGGCATTCGTGCCGTGCGCGCTCGACGGAATCAGGCAGACGTCCCGCTGCAGGTCGCCACGGCTGGCGTGGTACGCGCGGATCGCGAGCAGGCCGGCCAGTTCGCCCTGGGAGCCGGCGTTCGGTTGCAGGCTGACCGCGTCGTACCCGGTGGCGGAGGCGAGCCACGCCTCGAGGTCGGCGACGATCCGGGCGTACCCCGCGGTCTGGTCAGCCGGTGCGAACGGGTGGATGTCGGCCAGCTCCGGCCAGGTGATCGGCTCCATCTCGGTGGTCGCGTTGAGCTTCATCGTGCATGACCCGAGTGGGATCATTCCGCGGTCCAACGCATAGTCCTTGTCGGCGAGCCGCCGCAGGTAACGCAGCATCGCCGTCTCCGACCGGTGGCGGCCGAACACCGGGTGCGTCAGGTACTCCGAGGTACGCCGCAGTGCCTCCGGCAGCGTGTCCGGCGCGTCGTCGGCCAGCTCCGCGATCCCGCTGCCGGTGACCCCGAAGGCACGCAGTACGGACAGCACCTCCCCGATCTGGGTGGTTTCGTCGCAGGCCACCGCCACGGTGTCCGCGTCGACCAG
>JBOGDK010000342.1:0-5412 GCA_050701795.1 Micromonosporaceae bacterium
CGTAGCCGCCCTGCGTCTCGGTGAACCCCCGGTACGCCATGTAGAGCACCATGAACAGCTGCAGGAACGCGCCGAACTGGTTGATGAACACGCCGAGCAGCACGAACCGGGATGCGTTCGGGGTGGCCCGCCACGACGCCACCACCCCGAGCTGCTCAGCCGGTTCCTCCGGTGACCCGGCCTTCTCCGGCGGCTCGGCCTTCTCGGGCGGCTCGGCCGTCTCAGGTGACGTGGTGCCGCCGGTCGGGTCCGCCGGTGTGTCCTCGGAGGTCGGCTTACTACTCACTGGGGGTCTCCTTTGTAGTTGTGTCGGGTGTCGGCGTGACGGTGACGGCCTTCGTCGCAGCATCGAGGAGGCCACGGCAGGCGGTGATGGAGTCGGTGACCGCGACCAGTTGCGCGAGCCGGCATTCCCAGGCGGAGCCGTCCGGGGGTAGCAGCATCCGCTGGCCCGGTTCCGCGAGCACGATCGACCGCTCGATCTCCGGGGGCAGCAGGGTCTGGTCGATGGTCACCGAGCCGACGGTCTGCTCCCGCTCCGGATAGCAGAACCGGGTCGCCGCGACCCGCCGTACGGTCGGCTCCAGGTCGGGGCGCCGGCCGCAGGCGATCGCCGCTGCCGCCAGGCTGAGGTCCACGCCGGTGGCGAGCTGCCCCAGGTACGGGATCAGGTCACCGCCCAGCCGGCCGTTGAGTTCGATCACCTTGAAGCCGTCGGGGGTACGTTTGAGCTCCAGGTGGGTCATTCCGGTGTGGAATCCCAGCGCCCGGTGCGCGGCGGTGACGACCTCGGCGAGTTCCGGGTCCCGATAGAGCGGATCCCCGGCATCGACGACGTGCCCCACCTCCTCGAAGGCGGGCGGGAAGCCGGACTCCTTGTGCGCGACCACCAACGGCACCACCTCGCCGTCGAAACAGGCGACGTCGACGCTGATCTCCGGTCCGGGCAGATACTCCTCGACCAGCACCCCGTCCTCGTAGTACTCCGGCGCCTCGGGCAGCGTGATACCGCGGGCCCGGTGGTACGCGACCGCCAGATCCTCCGGAGAGTCGACCCGGCGTACCCCGAAACTCGCCGCCAGGTTGCGCGGCTTGACCACCACCGGATACCCGAGCCGCTGCGCCACGTCGGCCGCCTCCTCGGGGGAACGGACCGCGACAGAGCGGGCCTGCGGCACCCCCGCCGCGGCGAGGGTCCGCCGGGTGAGGTGCTTGTCCCGGCACCGGCCGATCGCGTCGGCCGGCGTGGTCGGCAGCCCCAGCGCCGTGGCCACCTTCGCGGTGGCCTCGATCCGGGCCTCGTCGTAGCAGACCAGGCCGCTGATCGGCTCGGTCCCGGCCAGCCTGCGCGCCGCTACGATCATCGCCTCGGCGTCCAGGGTGTCGACCACGGTGTGGCCGACCAGGTACGGCAGCTCCCATTCGGCGACGTCGGAACGACCGGCACCACCGAGGAACAGCCATACCCGGTAGTGCTCGGCCACGGACTCGAAGAAGTGTTCGCGGGAGCTGCGTGACAGGCTCGATACCACCAACAGCAGCGGGCGGCCATCGCGCGGAGCGACCGGTGTCCCAGCTGTCATGGCTGCTCCTTCCATGGTCATCAGTTGACGTCCGTGTCGGTAAGTTGGTCGACCGTGAGCCGGTCGAGGTCGACCAGGTCACCGACGCCCTCCGACAGCTCATCGGCCAGCTGCCGGGTCCGTTGGATCGCCCGTTCCCGGGTCCAGTCGCCAGGGGCGCGCACCGGCAGCGACCACAGCGGCACCAGCTCCGCACCTCGCAGCAACTTCGTCCGGTACCCCTCGGTGCCGAAGTCGATGGTCGACACGTCGTGGGTCACCGCGTACTGGATCGGGGCATAACACAGCAGTGAGAAGTGCGCCCCGGAGGCAGTGGTCCGTTCGTAGTCCATCCCCACCACCCGGATGGTCAGTCGTCCGTGATGGGCGTACGCCAGGCAGAACCCGATCCGGCGCTCCTCCTGGAAGCACTGGAACACCACGGCCCGGTCGGCCAGCTCGCCGCTGGCGCAGCCTCGCAGGTACCCGGCGTGCAGCTCATCGGGGATGTCCACGCCGTGGTGCCGTTGTACGTTTCCGAGCAGCGGAGCGAGCTGGTCGACGTACGGCTCCAGGGCCGTGGTCTCGATCCGGCATCCGCTGTCGGCGAACCGCTTCAGATCCCGCCGGACGTTCTTGCGACGCTTCCGTACCAGCCCGGCCAGGTATCCGTCGAAGCTGTCGAAGGTGATCGGGAGTTCGGACCGGAAGCCGCTCAGCACCGGTACCGTGCCGGGGATCAGGGCCGCCATCCGGCGGGCGTCCTCGGTACCCAGGTACATCATCGCGGCGCTCGCGCAGTCGCTCGCCGCCACTTCCCTGGTGGCCAGCTCCGCGACGGCGGCGTAGCCCTCGTCGGTGGTGGCGAGGACGCCGTTGCTGTAACCGGACCGGGCCCCCACGACCAGCTGCGGCTCCCACGCCGCGGGATCGGTGTCGGGGGCCAGCACCTGGTGCGGGTCGTACAACGGGTTGGTGGCGCGTTCGATGGTGTAGAGGTTCAGGCCGGCCACCAGGTCCCCGGCGCCGTTGCGGACCATCAGGTTGCGTTCGGCGAAGCCGTCCACCCCGTGCAGTGCCGACAGCCACGCATGGCTGAGGTAGAAGCCGGCTCCGGCGGCGGTCACCAGCCGGTCCCATTCCTTGGGGTCCAACCCCGCCGGATCTGCTGTGTCCTCGACTCTCATGTCTTCTCCTCCCCGTCACCGGTTCCGGTGTCCACAGAGGAACCTGGTGGACACTGTTTTGGCCCTTCCCGCGTCGTGTGTCAAGCCCTAGGTTTTCCTGATGCAGATCGTCAAAGGCTCCGGAAGGTACGTCGCCCCCCGTGACGAGCCGAACCACTTCGTCGAGCACCTCCGCAACCGAAGCTTCTCGGTCGGCACCTACTCGATCCCCGCGGGCGGGCTGGACGACCAGGTACCGCACCGCGAGGACGAGGTCTACCTGGTGACCGCGGGCCAGGCGCGGTTGGTCACCGACACCGGCGAGGCGGTGGTGACGCCAGGCGACCTGATCCACGTCCCGGCAGGTGAGGCCCACCAGTTCACCGACATCTCCTCCGACCTCGCCCTGCTGGTGTTCTTCGCCCCGCCGTACACCGGCCGCGGCTGACGGCTACGGGTCCGCGGCCGGCTCGGCCTCGGGCTCGGCGGGGCGGCGCACCAGCACGTACCCCGCGGTGATCGCGAGTCCGGCCGTCGCCAGCACCGACGACATGCCGCCGCCCAGCAGGAATCCGGTCACCGCGATCAGCGCCAGCAGGCACAGGACCCGGGTCGGACGGTCGCTGAAGAGTCGTAGTCCGGCGAGGAACGCCGCAGCGTACACCAGCAGGATGGACGCCGCGATAAAGCCCACCAGGATCTGCTCGTCCTCGCCGAACGCGGCGAGCACCGCGAAGTCGACGACGTACCAGCCCCAGATGAACCACAACGCCGCCACCGGGGCGCCGGTACGGGGCGACACCCGCCCGATCCACGCCGGGATCACCCGGTCCCGGGCCATCGCGTACGTCAGCCGGGAACAACCGCAGACCCAGGCGTTGGTGGTGACGATCAGCAGTATCACGGCGAGGGCGGAACCGAACTTCGCGGCCGTCTCGCCGTGGCTGTGCCACAGCACCGCGTGCAGTACCGCGGTCTCGTCCGTGGCCGCGGTCAGCGGCACCACCAGCACCAGGGTCAGCGCGAGGGTGAGGTACAGCCCTCCGATCACCAGCGGTGCCCAGAGAGCCGCCCGGGGGAAGCTGCGCTGCGGGTCGGCGACCTCGTCGGCGATGTGTGAGACGTTCTCCCAGCCGAAGAACGCGAAGAAGCCGGCGAGCACCGCCGCCCCGATGGCGCCCCAGCCGTACGGCGCGAACGGGGTGAGCCGGTCCGGGTCGGCGGCCGGGGAGGCCACCGCCATCACCGCGACCACACCCGCGATCAACGCGACCACCAGGGCGCCCTGCACCCGGGAGGCCACCCCGATCCCGCGCAGGTTCAGCACCACCGCGATGCTCATCACCACGAACCCGGCGAGCAGCACCGCATTGTGGTCCTGCCACCCCATCAAGGTGGCCAGATAGCGGGCCGCGGCCAGGCCGAGGATCGGGTTCGTGGTCCAGTTCAGCACCAGCAGCAGGAAACCAATGGTGATCCCGGGCCGCCACCCGAACGCCCGGCGTACCAGGTAGCTCACGCCCGCCGAGTTCGGGTACGCCGCCGAGAACCGGGCGAACACCCCGGCGAACGGCAGCGCGGCCAGGGTGAGCAGGCCCCACGCCACCAGCGACGCCGGACCCGCCGCCTGCATCGCGATCCCGGGGGAGATCAACAAACCGATGCCGACCAGGGAGGAGAGATAGTACACCACCAGGTCCCGGGTGCCGAGCACCCGGCGCAGCTGGTCCCGCTGGACCGTAGCGGTCATCGAACCTCCTCAAGACCACGCGTCACCCGTCCGAACCGGCGGCGAGTGGTCTCGGTATGTGCGGTCGGGGCAGCTCTTCGATCACCGAGACCCCGGCCTTGCCGTCCAGCCGTCGGAAGTGCTCGGTGAGCCGGATCCGGCCGTCGGGCAGCACCTCGGGCCGGCTGGTGCACCGCCCGGCGACCAGGTCGCCGCTGGCCAGCCGGTAGGAGTACGCGAGTTCCAGGCTCCCGTCGGCCGCCCGGTGCCCCACCAGCCGGCCGAGACTGACCGGGGCTCCGGAGAACTCCGCCCACACCAGGTCGCCGTCGGAGTGGTAGTGGCCGGTGATGTCGGGGTGCTCCACGGATCGGAACACCCGGTCGGTGTAGTCGATGCTCGTCACGTCGGTCCCGCGCGCCCTGGTCGACATCTCAGCCCCACCTGGTGCTCAGCAGCTCGTCGGAGAACCGGACCAGCTCGCGCTCGAACAGCGAGTTGAGGATGATGGCGTTGCGTACCGGGAGCAGGGTCAGGTTGGTGGCCGCGATGCCATGGCTGAACCGCGACAGGTACGGCGCGAACATGCGGTGTCCGTTGGTGCCCTTCCACCGGACCGAGAAGTCGGCGTCCAGCACCACTTCTCCGTTGTCGTCGAGCTCCAGTCGCTCCCGCAGCTCGTCATCGAACGGCAGCGGCCGGGTGCGCCGCCCGGTCGCCAGCACGATGTGCCGCGCGTGGTGTCGTTCGGCACCACGGGAAGCGTTCACCCGCAGTTCGTAGCCACCGTCGCAGGCCTCGGCCCCGATCACGCTGCGGTCGGGAAGCATGGTCAGCGGGAATGAGCCATCGGCGAGCATCCGGTCGTAGTTCGACTGGTAGATGCTCTGCAGCACGCCGGGCGTGATGGCGTCCCCGGTACGGGTGGCCTCGTCGACCAGCCGCCGCCGGGTCT
>JBOGDK010000343.1:0-5395 GCA_050701795.1 Micromonosporaceae bacterium
GATCCGGCTACAAGCCGTACCCGGCGAGGATGTCGACGATCTGGTCGGAGTGGTGCGATACGTGCTCCCGGATCCGCCGGCCCGCCTCCTCGGGGTCGCGGGAGGTGATCGCGGCGGCCAACCGCCTGTGGTCAGGTCCGGCCCAGTCCGGAGTCCTCACCACCCTGGAGCAGAAGTGCCACTGCCGCAGCGCCAGGTTGAGGTGGATCTCGGCGGTCGCGGCCAGGTAGTCGTTGCGGGTCATCCCGTACATGGCACGGTGGAACGCCGCGCCCAGGTCGATGCGACGCTGCAGCTCGGCGGTGGCATACCACTCCTCGGCGAGATCGGCCAGGTGCCGCTTTTCAGCGTCCGAGCCCCGTTGGCACGCCAACGTGGCGGCGAGACCCTCCAGCTCCAGGCGCGCTTCCCGCACCGAACGGGAATCCTTCAACGCGATCCCGGTGGCGTAGCTACCGCTGCGCGGATAGACCACCACAAGGTGCTCGAACTCCAACCGGCGCATGGCGTCGCGTACCGGGGAGGTGCCGACTCCGAGGGACTTCCGCAGGTCCGGCTCACTGAGCCGTTCCCCGGGCATGATGTCGACGCGCACCAGCTTGCGGCGCAGCGCATCGCAGGCTGTCTGACTGAGCAGGTTGCGATCGCCGGTCACCTGACCGGTGATCGCCGGTGCCGCGCTAACGCTGGACACAGGACGCACGTTCCCACCCCCCGCGGCGCCGACGCCGCGAAACGACCTGTCGCCAGCCAGCCTATGGGGTCGCGGTGCCAATGCGTACGTTCAATCAGGCTGTCGACAGTGGATGGCGTTGCCACTGACGACCCTTCCGTTACGGAAGCGCCGCCATGGTGGCGCACACGATCCCCCTGGAGGTGCCAACGCGGGCGCGTCCGGTGACCGCGGCCGTCACGGGGTTCTGGGACGACCGACGCGTCGGCCACCCCGCGTCCGGAGCTGGGACAACGAACTGGGCGCGTTCAGGCCCGCGTCGTCGGCGACGCTCACACCGTGCCGTTCCACCAGCTCACCGCCCAGCCAGCCGGTGACACCCGCCAAGGCCGCGCCGGTGAGGCTGAAGCCGATGGCGAGCCCGCTGGGCGCCCAGTCGGCTTGGTCCAGTCGGAGCAACCAACTCACCGCGAACAGCGTCAGGACCAGCACGTTTCCCCCGCCGTGCAGGGCGCCGACCCGGCGGGCCCGTGTCTTCGGAGGCACCGCCAGGTAGTCCACGAACCCGAAGAGCCCGGCGACCGCACCGCCGATGAGACCGGCCGCGATCGCGTACGCCGACGCCACCGTGAAACCGGTACGTCCCGTGACCAGGTAGATCACGTCGAAGATCACCGATGTACTGAGCAGCCCCAGTGGGAACACGATCATCAGCGGGTGGATCCCGTGCCCCAGAAACTTCGCACGACTCTCCATAACAACCTCACAGCCGGTCTGTGGTCGGGGACCGGGTACCCGAGAACGCCTTACCCCCGAATCTGGCGACTATGCGGCCCAGCGAGCGACCGACTGTGCGGCCCGGCGGGCGAGTCCGGTAGCTTGCCTGGCGCCTCACCCCGGTGCCCCTGGCCACGCCAACCGCCGTCCCACTGGACGGAGCCGTCCCGGGAGCTGAACAGGTTGCCGGTGGTACGTGTGGCGGTCTCCCCCGTGAACTCGGTACGCGAGGCGTACCAGGTGAGCAGCCACCGCGTCAGCCCGGGCGCCAGCCGCCACTGGTACCCGAGGGCGGCGGCGCCGAGTCCCGGGTACGCCCTGGGCCGCGGCGATTCGAGCACCCGGATGATCCGGCCGGCGATCCGCCACGGCGGGTTCACTGGCGGCAGCGGGCGTACCCGGCGACCGGTGTGGTTGGCCGCATGGGTGAACAACGGGGTGTCGATCGAGGACGGCAGCACCGCGCACACCGACACCTCAGTGGCCCCCTCGGCCCGCAACTCCTGCCGCAGCGTGTCGCACAACGCCTGCGTGGCGTGCTTCGCGAGGCTGTAGCCGCCGAGGTACGGCACCGTGACGTCGCTGAGCAACGACCCGATCATCAGCAGTACACCGCCACCGGCCGCACGCAGCTTCGGCACCGCCGCGCGCGCCCCGTACACGTAGCCCATCAGGTCGACGTCGATCACCCGTCGCAGCTCGTCCAGCGGGATGGTGACGAAGCCGCCGAACACCGCCACCGCGGCGCCGTTGATCCAGGCGTCGACCTGCCCGAACCTCTCCTCCGCAGCATCCGCGAGGTGCCGTACCGCCGCGGGGTCGGAGACGTCGGTGGGCACCACGAGCGCCTCGCTGCGGAGACGTTCGCACTGCGCGGCCACATCGAGCAGCGCCGCCTCGCGCCGGGCCGCGAGCACCACGTTCGCGCCCCGCGCCGCGAGCATCAGCGCGGTGGCGGCGCCGACGCCGCTGGAAGCGCCGGTTATCACCACCGTGGAATCGGGCAGCGGTCGGGTCAGCGGCACACCCGCCGGATACCCGCACCAGCGGCCGGGTACACGCACAGGGGGGGTACGACGATGCGCGCGGTGGTCAGGGGTGTCTGGATCGAGCATGGGCCCGCTGACCCCTTACCCGGTCACCCGCGGTGGGCGGCCTCCAGGCCCTTGATGTCGATCTTGCCCATCCCGAGCATCGCCCTCATCACCCGTTCGGCCTTCTCAGGATCGGGATCGGCCATCAGATCGGTGAACGCGCGCGGGACGATCTGCCAGGACACGCCGTACCGGTCCTTCAGCCAGCCGCACGGCCCCTGGCTGCCACCCTCGGACAGCTTCTGCCACAGCTCGTCCACCTCCCGCTGCGACTCGCAGTCCACGTACAGGGAGACGGCTTCGGTGAACCTGAACCGCGGTCCGCCGTTCAGCGCGATGAAGCGCTGACCAGCGAGCTGGAACGTCACCGTCATGACGCTTCCGGGCTCACCCGGCCCCGCCGCGGTGTACCGGGCGACATCGATGATCTTCGAGTCGCCGAAGATCGACGTGTAGTACTCGGCAGCCTCCTCGGCCTGACTGTCGTACCAGAGGAAGGTCGTGATCTTCTGCATCGCTTCTCCATCCTCAATCTGGCGGAGCGGCCGTCCCAGGCGACGCGCCTCCTCAGTCCATCGGTCGGAACGTAACGCCAACGGCCCTGATCGCGCCGGTGAATCGTGCGGACCCGGCGGTTCACCCGTGGTACGCGTCCTCCAGAGCCTTGATGTCGATCTTGCCCATCCCGAGCATCGCTTTCATCACCCGTCCCGCCTTCTCCGGGTCGGGGTCGCTGGCCAGGTCGGTCAGCGCCCGCGGAATGATCTGCCAGGACACGCCGTACCGGTCGGTCAGCCAGCCGCACGGCCCCTGCTCGCCGCCGTCGGACAGCTTCCGCCACAGCTCGTCCACCTCCCGCTGCGACGTGCAGTCCACGAACAGCGAGATCGACTCGGTGAACCCGCTGCGGGAGTGGCCGTTCAGCGCGATGAACTGCTGGCCGGCGAGCCGGAAGGTGACGGTCATGACCGAGCCGAGTGCGCCCGGGCCGGCGTCGCTGTACCGACTCACGCTGGTGATCTCGGAGTCATCGAAGATCGAGGTGTAGTGCTTCGCCGCCTCCTCGGCCTGATTCTCGTACCAGAGAAAGGTCGTGATCTTCTGCATGGTGTGCCCCTTCGACTTCAGGCGGGTTCGTTCAGAAAGACCAGCCGCGCCCCCGAAACTCATCGGTCGGTCCGTAGCAGTGCGGTGTCCAGTGACGTTGCCGGTGTCTGGGCGAGGTCCAGGGCGGGGCTGGCAAGGCGGAGGTTCGTCCGGATACCGGTGTTGTATCCGGACGGTTCTCCAACGCGGCCAGCGTCGTTCTGGGGCCGGCCAGACCCGGTGAACGTTGCTGGACACCGCACTAGGGTGCAGCCATGACGAGTGCCGCCTTGGACGCGCTGACCGAAGCCGGGATCGAGCACCGGGTGATCAGACACGGCCGGGTCACCAGCCTGGCCGAGGCCGCCCAGGCGCGTGGCGTGCCGGTGCCGGACGTGGTGAAAACCATCGTGGTACGTCGTGGCGATGACGACTTCCTGTTCATCCTGGTGCCCGGTGACCGGGTGATCTCGTGGCCGAAACTGCGCACCCTGCTCGGGGTCAGCCGCCTGTCCATGCCGGACAAGGCGACGGCGAAGGCAGCCACCGGGTACGAACGCGGCACCATCACCCCGTTCGGGTCCACCACGGCGTGGCCGGTGATCGCCGACCTGCGGCTGCGGGGCCGGCTGGTGACCCTCGGCGCGGGTGAACCCGGAGTCGCGGTCGCCGTGGAGGCCGACCCGACCCTGGACGCGCTCGACGCCACGGTCGCCGACATCACCGACCCGGAACCGGGATCCTGACACCACCGCCAGCGGGCGAGTCGGTCCGGCCCAGCCGGCCAGCGGGGCGTTGAGACACGGCCTGGCCCTCGCCCCCAGAAACGTCGGCCTGATCGGCGACAATGGCGCGATGCCTGCCCAGTACGGTCCGCACCGGTTCTCGGCCGGTGACTACGACGATGCCCACACCGGGGCGTTCCGGGGTGCCACCTTCACGGTCCGGGATCTCACCGGCGCGACGTTCCTGGATTGCGACCTGAGCCGCGTGAAGATCGTCGACGGGCACCTCGTCAACGTCGACGTGTCCGGGTACGTCGACAACTTCGTCGTCAACGGCGTCGACGTGTCCGGTTACGTCGCCGCTGAGCTCGACCGGCGACACCCCGAACGCGTGCAACTGCGTACCGTTCGAACGGCCGACGACTTCCGCGCGATGTGGGACACGGTCGAACGGCTCTGGTCCGACACTGCCGCCCGCGCCGAACGGCTTCCGGAGCCGGCTCGCCACGAACGGGTCGACGACGAGTGGTCCTTCGTCGAGACGCTGCGCCACCTCGTGTTCATCACCGACGCCTGGGCTTCTCGTACGGTCCTCGACAATGCGGCGCCGTACCACCGGCTCGGCTTGACCCAGACCTGGTATCCGCCCGCCGACGCGGCGGCACTCGGCATGGATCTCGGCGCCCACCCGGCCTACCCGGAGGTGCTGAAGGTTCGCGCCGGCCGGATGGCGCTGATACGCGGCATCATCGACGGCCTCACCGACTCCGAGCTGGGACGGATCTGTAGCCGATCGCCGGCTCCCGGCTATCCCGAGGAGTCGCGCACGGTTGGCGAGTGCCTGGGCGTGGTGATGGAAGAGGAGTGCGAGCACCACCGTTACGCGGTGCGCGACCTCGCGGCACTCGAAGCACCCTGACAGGGCCACCCCGCGTGGCGTATTCCGTCGGGGCCGGACGCCGCTTTGGAAGGGGTTCCGACCGGGATCCGCGTGCCAGATAGCCGATATGGGCGCTCTGGCACGGGGACTACCCCAGCTG
>JBOGDK010000344.1:0-5382 GCA_050701795.1 Micromonosporaceae bacterium
GCGCGCGGCCGGAAAATTCCACCCGCGCGCACGAGTCTAAGCCGAAACCGGGACTGTCAGGAACCTCCGCCGACCTCCGCGGCCTTGATCAGCAGGCCGAGGCCGATGATGCAGGCGAACCACAGCAGACCCACCAACACCGTGTATCGGTCAAGGTTGCGCTCTGCCGCCGAGGACCCGGCGAGGTTCGACGACACGCCACCACCGAACATGCTCGACAGCCCGCCACCCTTGCCGCGGTGCAGCAGGATCAGCAGAACCAGCAGCACACTGGTGACACCCAGTCCGCCGGTCAAGACGTACGCCAACATCCGGTTCGTCCTCTCGGTAAGCCGCAGCGACCTCACACAATAGTCGCTGCCCGGCGTGGATGAGACGCCCCCCGCTGCGGGAAATGCTCCGCAGACCACATCTGGTCGGTTCGTGCGCCCTCGTCGCAGCCTGGTGGACGAACTTCCCCGGACCGCACCGGGGTCAGCGCCACGTTCACCGCGCCCGGCCGAACCCTCTCGCACCCACAGCTACCAGGAGCAACGCGATGCCGGCGGTGATGCCGACTTCTTCCGCCACCGAAAGCCGGTGACCATACAGGGTCACGCCTGTCAGGTCGAAGAACGGTGAGTCGGGACTGTTCGCTTCCAACAGCAGACGCCGCATGGCGTCGATCGGATAGGTCGCGGGGTTCCATTTCCCGATCACCTGGATCCATTCCGGGAGCCCTTTCATCGGGAACAGCGCCCCCGACAGGACCAACATCGGATACATCACCGTCTGGCTGATCGCCTGATAGGTCTGTACGGAACGGATGAAGGTCGCCCCCGCGACACCGAGCGCGGTGATCAGGGTCCCGAGCAGCAGCACCAGACCCAATGCTCCCAGTATCGACAGCGGCCCGGGGATCACTCCCATGATGGGGGCGGCTACGAACAGCAGCGCTGCCTGAATCATCGCCGTTACCGAACCGCCGAGTATGGCTCCCACGACGATGGACACCCTGCTGGCCGGTGCGACCAGCATCTCCCGAAGGAATCCTTGTTCACCGTCATATACGACCGCGATCGCGCTCGCGAAGGAACGGCCCAGCACGTTCATCGCGAGGACGCCGGGAAACACGTACGCGGCGAAGTTGACGCCCCCCGTTTGCGGCATCATGGATTGAATTCCGAACCCGAAGATCAGCAGGAACAACAACGGCTGCGCAAACCCCGAGGCGATCCTGGCCTTTCCGCGCCAGTATTTCGTCAACTCTCGGCGGAGCACGGCCTGGACGATGCGCAACTCGATCAGTAGCCGCTGTCCGCCTTCGCGTGGCGCCCGGTGCCGACCTGATATCTCCCCTGACGGTCGCTGCTGCGCCGGATCGGGCTCGAAGTCGACAGCATCGTTTTTGTCGTCCTCCTCCCATGGGCCTTCCTCATCCCACGGTTCGCCGTCTTCCCACGACCCGTCGTGGTGGTGATGCCGGCCGCCGTCCCAGCGTTCCGCTTCGCCGGGCGCGTCGTCCTGGCCGGAGATGATCTCCAGGAACCTGTCGTACTCGTCGTCCCGGTCATCCGCGGGCTCGATGGCTCGATGGGACCGCCGGTGGGAGGAAGGTTGTTCAGACGCCTCGTGCCAGTTCGAGCCATCCCGTGGGGTCATGAGTGGGCGCGGCCGCGCTGCGGCGCGCCACGCCTGGGTGCCACGGGGCTGCCGTGGAACGACTGTTCGGTGAAGTGGAGGAAGACGTCGTCCAAGGTCGGACGCTGCACGTTGACATACGACACCGGCATATCCAGCAGGGATAGCAGGAACGACAGCTCGCGCTCAGCGAACGGCAGGTACACGGTCACCCCACCGTTTTCCGACCACGCCGACACTCCCTCTGCGGAGAGCAGCTGCACCGCCCGGCGATCGTCGGCGGTACGGAGCTGCACCCGGTCCATTCCGACAGCGGCCTTCAAGTTTGCGGGCGTGTCGATGGCCACGACCTCGCCACTGTTGACGATGGCGATCCGATCGGCGTGTTCGACCTCATCCATGTAGTGCGTGGTCATCAGTACGGTCAGGCCGGTCAACGCGCGAAGCCGAAGCACCTCCGCCCAGATCCGTGCCCGGTTCGGCGGATCCAAGCCGATGGTGGGCTCGTCGAGGAACAGCACGTCTGGTTTGTGGAGTAGTGCACGCCCGATTTCCAGCCTGCGCGACATTCCCCCGGAGAGCCTGGACGCAAGCTCGTCGCGGTAGGGAGTCAATCCGATCAGATCCAGCGCATACTGCACCCTTGGCTCAACGTCCCGCCTGCGAACCCCGTACATGACCGCATGCAGCCTGAGGTTCTCCGCGAGTGTCAGCTGTTTGTCCAACGACGGTTCCTGGAACACCAGCCCGATCCGGCGCCGCACTTCGCGTGCCTGGCGTACCACATCCAGGCCGGATATGTACGCAGCTCCGGCGGTGGGCAGCGAAAGAGTGCTCAGGATCTTCATCGTCGTGGACTTACCCGCACCGTTGGGACCCAGCAGTGCGAAGATCTCACCGGCGGCGACGTCGAAACTGAGCTGGTTCACCGCGACCCGCTTGTCGAACCGCTTCACCAGCCCTCGAACCGAGACAGCATTCAAAGCCCGTCCAGTCCTTGACATCACGATCTCCTCCCTCAGCCCTCGGCGCCGCGACCCTCGCCCCGGTGACACCGAACGGCCGCACGCCAGTGGCTCCTCGTGACAAGGCAGAGCGTGCCAACCCGGTCGCCGCGGTTTCCGCATGACTGGTCCGCTGTCCAGTGGACACCGGACAGCGGACCAATCACAAAACGTGCAGGAATCAGCCGAGGCTCAGCGTGCTCGAACCGCCACCGGCAGCACTCGAACCGCCGAGGGCCCCGGTCACGGTTGAGCCGTCCGTGGCCAGGCCGGTGCCCACAGAACCGCTGCCAGTGTCAACCCCGGCCACCGTGTAGCCGCCGCCGTCGCCAAGGCCACCGGCGGCAACGCCGCCACCAGCAACGGTGTCAACACCGCCAGCAACCTCGGTCCCACTAACACCGCCGCCGACGGCACCCACCGGGGTGTCGAGACTCGCGGTGCCAGAGGCTGCAGGGAGGTCCGGCAGCGTGTCTGTGCCGACGGGGAGGTCGACGGGTACATCCACCGGGATGGGCAGGTCATGCATTGAGACGTCTCCTCACGAGAGAGGTACGGGATCCGACTGGTCGCCATCATGTGAACTAACAGCGGGAACGACTGCTGTTCCCCCGATCCGCCCAAACCGACCAGAAGGCCTGAAGCCACCTCGAATGGCTCAGACTTGCGAAACATACACCAATGGCCTTACACGCAGGGTAACGGGGCAGGAAGCCTCAGATGTGTCAGAAATCACAAAAGTGCCTCGGGGCACTCAATCACGCAATTCCGACCACGCACAGGTCAACCCCGAGATACGCCGGGTGCAGGAAGCTGCCGCGTACCTTGCTGCCGAGCATCTGTAGTGAACGGTCGTACACGATCGGTACCACGAGGGCCTTCTCCTGTACCTTGCGGTCCAACTCGCCCCAGAGCTTGTACTGCCGTTCGAGGTCGGCCTCGGCGTTGGCCTTGTCGATGAGGCGGTTCAACTCCTCGTCATTGACCAGCGAGAAGTTCTGGTTGCCCGGCACGCCCTCCCGGATCGAACGCCCATCGAAGAGGGTCGGGATCGTCCCGGACCCGTTGGGGAAGTCCGGCACCCAACCGGTCAACACCAGGTCGTGCTGCTTCGACGGGATCGTCACCACGTCCAGGAACTTCTCCTTGGGTACGGGATTCTTGACCACGCGGATCCCCAACCGCTGGTACGAGTCCACGATCACGTCGGAGGCCTGTGCCTGCGCCGGGCTGTCCATGTAGTCGAGGGTGAGCTTGGTGGGGCAGTTGGCACCACCCATCAACATCCGGGCCCTCGCCGGGTCGCCCTCCGGCTTTTCGTTGGTGCCGTACACGTCGAAGTCCTGGTGTGCCTTCATGGTGGGCGGCAGGATCGTGGCGGCATAGTCGCCGTACGGGGAGCCACCCAGGGCGCTACGGAAGGCGCGCTTGTTGAACCCGTGCACCAGAGCCTGCCGGCACACCTTCTCAGAGACCGTACGGGTGTTGATCGCCATGTACCGGACCCCGGAGGTGGTGCCGGTGACGGTACGTGCGGCGAGCTTCGGATCGTTGATCACCTGCTGCACGAACCGGGGTGAGACCTTCGTGTCGAGTGCGACCGCGTACTTGTAGTCGCCCTTGTCGGCGATCATGTTGTACGTCATCTCGTCGGCGTCCTGACCGAACCGCACCACGATCCGCTTCGGGTACTGCTGGCGTGCCCGATCCGTACCCGGGTCCCAGTGCTTGTTGCGCTCCAGCACCAGCTCCATCCGGTCCTGGGCGTTCGGCTGGTACGACGTCACCCGGTACGGCCCGTTCGAAAACGGCTTGCGGTCGTAGAACTCGCGGGTGTCCTTCGCGGCGCGTACCGGAGCGAACACCGGGAGCGCGGTGACGTAGCTGAAGTCCCCGACCGGCCGGGTGAGCCGGAACTCGATCGTCCGCATGTCCAGACACGTGACCGAGGACAAGCCCTTCCCGTTGTTGTTGCCACGCTGGTAGGGGCCTTTGTACTTCTGGCTGGCCTGCAGGTAGGACCGGGGGTAGATGGACGCACCACCGTCGATCTCGGGGGCGAAACTGCGCTCCACACCGTGTTTCACGTCCTGGCAGGTGATCTTGGAGCCGTCTTCCCACCGCACCCCGGGTTTGAGGGTGAACCGCCAGACGGTGTTGCCTTTCGTGGGACGCCCCAGGTCGGTCGCCAGGTCCGGCACCAGCTCGCTGCCCTTGTTCCCGGGTGCCGGCCGGTACGTGGTGAGGGTGCGGGCGAACAGGCGCACCACGTTCATCGCCGGTGAGTAGTACGTACGCTGCGGATCGATGTGCGGGAAGTCCTCGGCTTCGACCAGCACGTACAGCGTGCCGCCGGGCCGTGGCGGTTCCGACACCCCGGCCGACGATTCTGGCCCGGCGGAGCAGCTGGTCGCCATCAGGGCGCAGCCGAGCACGGTGATCAGGGCACGACGCAGCATCCGACGGGGCACCGGCACACTCTAGAGCAGCAGGGCGCGGCGTGGCGCGACGCAAGTCCGGGCCGGCGGCGAGCCCAGAGCCGGAAGCACGGCACCGCACGGTGGGGGCTGATTCCGTTCATCTGGTGACGAAGTGCTCCCGGTAGCAGCAGATCAGCGCGAAGTCGTCCGGGTCGAGACTGGCGCCACCGACCAGCGCCCCGTCGATGTCCCGCTGCGCCATGATGCTGGCGATGTTGGCGCCCTTCACCGATCCGCCGTACAGGATCCGGATCTTGCCCGCCACGTCGGCGTCGTAC
>JBOGDK010000345.1:0-5375 GCA_050701795.1 Micromonosporaceae bacterium
CACCGGGACCGGCGTGCTCACGCCGGCCGAAACGGGCCCGGCGGGGGCTGGCGCCGCTCCGCGATGGGTCGCCGGGCTGCCCGGGAACCCGCAGTCGGCCGTCGTGGCGATGATGTCGCTGGTGGCGCCGCTGATCGCGGGCCTGTCCGGACGGGCGTCCCCGGCGTTGCCGCAGGTCACCCTGGGTGCCCCGATCCGGGGGCGTGGCGACGACACCCACCTCGCGTTGGTACGCCTGGATCCCGAGGGGCGCGCGTTTCCGATGACGCACACGGGGTCGTCGATGTTGCGCGGGGTCGCCTCGGCGGACGGGTTCGCCGTGATCGAGCCTGGTTCCACGGGAAACCCTGGCGACCAGGTGGCACTCGTACCACTGCCACTGATGAATGGGGAACGGCCGTGACAGGCGTGGTGAGAGTCGAGGTGACCGGGGCGCCGCTGGATCTCGCCGAGCACGAGCGGTTGGTGACGCTGGCGACCTCGGGGGCGGTGGTGTCCTTCGCCGGGGTGGTACGAGACCACGACCACGGGCGCGGCGTGGTGTCGCTGGACTACGAGGCACACCCGAGCGCGTCCGACGTGCTCGCCCAGGTCGCCGACGAGATCGCCAAGCACCCGGACGTGCACGCCGTCGCGGTCAGCCACCGGGTCGGGTCGCTCGGCATCGGAGACGTGGCGCTCGCCGCCGCCGTGTCGTGCGCCCATCGTGGCGAGGCATTCGATGCCTGCCGACGGCTGGTCGACGAGGCGAAGGCGCGGTTGCCGATCTGGAAGCACCAGCGGTTCGCCGACGGTACGGACGAGTGGGTCAACTGCCCCTGACCGCCGTGCCAGCGATCGCTGACGCTGGCGTCGGGCGTATCGCAAGTTCCGACTGTGGTCGGACGACCGGGCGGGCACGTTGTGTCAGCCTCGAAGGATGACCACCCCGACAGCGGCACGTGATCTGGCCGCGATCCCGGGCCCGTACGGCCGGCCCGTGGTCGGCGCGGGCGGCCTGTTCCTGACCGATCTGCTCGGCACCCTGCTCGGTGGGATGCGCGAGTACGGCGACACGGTGCGGTACGAGTTGCTGCCGGGCGTGGCGCCGCTGCACCAGACCCTGGTGGTCGCCCACCACCCGGACGACGTACGCACGGTGCTGGCGCAGTCCGAGCGCGGGTTCTCCAAGGGCACGGTGGGGTTCAAGGTGCTGACCGAGCTGCTGGGGCTCGGACTGCTCACCACCGAGGGCGAGACCTGGCGGCGGCAGCGGCGCGTCGTACAACCGCTGTTCACGCGCCGGGCGGTGGCCCGGTACGCCGAGCTGATGGCCGACGAGGCGGCGCGGCTGGACCTGACGGCAGGAGTGGTCGACCTGCACCTGGCGATGCGGCAGTACACCCTGCGGGTGGTGGGCCGGGCGCTGTTCAGCGAGGACATCGACGACACCGTGCCGGTGCTGCAACGGTTGGTCCCGGAGCTGTCCAACCTGGTCATCCGGCGGACGTTCCAGCTCTTCCGGGTGCCGTTGTCGGTGCCGACGCCGCGCAACCTGGCGGCCCGCCGGGCGCGTCGCGAGGAGTACGCGATCGTGGATCGGATCATGGCCCGTTCCGCGGACGAGGGCCGCGACGATCTGCTGACCCGGCTGCGTGCCGCGCGGGATCCAGAGACCGGGGAGCCGTTGTCCGAGCAGGAGGTCGCCGACCAGATCCTGGTGTTCCTGATGGCCGGGCACGAGACCACGGCGGGGGCGTTGACCTCGGCGTTGCACCTGATCGGGCGGCACCCCGACGAGCAGGAGAAGGTCGCCGCCGAGGTGGCGCAGGTGCTTGCCGGGCGTACCGCGCCGTCGCCGGAAGACTTTCCTTCGCTGGTACGCACCCGCGCCGTACTGCTGGAGGCGATGCGGTTGTATCCGCCGGTGTACCTGACCGAGCGGATGACCACCGAGCCGGTGGTGTTGGGCGGCTACCAGGTGCCGGCCGGGGTGATGGTGATGGTGGCGCCGTGGAGTACCCATCGGCATCCGGAGTTCTGGCCGGATCCGGAGAGGTTCGACCCGTCCCGGTTCCTCGGCGAGCAGGACCGGGCGCCGTACGCGTACTTCCCGTTCGGGGGTGGGGCGCGGCGCTGTGTCGGGGAACATTTCGCGTTGCTGGAGTCCACGATCCTGTTGGCGACACTGCTCGGTCGATACCGGGTGACGGCGCTGGAGCCGGAGCTGCGGGTGGAGCCGCTGGTCACGTTGCGGCCGGTCGGTGAGGTGCCGGCGCGGCTGGAGCTACGGACGTTGTGACTTCGGGAGTTTGCTGACCACGATCTCGTACGAGATGTCGACCAGCTCCCGGATCTCGTCGTCTGGTACGGCACCGCCCAGCTTCACGGTGTTCCACCCGGACCGCCCGATGTACGCCATCACGCTCACGTCGTCGGGGTAGCGGTGGATCAGCTCGTCGGCTTCGTCGCGGTTGCGGCCGCACTTCACGCCGACCGAGCCGCCACCTCCGAGGAACGCGAAGATTTTGCTGCCGACCTTCGCGACGACGTCGCCTTCCCAGGGCTCGTCCTGCCATGCCCCTGGTTTCCCCAGGCAGTACGCCAGCAGCTCGTCATCGTCCATCAGCGCTCCCGTCACGCATTTGACGGCACCAGCACCGCGACGTCGTCGTGGAGTGCCGCCAGGCCCTTGTCGAAGGTAGCGAGGCGCGCGTGGTGGTGGCGTGCCAACTGTGCGAGATAGGCATCGGTGACCTGGCGATGTCCCAACACCCCACGCATCGGTACGGCGTGATAGCCGATGTCGTCGGGCAGGAACTCGTGGCGTTGGTGTCCAGTGAGACCGGCGAGCACGGCGGTGGCGTCCGTGGCCGGTACGCCGGTCCGCAACAGCTCCCGGACCAGGCTGCCCTGGGTGATCGGGCAGGTGGCGATGGGATCGGACGATTCGATCAGCCAGGTACGCGCCGAGCGGTAGTGAACGTGATCAACAACCAGGAGCGCGATCAGGAGATTGCTGTCCAGCAACTGGATCACGCGTCGTCCTCCAGCGCACGTACGTCGTCCGAGGTGATCGGTACGCCGGTCCTGACGACCGGGAAGCCGGTGTCGGGGTCGGTGGTCACCTGGCTGGCGGCCGGCTGAGGAAGCCCGCGGCGGATCAGGTCGGCGACCGTTTCGCTGAGCGTGCGGCGGGTGTCACGAGCGATCGAGGACGCGATGCGGTGGAGATCGTCCGGCAGGTCGATCGTGGTACGCATGGCTCCAGCGTACATCGCCGCATCATGATGCGGCGATGAGCCAACGCAGGATCCGGCCATGGCACGCAGGACGGCACGGTGATCGTAATCGCAGGTGGGAGACGGTGGCTGTGGATAACCTGTGGAAGGTCAGAGGGTGCCGGGCTCACCACCTTTCACGGTGGGTACGACCATGGGCCACTCTTCGTGCCCCCGCTAAGTTCCGAGGGCTGGGCCGCGCCAGCGTGAGCCGAACGAAAGTAGCCGATAATGACCAGTCAACCCGTCTACCTGCCCGATCTCACACACCCTGAGCGGAGGATCGGCAACCGGGTCTTTGACTTCTCCCGCCGGGTCGCCGTCATGGCGATCGTCAACCGGACCCCGGACTCCTTCCACGACAAGGGGCGGACGTTCGCGTTGAACGCGGCGGTCGCGGCGGCGCGGCAGGCCGTCGCTGACGGCGCCGACTGGGTGGACATCGGCGGGGTGCCGTTCGGCCCCGGGCCCGAGGTGACCGAGGCCGAGGAGCTCGACCGGGTAATTCCCGTGGTACGGGCCATTCGGGAGAGCACAGACGCGGTGATCTCGGTCGACACCTACCGGACCGAGGTGGCACGGCAAGCCATCGCGGCGGGCGCCCACGTCATCAACGACACCAGCGGACTCCAGGACCCCGCGATGGCTGACCTCGTGGCCGACAGCGAAGCGACCCTGATCATCACCCACAGCCTCGCGACGCCACCCCGTACCCGGGTACCCAGACCCTCGTACGACGACGTGGTGACCGAGGTGGCGAGCTTCCTGCGGGAACGTACCGCCCTGGCGATCGAGCGGGGCGTGCCCGTGGACCGGATCATCATCGACCCTGGTCACGACCTGAACAAGAACACGTACCACTCCCTGGAGCTGACCCGCCGCCTGTCAGAGGTGGCGGCCATCGAACACCCCCTGCTTGTGGCGGTGAGCAACAAGGACTTCATCGGCGAAACCCTCGACCTGCCACAACACGAGCGCCTGGCCGGCACGGTGGCGACGATCTCGGTATGCGTCCTGCTGGGAGCCCGCATCGTCCGGGTCCACGACGTGGAAGCCGCCGTCGCCGCGGTCCAGATGACAGAAGCCATCCTCGGGTTCCGGGAGCCAGCCACGCCCCGACACAACCTGTCCTGAGCGCGCAGCAGCCGCCGGTACGGCATTAGCGAGCACGCCGGCCTCCTGGCCGTTGCCGTCGAAGCAGCCGAGATGCTGCGGAACTTGATCCTGAGCCGGGCGCTCGGGGTACTGACGGCCCACCTGCCGGTACTGTCGGGCCGTGGCCGCCACCCGAACGCAGTGGATCATCCACGGTGAACGCCTGGTCGACGACACCCGCCGCGCCCGGGTCAGCATCGCCGACGTGGAACTGCCCGACGGCGTGACATTCGAGCAGTGGGTGCTGCGGCTGCCGGCCGCCGCCATGGTGGTCGTGGTGCGCGACCGTCGCATCCTCATGATGTGGCGTCACCGGTGGATCTTCGACCGGTGGGTGTGGGAACTGCCCGGCGGGTACCTCGACGAAGGCGAAGACCCTGCGGCGTGCGCGGCCCGGGAGGTCGAGGAAGAAACGGGGTGGCGGCCCGGCGCGCTCACACACCTCATGACCATTCAGCCGATTGTGGGTATGGCGGATGCTGCAAACGTGATCTACGCGGCCGATGGCGCGGAGCACGTTGGCGACCCGGAGGACATCAACGAAGCTGAGCGGGTCGAGTGGATCGATGTGGACCGGGTGCCCGAGTTGATCCAGTCAGGCGAGATCGTCGGCGCCGCCACCGTCGCCGGGGTGCTCGGCGCCCTGCAGTTCCAACGCTGACCGCACCGCCGGACTGTCGGCGTACGGCTCCAGTCGGATGCACAGCTCAGCGACGTACCCCGCTGCTCGCCGCGACTTCAACGACCGCGAGAGCATCTGCGCCTCGGCGGTCAACGCCGCAGCCTCCTCGATCTCACCGCGGCCGGCCAGCGCGCACCCGAGTAGTGCCAGATTGAACGCCCGGCCGCGGACGTAGCTGCCATCCATGATCAGGGAGCGGCGCGCGAACTGCTCAGCCTGCGTGTGGTCGTCGAGTGCCTTGAAGCAATGCCCAAACTTCGCGGACAGGTACGCCTCAT
>JBOGDK010000346.1:0-5361 GCA_050701795.1 Micromonosporaceae bacterium
CCGACCTGGTTGTTCACCACCACGTGCACCGTGCCGCCGGTACGGTAGCCGCGCAGCTGCGAGAGGTTGAGGGTCTCGGCGACCACGCCCTGGCCGGCGAACGCGGCGTCGCCGTGGACCAGCAGCGGCAGCACCGTGTAGCCCTCGAGCTTGAGGTCGATCCGGTCCTGCTTGGCCCGTACGATCCCCTCCAGCACCGGGTCCACGGCCTCCAGGTGCGACGGGTTGGCCACCACCGAGACGGTGGTCGCGTGCTCCCCGTCCGGAGTGGTGAACTTCCCGGTGGTCCCGAGGTGGTATTTCACGTCCCCGGAGCCCTGGGTGGACTTCGGGTCCATGTAGCCCTCGAACTCGCCGAAGATCTTCTCGTACGGCTTGCCCACGATGTTGGCGAGGACGTTGAGCCGGCCCCGGTGCGCCATCCCGATCACGACCTCGTCCAGGCCGTCCTCGGCGGAGGACTGCAGCACCTGGTCCAGCAGCGGGATCAGGCTCTCGCCGCCCTCCAGGCTGAACCGCTTCTGCCCGACGAACTTGGTCTGCAGGAAGGTCTCGAACGCCTCGGCGGCATTGAGCCGGTTCAGGATGTGCTTCTGGGCTTCCACCGGTGGTTTGTCGAACTTGCGCTCCACCCGTTCGGAGATCCAGATCCGTTCCTCAGGGTCCTGGATGTGCATGTACTCCATGCCGACCCGGCGGCAGTACGCCTCCCGCAGCACCCCCAGCACCTCGCGCAGTTTCAGGGTCTGCCTGCCCGCGAATCCGCCGACCGGGAACGTCCGGTCCAGATCCCAGAGGGTCAGTCCGTGCTCCAGGATGTCCAGGTCGGGGTGTCGCCGGATCTCGAATTCCAGCGGGTCGGTGTCGGCCATCAGGTGGCCCCGCACCCGGTACTCGCGGATCATCTCCTGCACCCGGGTGCCCTTGTCCAGCTGTCCCTCGGAGGTACGGGCGACGTCGCGTACCCAGCGCACCGGCTCGTACGGGATCCGCAGCGCGGTGAAGATCTCGTCGTAGAAGCCGGCCTCACCGAGCAGCAGCTGGTGGATCCGGCGCAGGTACTCACCGGACTGGGCGCCCTGGATGATCCGGTGGTCGTACGTCGAGGTGACCGTCATGACCTTGGAGACGGCGCTCTCCGCCAGCATCTCGTCGGACTGGCCGGAGAACTCGGCCGGGTATTCCATCGCCCCGACGCCGATGATGGTGCCCTGCCCCTGCATCAGCCGGGGCACCGAGTGCACCGTGCCGATGGTGCCCGGGTTGGTGAGCGAGATGGTCGCCCCGGTGTGGTCCTCGATGGTCAGCTCGCCCCGCCGGGCCCGCCGTACGATCTCCTCGTACGCCTGCCAGAACTCCCGGAAATCCATCTGCTCGGCGCCCTTGACGCTGGGGACCACCAGCATCCGGGTGCCGTCCTTCTTGGTGGTGTCGATCGCGATGCCGAGGTTGATGTGGTCCGGGCGCACCAGGTTCGGCTTGCCGTCGATCTGCTGGTACGAATAGTTCATCTCGGGGTTGTCGGCGAGGGCCTTCACCATCGCGTACCCGATGATGTGGGTGAAGCTGACCTTCCCGCCGCGGCCACGCTTCAGGTGGTTGTTGATCACGATCCGGTTGTCCGCGATCAGCTTCGACGGTACGGCCCGCACACTGGTCGCGGTCGGTACCGCGAGCGAGGCTTCCATGTTGGCGGCGGTACGTGCCACCACCCCCTTCATCGGGGTGGTCTCGGCATCGGCGACGGCTTTCGCGGCCGGCTTGGCGGCCGTCGCGGGCTTCTCAGCCGGCTTGCCGGTGGCGGCGGGCCTGGTGGGTGTGGCTGGCGTCGCGGGCGGCGCGGTGCTGGCGGCACCGTTACCGGCCGGAGCGGCAGGTGTCGCGGCGGGAGCGGCGGTGCCGGCGCTGGACGCCGCGGACGTGGTCTTGCCGGAACGGCCGTCCCCGGCGGTTGGCTTGTAGTCCGCGAAGAAGTCGTGCCATGCGGGGTCCACGCTGGAGGGATCGGTCAGGTACCGCTGGTACATGTCCTCGACGATCCACTCATTGGGTCCGAATTCGGCCAGCACGTCGGAGCTGGGCTTTGGGCTGTTCTGCGTTGACACGGCTGTGATCGCCTCTTCCACCGGGGTTGCGGTATTGATCGCACGGGACACCCACGTCCGGCGTTCCAGGCTACGCGTACGCGTAAACCAGGGAGCACCCAACTCGGGTTGTCGCCGACCGCATCGTGAGACAGGTGCCGTGCTTCACACCGCCGTCCCGGCCCGTGTGAGCCCGGGCAGGCGGTTCAGGCGATGTCCCGGCGCCGGGTGATCAGGGCGCCGGCGATCCCGGCTGTCACCCCGTACGACGTCAGTACCAGAGCACCCACCCAGCGGGGCGGCATGTCCGGCATGTCCACGCCTTCGGTCATCAGCTCCGACGCCGTGTACGGCAGCAGTACGCTGATCTGCTGCAACCAGGACCACTCGGTGTAGAACGCGAGCGCGGTCAGCAGGCCCTGCGCCACCGCGCCGGTCAGGACGTACAGCGCGATCGCCAGGATCACCGCGGCGATCTGACTGCGGATCAGGGTGCCGAGGCCGACGCCGAAGACCGCCCAGAGCGCGTACGCGACCAGGTTCAAGCCGATCGCCTGCAGCACCGACCAGTGCCCGAACCGTGGCCCGAATCCCCCCGAGGCCAGGTACGTGGCGCCCGCCAGGACGTCGATCACGGTGGCCAACGTCCAGAGCCCGACCCCGATCAGCACCGCCGTGGCGAGCTTGGCGAACACCACCCGGGTACGGTCCGGCGTGGCGAGGAACGTCGCGCTCGCGGTCTGGTGCTGGTATTCGTTGGTCATCAGCAGGGTGCCCAGCAGCATCGCGAACATCAGCCCGAAGAACTGCCCCGCGGTGTAGAGGTTCGCGGCGACGCTGTCGCGCACCTGCGCGGTGTCCATGGGCTCCCCGCCCGGGGCGGCCGGGAAGCTCGGTTCGTTCAGCCGGAACTCCGCCTCCACCATGCCGAGCAGCACCGAAAGGATGGTCAGGCCCAGGAGCGAGAGCCCGAAGGCCCACCACACGTGGGTGGTACGGATCTTCATCAGCTCACTGCGTATCAGCGCGGTCATCGGGTCTGTCCCTGGTCGGCGGGGTCCTGTGCCGCGGGCGGCGCGAAGTAGCTGTCCGGTGGCAGCTCTGGCTGGCCCGGCGGGGTGGCGCCCACGTGACCTCCGGTGACGGCCTGACCGGGGGGTCCGGTGAGTTCCAGGAACACGTGTTCCAGGTCGGGACGCTCGGCCACCAGCTCGTGCAACTCCACGCCCGCGGTCAACGCGGCACGTCCCACGTCGGCGGCCTCGGCCCCGATGACGTACAGCAGGTCGGGTCCGGCCTGCTGCACCCCGGCGCCGTTCAGCGCCGCGATCAGCTGGTCCGGGACAGGGGTACGCACCCGTACCCGGTGCTGTGCCAGTGAGTCGATCACGGTGGTGACCGGCCCCTGGGTGACCAGCTGGCCGTTGGCGATGATCAGTACGTCGTCGGCGAGCTGCTGCACCTCGGAGAGCAGGTGGCTGGAGACCAGGACGGTGCGGCCCTGCGCGGCGAGCCCACGCAGCAGCTCCCGCATCCAGCGGATCCCGACCGGGTCGAGTCCGTTGGCGGGCTCGTCGAGAATCAGGAACCGCGGATCACCCAGCATCGCGGCGGCGATCCCGAGCCGTTGCCGCATCCCCAGGGAGTACGTACGGAACTTCCGGTTGCCGGCCTCGCCCAGCCCGACCAGCTCCAGCATCTCGTCGACCCGCTCGTCCGGAAGCCCGGCCGCGGCGGCGATCATCCGCAGATGGTTGCGCCCGGTACGTCCCCGGTGGGCGCTGGACGCCTCCAGGACCGCGCCGACGGTACGGGTCGGCTCGTCCAGCTCGTCGTACGGGATGCCGTCGATGGTCGCGGTCCCGGCGGACGGGTGGACCAGCCCCAGAATCATGCGCAGGGTGGTGGTCTTTCCGGCGGCGTTCGGGCCGAGGAAGCCGGTGACTCGACCGGGATCCACGGTGAACGACAGGCCGTCCACCGCCGTCACGCTGCCGTAGTGCTTGGTCAGACCGGTGACGTTGATCTGGCCGTGCTGAGCCGCTCGGCTCTCGCCCTGCCCCGCCCCTGGTTGGTTGGCGCTCGCTGCGATGCTCACTCCGCTTCGCCTCGGTCGATCATCTCGTCCCCTTCGTCCGGAGCGGGTGATGCGGGCCAGTTGTGGTGAGCCGTCCCTCGTGACGATTGTGCCGGGCCGGCGTGGTCACCGGCTCGCCGACCGCGGCAACCAGGGCCAGCCTCGCATACGGTGACCGCCAACCGCCGCCCGGCGCGCGGCCTGACCCGGCTCCGTGGTCGGGCGCGGACGGCCGGTGAGGTGCAGCTGCGACGCGGTACCGGCTTGAGGGTCTGCTTGCGTGCGGCACTGGGTGAGGACCTGCCTGCGACGCGGTACTGAGGTGCGCTGGAACCCCGTGCGCCGCCAGGCGCAACCGTCGACGAAGCTGGCTCGTTTCCCTAACGGATTCACAAGTCGGGCTTTACATCACATTTTTACGGGTTAGGACACGCCATGCTTCGTTCAGTACGGAAGACGATAATCAGCGGTGCCGCGGTGGCTGTCTGCGTACTGGCGCTCGGCGGTGGCGTACCGGCGGTCGCCGATGTGGTGCGGCCCGGTGCGCCGGTGCCTACCACGGACAGGGACGCCGACCCGTTCCGGTTCGGGTTACCCGGTCTGGTCGACCCGGAGGCCGGCGACTCCATGGCCTTGACCGTGCGGAGCGAAATCAGCGACAGCCGCCAGGTCACATTGACCTGCCGTCCCGCCGGTGGCAATCACCCGGCGCCCCACAAGGCGTGCGGGCAACTGAACGCCGCTGGCGGCGACATCTCGAAGATCCCCGCCGAGGCCGGCGTCTGCACCGCGGAGTACGCCCCCGTCACGGTGGTGGCCAGCGGCGCGTGGGACGGTGTGGAGCGCTCGTACCAGCGCGAATTCGGCAACCGGTGCCAGGCGGTCCGCACCACCGGCGGGGTGCTTTTCGACTTCTAGGAACGAGCGGCTTCCAGGCCGCTAGTGCGGTGTCCAGTAACGTTGCCGGTGTTTGGGCGAGGTCCAGGGCGAGGCTGGCAAGGCGGAGGTTCGTCCGGATACCGGTGTTGTATCCGGGCGGTTCTCCAACGCCGCCAGCGTCGTTCTGGGCCTCGCCCAAACACCGGTGAACGTTACTGGACACCGCACTAACGCGCGGCGGGCACCTCGAGATCGGCGAGCATCACCTGGGCGGCGTTGTGCCCCGCGCTCCCGGTCACCGAGCCGGCGGGGAAACACCCG
>JBOGDK010000347.1:0-5304 GCA_050701795.1 Micromonosporaceae bacterium
GGTGCCTGTTCGTCGCCGACGAGATCCAGACCGGCCTGGGTCGGCTGGGACGGTGGTGGGGGGTCGGCGACGTACGTCCCGACATGCTGCTGGTCGGCAAGGCGCTCTCCGGAGGCGTGGTTCCGGTAGCCGCGATGGTGGCGACGGCGGAGGTGTTCCGGCCGTACGACAAGGATCCGTTCATCCACACCTCCACCTTCGCGGCCTCCCCGGTGCAGATGGCGGCGGCCCGGGCGAGTATCGAAGCACTGCAGGCCGAGGACGCGGTGGCCAGAGCCGCCGTACTGGGTGCCCGGATCCTCGCCGGGCTCGCCGCCGCCGACCGGTGCGGCCACCTGATCCGGGAGGTACGGGGTGAGGGCCTGCTGATCGGGGTGGAGCTCGCGGACGAGGCGTTGACCGGCGAGCTGATGCTAAACCTGCTCGACCAGCGGGTGCTGGTGAACCACTCGATGAACAACTCGGCCGTGCTGCGGTTGACCCCGCCGGTGGTGCTCACCGAACCACAGCTGGAGTGGCTGCTGGACGGGTTCGACCGGGCGTTCACGGCATTGGCGCGACAGTTTCCTTCCTGACCTCCGTGGCCCGGGGTCCCGGTGCCGCCCGACCCGAAAGGTTCCCGATGCGATCGGTCACCGTGAATGCCGTGGTGCTCGCCCGGGAGTGCCGGGAGGTCTTCGACACCGTCGCGGACTTCGTGCGCTACCCGGACCTGGTGGACGCGGTACGGTCGGTGTCCGTCGAGCCCACGGACACCGACGGGGTGCTGCTCAGCCACTGGGAGGTCTACTTCCGCAACGGCATCCTGCGGTGGAGCGAGTCGGACCGGTTGGACCCCGGCGGGCTGCGGATCGACTTCGACCAGACCGACGGTGACTTCGACACGTTCCGCGGCGACTGGCAGCTACGGCAGGCAGGTGCCGACACCGAGGTGGTGTTCCACGCGGAGTTCGACTTCGGGGTGCCCAGCCTCGCCAGCATCATCGACCCGGTTGCGGTACGGGTACTCACCGAGAACATGGAGCTGATCCTGCTCGGCCTGTTCGATCAGAAGGTGACATTCGGGCGAGCGGACGCGACGCTGGACCGTACCGGCGCGTTGTCCGAGAGGAGGGGCGCATGAGCGGCCTTGGCGACCGGCACACGGTACGCACCAGCATCGGGGACGTCGACTACCACGTACGCGGCTCGGGTCGCACCATGGTGTTCGTCCACGGACTGCTCGCCAACGCGGTGCTCTGGTCCGATGTGGTCTCCGAGCTGGCCGCTGGCTACCGGTGCGTCTGCGTCGACCTGCCGCTCGGCTCGCACCGGCTCGCGGCCGACCCGGACGCCGAGCTGACCCCGGCGACGGTGGCGTCCGCGCTGGCGGAGGTGCTGGAGGCGGTGGCGCCTGATGGCGCGGTGCTGGTGGCGAATGACACCGGGGGAGTGCTCGCCCAGATCGTCGCCACCACGACGCCGGAACGGCTGGACGGGCTGGTCCTGACGCCGTGCGACCTGTACGCGAACTTCCTGCCGTGGATGTTGCGCTACATCCAGGTGCTGGCCCGGGTGCCGGGCGGAGTGTGGCTGATGGCCACGCTGCTGCGGTTCGGTTGGCTGCGCCGGTTGCCGATCGCGTACGGCTGGCTGGTACGGCGCCTCCTCACCCCGCAGGAGTGGGACTCCTTCCTGCGCCCGGCGACCGGGAGCCCGGCGGTACGCCGTGACCTCGGAAAGTTCCTGCGTGCGATATCGACCCGGTACACCCGTGGGACCGCGCAGCGGTTGCCTGAGTTCGAGAAACCGACCCTGTTCGCATGGGCGGACACACATCGGATCTTCCCGGTCGCGCACGCCCGCCGACTCGCCGGGTCGATGCCCGACGCCGAGGTACGTGCCGTACCGGACAGCTACGCGTTCCTGCCGATGGACAAGCCGGCGGCGCTGTCAGGTCTGATCGACGAATTCGTCTCGACCCGGCTCGGGGCCGCCCGCTGACCGGCGATCGTCATGATCTCGCCATCCGGCGAGCTGAGGCGGACGGCCCGGCAGCGCCTGCAGTGACCGCCGGCGCGCTCGGCGATCACCCCGCGGCGCTCTAGCAGCAGTCGCAGTCGCAATCGGCGCAGTCCGCGCCGTCGCAGCAGCAGGATTCCTTGACCTCGGTCACAGCGTTCACCTCCCTTCCTCTGGTGGGCACCAGCTGACGCCGGGGCCCGGAGGCGGGCAGGACATTGACGGCAGCGCGTCGGCCATCGCCACCATCTCGGTACGCAGTGCCGACAGCCGGGCCAGCTCGGCATCCAGGTCGGCGAGCCGGCGCCGCAGCAACTGCTCGGCGGGCTCACAGGGACACTCGCCGGTGTCACGTACCGCGAGCAGGTCGGCGATGTCCCGGAGGCTGAGTCCGAGTCGCTGACAGCCCTGGATGAAGTGCAGCCGCTCCACCGCGTCCGGCGGGTACGTGCGGTACCCCGAGGCGGTACGGGGCGGAGCCGGCAACAATCCTTCGCGCTCGTAGTAGCGGATCGTGTCGGGGGTGGCTCCGGCGGCCGAGGCCAGCTCGCCGACCCGGAGGCCGTACCCGGTCGGGGTTGTCGTGGTGCTCATGAATCGAACCTAAACCTTGGAGTCGGCTCCAAGGTCAAGCGATGGTGCGCGCTATCCCAGGCCGAGGACGACGCGGAGGGCGCTGTCGACCTCGGCGAGTTCGGTGATGGTGAGCCGGCCAGCGTGCTCGCCGAGACGTTCCGGGTCGACCGCCGCTGTCTGTTCCACGAGCACCCTCGTGGTCTTTCCGTTCAACTCGATCTCAGGACGGAAGCTGGCCGGACGGGCACTGGTGGATGTCGGAGCGACCAGCCAGGTGGACAGGGGCAACAGGTCGGACTGCACGACGACCGCGTACCGGTGCCCTCGCTGCTCGTGGCCGCGAGTGTCACGGGGCGCTCGCAGCCGGTACACGTCACCACGCACGCAGCGACTCCATGTCGGCCCGCACGTTGCGCATCTCCGCGCGGTCGTCGGGATCGGCGGCAAGCTCCTCGGCCTCGGCGCGGAGCCGCTCACTCTGCCTGGCCCGGTGCGCGGCGAGGATGGCTTCCCGGATCACCGCGGACTGGCTGCGGCCGTCTTCTGTCAACTCGGCGAGCGCCCGCTCCACCTCGCGATCCGCTCTGACGGTAATCGTACTCATGGCAACAAGTGTATGCGCATTCGTATTCGCAGCTGTAGTACAAACCCGTTTCCGGGCGCTAGCCATGGCAGGGAGACATCGGCTACGAGCCCTACGGACGGTGCTGCGGTCGGCTCCAAGGTCAAGCGATCAGGACTCCCGGATTCAGGATTCCGGCCGGGTCGAGAGCCCGCTTGGCGGCCCGGAGCGCGAGCGCGAACGGTTCCGGGCGCTGCCGGTCGTACCAGGGGCGGTGGTCACGGCCGACGGCGTGGTGGTGGGTGATGCTGGCGCCGTACCGGTGCAGGATCTCACTGGCCGCGGCCTTGATCTCGTCCCACATCGCGACCTCGGAGCCCGGGCGGCCCGGGGCGATCACCGTGAAGTACGGTGCCGCGCCATCCGGGTACACGTGCGTGAATCGGCAGTTGATCATCCCGGGGGTGCCGCAGACCCGCTCGATCACGGCTCCCAGCTCATCGCGCACGGCGTGGTACAGCGGCAGTACGGAGCCCCACGTGCACGCGGTCTCGAAGGTCTCCACCACCGCGCCGAGACGTACCAGGCCGTCCCGGAGGTACGGCATCCGCAGGAACGCCGTACGCCACGCGGCAACCGCGTCGGTGCCTGACCCGCCCGCCACGCCCGTGCCTGGGCCGCCGGGCGGGCCCGGGACTCCGCCGTGCCCCGCGGCGATGTCGACCACCTGGGAGAGCGGCCCGTCGACGGGAAGGTGCGCGGACTCGAAGCCGAGCACCAGTACGCTCTGCCCGGCTTCACTGCCACCCGGTCCGGCGCCGGACAGCAGCGCCTCGCCGGGATCGAGTAGCCGGCAGTTGGCGGGATGCAGTCCGGACTGTGCGATGTCGCGCACCGCCGCCACGGCGTCGTCGAAGGAGCCGAACCGTGCCGCCGCCGAGGCGCGGTACGCGGGGCGGGCCTGGACCCGTACCCAGGCTTCGGTGATCACACCGAGGATCCCCTCGGAGCCGAGGAACAGCCGGTCGGGTGACGGTCCAGCTCCGGAGCCCGGCAGCCGCCAGGATTCGTTCACCCCGACCGGGGTCACCACCCGCAGCGACTCGACGAAGTCGTCGAGGTGGGTGTGGAGGGTGGCGTAGTGGCCCCCGGACCGGGTCGCCAGCCAGCCGCCGAGGGTGGAGAACTCGAAGCTCTGCGGAAAGTGCCGCAGGGTGAGGCCGTGACTCTTGAGCTGGGATTCCAGGACGGGGCCGAGGGCGCCGGCCTGGATCCGCGCGGCCCGGCTGGTGGTGTCGACCTCCAGAACCTGGTCAAGGCGGGTCAGGTCGAGGCTGATGACCCCGCGCCGGTCACCCGGGTCCCGGCACTCGACTCCACCGACGACGGAGGAGCCGCCACCGTACGGGACCACCGCGACGTCCTCCGACGCCGCCCAGTCGAGCAGATCGACGATGTGTTGTTCGGTCTCGGGACGCGCCACCAGGTCGGGGGCGGCACCGAGGTCGCCGCGCAGTGCGCGTACCACGTCCCGGTAGGCCTTGCCGTAGGTATGACCGGCGCGATCGGTCGGGTCGTCGGACAGCAGCGGTGCCAACGTCGTCGGCGGCACCAGGCGGGACGGGCGCAGCGGCACGGCCGTCACCGTGGGGACCACCCGCGGTGTGTTGCGAAGCCCCGGCATCAGCGGCGCCAGCGCGGCGCATTCCGCGTCGCTGAGAGCCGATTCCTGCCAGCCCCAGCCCCACCACGATCGGCGGGCTCCCGCGGACCGTGCCCGCGCGCGATGTGGCGCCGGCTGGTCCGCGGAGGCTCCTCTGCCCGTCATGAGCATCGATCGTGGCCCCCCGGGGCGGGGCTGGCAAGCGCCCGAGCTTTGCGGCTCGGAGCTATGCCGCCCGGAGCTATGCCGCCCGGACGATGTGGCGGGCCACGGCGGGCATGTCCGGCAGTGGCCACAGTGGCGCGATCGGAGCCCGCTCGGCAAGGTAGTCGGGCACCAGGTACCCGTACTCGTGAAGCGTGCGGGCGTAGTCCCAACGGGCACGCAGTTCCCGATTGAACGCTCCGCTGACGCGGTCGAGGCCGGCGTCGTCGCTCAGCAGCACCTCGTGCACGTCGATCACGGCGTCCCACCACGCCGTGGTGACCTCCTCAAATCCCGG
>JBOGDK010000348.1:0-5290 GCA_050701795.1 Micromonosporaceae bacterium
CACCGACACCGCCCCGCCGGCTGCCGAAGGCGATCAGCGTGGCCGACGTCACCCGACTGTTGGACGCCGCGGGTACCGGTGACGGTCCACTGTCGTTGCGGGACCGGGCGTTGCTGGAGTTCCTGTACGGCACGGGCTCCCGGATCAGCGAAGCGGTCGGCTGCGCGGTCGACGATCTGGATCTCGGAGCCGGGGCGGTGGTGTTGCGCGGCAAAGGCGGCCGTACCCGGCTGGTGCCGGTCGGCGGGTACGCACAGCGGGCCGCCGAGGCGTACCTGGTGCGTGCCAGGCCAGGCCTGGCGGCGGTCGGGCGCGGCAGCGCGGGACTGTTCCTGAACTCCCGGGGTGGCCCGCTGTCGCGGCAGAGCGCCTGGGCGATCCTGCGGCAGGCGGCCGACCGTGCCGGGCTCGGCATCTCGATCTCGCCCCACACGCTGCGGCACTCGTACGCCACGCACCTCATCGACGGCGGCGCAGACGTACGGACGGTGCAGGAACTGCTGGGTCACGCCTCGGTGTCGACCACCCAGGTGTACACCCTGGTCACAGTGGACAAGCTGCGCGAGGTGTACGCCGCCAGCCATCCCCGGGCGCTGGGATAGGCTCTTCCGGGACGCGGGTGTCGGGTCCCATGACACATCGGGAATCGGCCCTCGTAGAGATTGTCGATGCGGCCACGGCGACACGCCGTGGCGGTGGCGGCCCGTGTGGGTGTCAGTGCCGTACAGTCGCGAGCAGGCATCAACACTGGCCAGGCACGTTGGACCAGCCGCCCCGCTTCCCCGGTGTTGCACCGAGGCGGCGCCGAAGCAAGTTGTCGGGGAAGGGCGTGGGGAGACACATGGGTCTTGACCGGGACGATGCGTGGGCCGCGCTCCGCGCAGAACAGTCAGCTTCCGACGTCAACGACGCGGAGCTGGGCCCGGCTGACCCTGAGGCGTATACCGGTAGCCGACCGATCCCGACTCCGGAGCCGGTCGACGGGCACGGACCCGCGCGGATCATCGCGATGGCCAACCAGAAGGGCGGCGTCGGCAAGACCACCACGACGATCAACCTGGGTGCGGCGCTCGCGGAGTACGGCCGCCGGGTACTGCTGGTCGACTTCGATCCGCAGGGTGCGCTGTCGGTGGGGTTCGGCGTCAACCCGCACAACCTCGACGTGACGATCTACAACCTGCTGATGCAGAAAGACATCGCGCTCGACGAGGCCTTGATCAAGACCAACGTCGACGGGTTGCACATCCTGCCGGCCAACATCGACCTGTCCGCGGCCGAGATCCAGCTGGTCACCGAGGTCGCCCGGGAGATGACCCTGAAGCGGGTGCTGCACCCGGCGATGAAGGACTACGACTACATCCTGATCGACTGCCAGCCGTCGCTAGGTCTGCTCACCGTGAACGCGTTGACCGCCGCGCACGGCGTAGTGGTCCCACTGGAATGCGAATTCTTCAGCCTCCGTGGGGTCGCCCTGCTGTTGGACACCATCGACAAGGTCCGGGAACGGCTCAACTTCGACCTGGAGCTCGAGGGCATCCTCGCCACCATGTACGACAGCCGCACCACCCACTCGCGGCAGGTGCTGCAGCGGGTGGTGGAGGCGTTCGGCGACCGGGTGTACCAGACCGTGATCACCCGGACCGTACGGTTCCCGGAGACCACCGTGGCGGGGGAGCCGATCACCACCTGGGCGCCGGCCTCGTCCGGGGCGCGGGCGTACCGGCAGTTGGCCCGCGAGGTGATCGCGGCGACTGCGACCCGGTAGGCCGTCCCCGTGCTCTTCGCGCTCCTGCAGCCGGCCGCTCTCGCCGGGCTCCTGCTCGCGTTCGGCCTCGGGCTCGCCGTACGGGTCAGCGTGCAGGTGTGGCTTGCCGCCCGGTTGCTGCGGCACCGGGTCGGATCGGCGCTGCCGCAGCCGCGGCGTGACATCGACCCGTTCGGCGCGATCGCGGCGGTACTGGGCGGCACCGGCTGGGGTCGCGAGGCGCCGTTGCCGGAATCGGGGTGGCTCGTCGGACAGGTACGACAACGCGCCACGGTGCTGATCGCCGGTCCACTCGCCGTGATCGTGCTCGGAATGCTGGTGCTGTTCGGTCACCGGTACGGGTTCGGCGGCGGCCAGATGCTCTCCGGCTACCCGTCCGACGTACTGCGGGGCTCCCCGGGGCCGCCGTTGGAGCAGGTGGTGGTCTCCTTCGGAGTCGGGCTGCTCTGCTTCGGTGTGCTGGCCTTCGTACCGCTGCCCCCGCTGGACGGATGGGGGCTGCTGTGGTTGGCGTTCCGGCGTCCCGGTGAGACCGCTCAGAAGGTGCAGTTCTGGCTCGGGGAACGCAACCTGGGGATGCTGGCGCTACTGGTGCTGCTGATCTATCCGATCAACACTCCGCTGGTGCATCGTCTGCTCGACCTCCTGGTGCACCCCTTGATCAGCCTGGCGGCGTCATGACCGAGCCGGGCCTGGGCTACCGTCGAAGCGTGACCGATTCGTCCGCCGAACCGCCCATCACGGTGCATCCGCAGCCGGCAGAACAGGGCAGCGATCCGGCACAGGGTGAAGGCGACACCTCTGGCGACACCCAGGCTCAGGCACCGGCTTCGGAGGCCCATGACGGTTTCCAGGTCACCCTCGCGAACTTCACCGGTCCGTTCGACCTGCTGCTGCAGTTGATCAGCAAGCACAAGCTCGACGTGACCGAGGTCGCGCTGTCCACGGTGACCGATGAGTTCATCGTGTACATCAAGGGCATGGGTGAGGCCTGGGACCTCGACGAGGCCAGTGAGTTCCTGCTGATCGCTGCGACGCTGCTGGACCTGAAGGCGGCCCGACTGCTGCCTGCGGCGGAGGTGGAGGACGAAGAGGACCTGGCGCTGCTGGAAGCCCGGGACCTGCTGTTCGCCAGGCTGCTGCAGTACAAGGCGTTCAAGGAGGCCGCGGCACATCTGGCCGGCCTGGAAAGGACGGCGGCCCGGCGCTATCCCCGTGTCGTTGGTCTGGAGCCCCGGTTCTCGGAAGCCCTACCCGAGGTGCTGTTGGGCATCGGGCCGGAACGGCTGGCCCAGCTCGCGGCCCGGGCGTTGGCCCCGAAGCAGCCGCAGGTGCTCTCGATCGCCCATGTGCACACCGTACGGGTGAGCGTACGGGAGCACGCCGCGCTGCTCCGGGACCGGCTGTTGCGCAGCCGTACCGCGAGCTTCCGTACGCTCACCTCGGACTGCCAGTCGACACTTGAGGTGGTGGCCCGGTTCCTGGCGTTGCTGGAGTTGTACCGGGAGGGCCTGGTCGGTTTCGACCAGGTGGAGGCGCTGGGGGAGCTGACCGTACGGTGGACCGGCGCTGACGACGTCGATGATCTGGAGGTCGACGAGTACGCCGGTGCGCCGGCGGACCGTCCCGCGCCGGCACGTGATGAGACTCCGGTGCCACCACCAGGCGACGAGACCGGAAAGGAGTCGGCACAGTGAACTCGGCCGACGAGCCCGTTCCCGCCCCGCAGGAATCCGTTCCCGCCGGGGGCGGGTCCGGTGCGGCGGAGCAGCATTCCGAGCCGACTGACCTGCGGGCCGCTCTGGAAGCGATCCTGATGGTGGTCGACGAGCCGGTCGCCGAGGTGCTACTGGCCCAGATCCTGGAAGTGCCGACGGAGCGGGTCGCGGCGACCCTGGCCACATTGTCCGAGGAGTACACCGCTGACGCCCGCGGCTTCGACCTCCGCCGCGCGGCGGGCGGTTGGCGGATGTACACCCGCCCGGCGTACGCCCCGTACGTGGAGCGGTTCGTGTTGGACGGGCAGCAGACCCGGCTCACCCAGGCGTCGCTGGAGACCCTCGCCGTGGTGGCGTACAAGCAACCGGTCACCCGTTCCCGGATTTCGGCGATCCGTGGCGTCAACTGTGACGGGGTGATCCGTACCCTGCTGACCCGTGGCCTGATCGAGGAACGCGGCATCGAGCCCGACAACGGCGCCCACCTGTACGGCATCACCACCCTGTTCCTGGAGAAGCTCGGGCTCGACACCGTGGAGGACCTGCCCCCGTTGGCGCCGTTCCTGCCAGCCGACGTCGAGGCGCTCGCGGAAGCGGAAGAGTCGCGGTGACCAGTACCGAGGCGACGGGAGGAGCCCCGTCCGAGGCGGTCCCACAGCGGCTGCAGAAGGTACTCGCGGGGGCCGGGCTGGGTTCCCGCCGGGCGTGCGAGGAGTTGATCTCCAACGGCCGGGTCACGGTGGAGGGCCGGGTGGCGACCCTCGGCATGAAGGTGGATCCGGCCACCGCGACGATCCACGTCGACGGCACCCGGGTGGTCACCGACGAGCGGCAGGTGTACCTGGCGGTGAACAAACCGGTCGGGGTGCTCTCCGCGATGTCGGACGACCGGGGACGGCGTACCGTCGCGGAGCTGGTGACGGACCTGCCGCAGCGGGTCTTCCACGTCGGCCGGCTGGACGCCGACAGTGAAGGCCTGCTGCTGCTCACCAACGACGGTGAGCTGGCACACCGGCTGACCCACCCCTCGTACGGGGTGTCGAAGACGTACCTGTGTGAGGTGGCCGGGCCGGTTGCCCGCAGCGCCGAGCGGCGGCTGCTCGCAGGTGTGGACCTCGAGGACGGGCACGCCGCCGCGGACGCGTTCCGGGTGGTGGACAGCCTGCCACCGAAGGCGCTGGTCGAAATCGTGATGCACGAGGGCCGGAACCGGATCGTACGGCGGATGTTGGACGCCGTGGGGCATCCGGTGCAGCGGTTGATCCGTACCCAGATCGGACCGATCCGGCTGGGTGACCTGCGGCCCGGCGGGACCCGCCGGCTCGGGGTGCCCGAGGTGGGCTCGCTGTACCGGGCGGTCGGCCTGTAGCAGGCCCGCCCGGTGTCGGTGGCCAGGGTGCCGACCGGCATGATGGTGCAGGCTTGACATGACCCGCAGGGCGCTACGACAGGCGTGGGCGTCGGTCCACGGCTGCGATCGAGGAGGTGCGGTGAACGCGAGGAGTGACCTTGCGAGCCCAAGGGCGGGCGCGAGGAGTGACCTCGCGAGCCCCGCAGCCGCGAACGAGGCCGGTACAGCCGCGAACGAGGGAGAGTCAGTGGACGGCGGGCAGCCGACGTTTCAGGGTGTCGTGGCGGTGGACGGGCCGTCCGGTTCGGGCAAGTCGACCATCTCGCGCCGACTCGCCGGGCGGCTGGCGGCACGGTATCTGGATACCGGTGCCATGTACCGGGCGTTGACCTGGGCGGTTCTGCAGGCCGGAGTGGATCCGCAGGATGCTGACTCAGTCGTCAAGGTGCTGGGGGA
>JBOGDK010000349.1:0-5275 GCA_050701795.1 Micromonosporaceae bacterium
GTGTCGAAGAGGCGAAGCAGATCGCGCTGGACCGGGCCGGCGGTGGCGAGGTTTCCAAGGCGGAACGGGAGACCGAGCACGGACGGAAGGTGTGGAGCGTACGGATCAACCGGGACGACGACCGGGTACGGGTCGACGTGGACGCCCAGACCGGTGACGTGGTCAGGTACAAGGTCGACGACCGCGACGACGACCGGGACGACCGGGACGACGACGGTCGTGACGGGACCGACGACGACGGTGACGACGACCGGCACGGTCGGGGTTCCGACGACCCGCCCGGCGACGACCACGACCACGGTGGCGACGACGACGGTGACGACGACTAACCGGTGACCCCGATGTGGCCGGTCCCCGGGCGCCCCCGGAGGACCGGCCACCCCACTATGTGAACCGCTCGGCCCCGAGTTCCTTCTGATCTTGAAGATCTCGGGCATCAGGCCCGGGCGACGCGGGAAGGACGTCGGTTTAGCGTCTCTGTGGGCCGTCAGACTCCTGGCCGGAGTCGGGGTCGGAGGCGAAGGCGGAGTCGAAGGAGGCGTTGGAGGGCTCGATCCGGGTCAGGCGGCGTACCGCGGCGAGGGCGTCCGGGGCGCCGATCAGGCGGTCCATACCGGCGTCCTCCCACTCGATCGAGATCGGCCCGTCGTACCCGATGGCGTTCAGCGCCCGGAAGCAGTCCTCCCACGGCACGTCGCCGTGGCCGGTGGAGACGAAGTCCCAGCCGCGTCGCAGGTCGCCCCAGGGCAGGTGGGAGCCGAGCCGGCCGTTGCGGCCGTTGCCGACCCGCCGCTTCGCGTCCTTGCAGTCCACGTGGTAGATCCGGTCGGCGAAGTCGAGCAGGAACCCCACCGGGTCCAGGTCCTGCCACACGAAGTGGCTCGGGTCCCAGTTCAGCCCGAACCCGGGCCGCCGGCCGATCGCCTCCAGGGTCCGTACGGTGGTCCAGTAGTCGTACGCGATCTCGGTGGGATGCACCTCGTGCGCGAACCGTACGCCGGCCGCGTCGAAGGCGTCGAGGATCGGGTTCCACCGGTCGGCGAAGTCGGCGTACCCGGCGTCGATCATCGAATCGGGTACCGGCGGGAACATCGCGACGGTGTGCCAGATGGACGAACCGGTGAACCCGACCACGGTGTCCACCCCGAGCGCGGCGGCCGCGTGGGCGGTCGCCTTCATCTCCTCGGCGGCGCGTTGCCGTACCTGCTCAGGGTCGCCGTCGCCCCATATCCGGGCCGGCAGGATCGCCTGGTGCCGCTCATCCATCGGGTGGTCGCACACCGCCTGCCCCACCAGGTGATTGGAGATCGCCCACACCTTCAGGCCGTGCTGCTCCAGGATGTCCCGCCGATTGCGCAGGTACGCGTCACTCTCCGCGGCCTTGTCGACCTCGAAATGGTCGCCCCAGCAGGCGATCTCCAGTCCGTCGTACCCCCACTCGGAAGCGAGTCGGCACAGCTCGGTGAACGGCAGGTCCGCCCACTGGCCGGTGAACAGGGTGATCGGGCGTGGCATCAGGTCTCCTCCTCGGGCGTGATCGGCTGCCAGCGTCCTTCGGCGGCGGCGGACGACTCGACCGCGGCGAGCACCCGCTGCACCCGTAGCCCGTCGGCGAACGACGGTGTCGGGTCGGTGCCGTCGCCGATCGCCGCCAGTAGGTCGGCCAGCTCGTGGGTGAACGTGTGCTCGTACCCGAGGACGTGTCCCGGCGGCCACCACGCCTCCAGGTACGGATGGTCCGGCTCGGTGACCAGGATCCGGCGGAACCCGGCGGTGGCCGGATCCTCGGTGTGGTCGTAGAAGTGCAGCTCGTTCATCGACTCGAAGTCGAACGCGAGGCTGCCGGCGGAGCCGTTCAGCTCGATCGACAGTCCGTTACGCCGTCCGGTGGCGAACCTGGTGGCTTCGAACGACGCGACCGCGCCGCCCGCGAACCGGCCGTGGAACAGCGCGCAGTCGTCCACCGTGACCTCGCCGGTGGCCGACCCGCCGCCGGTGGCCGCCAGGCCCCCGGCCGGGGAGTCGGCGGGCAAGGGCCGCTGCTTGATGAACGTCTCGGTGAGCGCCGAGACTCCGGTCAGTACGTCGTCGGTGACGAACTGCGCCAGGTCCACGATGTGCGCCCCGATGTCACCGAGCGCTCCCGAGCCGGCCTTCTCCTTCCGCAGCCGCCAGACCAGCGGAAACTCCGGATCCACGATCCAGTCCTGCAGGTACCGGGCCCGTACGTGCCGGATGGTGCCGAGCCGACCCTCGCGCACCAGTTGCCGGGCCAACGCCATCGCCGGCACCCGGCGGTAGTTGAACGCCACCATGGAACGGATGCCACGCCGGGCCGCCGAGGCCGCCGCCTCCGCCATCGCGGCGGCCTCCGGGACGGTGTTGGCGAGTGGCTTCTCGCAGAGCACGTGCTTGCCGGCCTCCAGCGCGGCGATCGCGATCTCGGCGTGAGTGTCACCGGGAGTGCAGATGTCGATCAGGTCGATGTCGTCGCGTGCTAGCAGACGCCGCCAGTCGGTGGAGTACGACGCCCACCCGTGACGGTCCGCGGCCTCGGCGGTGGCCCGCTCGTCGCGGCCGCAGATCGTGGCCATCCGCGGCACCACGGGCAGGTCGAAGACGCGGGACACCGTACGCCACGCCTGGGAGTGGACCCGGCCCATGAAGGCGTACCCCACCATGCCGACGCCGATCACCGGCCTGCGCTGCTGCGACAACTGCGTACCCCCAGGTTCTGCGAAAGCCGACCGTTACTCGAAGCCGACCGCGAGGTACCGGTCGACGTTGCTCTTGGTCACCACCGCCGAGTACGTCGTGATCGACGCCGGCACCTCGTGCTCGACCAGGTCGTCCATCCCCCGGCTCTGCGCCACCAGCCGGGCCAGCGAGATCGCCGAGGAGGACATGCTCGGGCTGTAGAGCACCGTCGCCTTGACCACGCCGTCGTCGGCCTTGATCTGGTCCATCACCCGCTTCGAGCCGGCACCCCCGACCATCAGGAACTCCTTCTCCCGGCCGGCCTGCTTGATCGCGGCCTCGACCCCGATGCCCTGGTCGTCGTCGTGGTTCCAGAGGGCGTCGATCTTCGACTCGGCCTGCAGCAGCTGTGCGGTGACCTTCTGGCCGGTGGCGGCGGTGAAGTCGGCGGCCTGCCGCGCGGTCACCTTCAGGCCGTGCGATTTCAGCGCCTCTTTGAAGCCGTCGCTGCGCTGCTGCGTCAGCTCCAGGTTGTCGATGCCGGCGACCTCCACGATCACCGGGTCGGACTTCTTCGCCTTCTTCATCCGGGCGGCGATGAAGTTGCCGGCGCTGACACCCATGCCGTAGTTGTCGCCGCCGATCCAGGTCCGGTACGCCAGCGGCGAGGCGAAGATCCGGTCCAGGTTGATCACCGGGATCCCGGCCGCCATCGCCTGCTTCGCCACCTCGGTGAGCGCCTTGCCGTCGAACGGCAGGATCACCAACGCGTCGACCTTCTTGTCGATCAGGGTCTTCACCGCGGAGATCTGCTGCTGTACGTCGTTGGTGCCCTCGGTGGCCTCAAGGGTGACGTCTTCGTACTCTTTGGACTGATCCTGCGCGTTCTTGGTGATCGCGCCGATCCAGCCGTGGTCGGCGGCGGGCGCCGAGAAACCGATGGTGACCTTCTTGCCGGGCTTGGCGTTGCCGCCACCGGGCGCTCTGCCCCCGGCGCTGTCGCCCTCGGGACGCTCGTTGCTGGTGCAGGCCGCGAGCAGGGTGCCGGCTCCGACGGCGGCGGCACCGCCGATCAGGAAACGCCTGCGATCGGTTCCGCCGATTCCGAACTGTGCCATGTCAGTTCTCCTTGCGGGGGGACGGGTGGGTCGCCAGGGTCAGGTCCGCGCCTCACGGCTGCGTAGCTGCAGCAGTACGGCGGCGACGATGATCGCGCCCTTGGCGATGTTCTGGATCGGGGTGGACAGGTTGTTGAGGATGAACAGGTTGGTGATGGTGGTGAAGACGAGTACGCCGAGCAGAGAGCCCACGAGCGAGCCCCGCCCGCCGGTGAGCAACGTGCCGCCGATGATCACCGCGGCGATGGCGTCGAGTTCGTACAGCTGGCCGTGGGTGCTGGCCCCGGTGTTGGTCTGCGCGGTGAGCATCACCGCCGCGATCCCGCAGCACAGGCCGGAGATGACGTACAGCAGCATGGTGTGCCGTTTCACGTCGATTCCGGCCAGCCGCGCCGCCTCGGGGTTGCCGCCGATGGCGAACGTACGCCGCCCGAACGTGGTCCGGTTGAGCACCAGCCACCCCACCACGCACACCGCGGCGAGGATGTAGACCAGCATCGGTACGCCGAGCGGCCGGGTGAGCGCGATGTCGGCGAAGGCGGGCACCTCCACGATCTGGGACCGCCGGTCGGACAGCTGTTCGGCGAGACCACGGGCGGAGACCAGCATCGCCAGGGTCACGATGAACGGCACCAGCCGGCCGTACGCGATCAGGACGCCGTTGACCAGCCCGGCCGCCGTAGCGACCACCAGGGCGGAGAACAACATCCCGCCGAGCCCGAACGCCTGGGTGGCCAACGTGGTGGACCACACCGACGCCAGCGCGATGATCGCACCCACCGACAGGTCGATGCCGCCACCGATGATCACGAACGTCATGCCGACCGTGACCACGCCGATCACCGACGCGGTGGTGAGGATGTTCAGCAGGTTGGACGTGGTGAGGAAGCTGGCTGGTGCGGTGACCGCGCCGACCACGCCCAGCACCACCAGCACCAGAACCAGTCCGACGCTGCGGGCTTCACCGGCCCGGCCGAGTACGGCCAGCCGCCGCTGGGGTTGGGCCCCGGCCGCCGCCGCTTCCACCCGGGTGTGCTCGTCGGCCGGTGGCAGCTCCTCGGGCTCGACCGGCGCGTCTGCCAGACCGCCGGCGGGCTGCTCGTCCGCGAGTGGACTGCTCTCCTCACTCATAGCTGGTGGGTCCCTTCCATCACCAGGTCGAGTACGTCGTGCTCCGACAGCTCCCGCGCGGGCGAGCGGTGCACCACGCGACCCTCCCGGAGCACCAGGACCCGGTCGGCGAGACCGAGCACCTCGGGCACTTCGCTGGACACCAGCAGCACCCCGACCCCGGAATCGGCGAGACGCCGGATCAGCCCGTACAGCTCCGCGCGGGCACCGATGTCGACGCCCCGGGTCGGCTCGTCCAGCAGCAGCAGCCGGCACTCCTTGAGCAGCCACCGCGCCACCACGGCCTTCTGCTGGTTGCCGCCGGAAAGGGTGGTGATACCGCGCCTCGG
>JBOGDK010000350.1:0-5210 GCA_050701795.1 Micromonosporaceae bacterium
ACTGTTCGGTACTCATCTCTCTCCTTGGTACTCGTGATCTGGCATGGCGCCCAGTGCGGTCACCGCACTCGCTACCGGGGTGCGACGAGGACCACCACCGACCGCGCCGGTACGGTCAGCCCGCCGTCGGCGCCGACCCGTACCGCCCGGACGTCGGGGTCCACCCCCTCGGCCTGTACGGGATGCAGCCGCGCACCGGTGCCGGCCAGCTCCGGCAGCGTGAGCGGGCGGGTGGCGCCGGCGTTCACCAGCACCGTCACCGACGCCCATCGTGTGTCCACGTCGGCTGGGTCGGCGACGTGCATCGCGAGCAGCCCTGGCGCGTCCCGCCCGTCTCCGGTCAGCGGGAAGCTCACCGTGCTGCCGATGCTCGCGGCCGTGCCCAGCGAGAACAACGGCGTGCTGGTACGCATCCGCAGCAGCTCCGCGAACCGGGCCCGGGAGTCCTCGATCGCCGTGCAGTCGGGCTTCAGCCCGGGGTCGGCGAGCAGCGGCTTGGCGTACTGCCACTTGTCCTCGTTGTCCGGCGCGGGTGGCAGCCCGGAGCCGAAGCCGTTGCCGGCCGTACAGTCCCACGGCAGCCGGTTGAACCAGTCACCCGAGTCGTACGAGTTGCGGTCCAACGACTTGCTGCGCAGCTGTTCACTGCCGGCGTGGACGAACCCCAGCCCCTGCCCGAGCAGCACCGTGGCCAGCCCGAGCTGCTGCAGCTTCACCCGGTCGGCCATCGTGGTGGCCGGCGGCAGCTTGTACGCCAGCGCGTCGTACAGGGTTTCGTTGTCGTGGGCGTCGGCGTACGTCACGGCTTCGCCGGGCTGCGCGGTGTACCCGGTGGGCGCGCCGTTGTAGTCGACGTCGCGACCGCTGCGGGTCACCCCGTCCGAGCCGGTGAACTCGTACCCCGCCAGGTTGCCCACCATCCCGACCTTGATCTGGTCGTGGTAGCGCAGCAGCCGGGCGTCCCTGGCGGCGGCGTCGCCGTTGACGGGGGCACCGTTGTCGGCGGTGCCGAGGCCGGAGGCGAGCCCCTGCACCCGGGGGTCGGCGTCGAACGGGCCGCCGCCGCGTACCGCGTCGCGGAGCCGGTCGTTGAAGCTGCCGATCCCGGTGCCGGCCAGCTCCAGCTGGGTGGCCTGCGGGAAGCGGGCGTTGTCGGCGATCTCGCCGAAGTTCCAGCCCTCGCCGTACAACAGGATGGCCCTGCCGTCGACGCCGTCGCGCTCCAGGGTCAGCGCGTCGAGGGCCTGTCGCACGGCGACCATGTTCGCGCGAGGGTGGTGGCCCATCAGGTCGAACCGGAAGCCGTCCACCTTGTAGTGCCTGGCCCAGGTGACGACCGAGTCGACCACCAGTTTGCCCATCATGGCGTGCTCGGGCGCGGTGTTCGCGCAGCAGGTGGAGGTGGCGACGGTGCCGTCGGCGAGCAGCCGGTGGTAGTAGCCGGGCACGATCCGGTCCAGCACCGAGCCGGGGTCCAGCCCGGAGGCGTGGGCGTGGTTGTAGACCACGTCGAGCACCATCCGCAGCCCGGCCCGGTTCAGCCCAGCCACAGCGCCCCGCATCTCGGCCACCCGGGTCGGCCCGTCCGGCCGCGACGCATAAGACCCTTCCGGTACGGAGAACGCGCCGGTCGGGTCGTACCCCCAGTTGAACGAGTCGGTTGCGGCGAACCGGGCCGCGCACTCCTGCTGCCGCGGCGAGTCCGGTGGCATGGCGGCGTAGTCGCAGTCCGGCTCGGTACGGTCGCCACGCCGCTCCGGTACGGTCGCGAAGTCCTGCACCGGCAGCAGCTGTACGTGGCTCAGCCCGGCGTCGGCGAGCCCGGCGAGGTGCCGCATCCCGGCCGAGTCGGGGTCGGTGAACCCGCGGTAGCCGCCCCGGTCAGCGGCCGGGACCGTGGCGTCCGAGGCGGAAAAGTCCCGCACGTGCAGCTCGTACACGCTGGCCGCGTGGGTGGCTACGGGTGCCGGCTTGGTCAGGCCGGCCCAGCCGTCCGGGGCCAGCGAAGGGTCGGACAGGTCGCCCAGCCAGCCGCGGCCGGAGTCGGCGGCCACGGAGACCGCGTACGGGTCGAGAACCGAACTGGTGACCACCTTCCGCCCGGCGGGGGAGTACACCGTGACCCGGTACGCGTAGTACCTGCCCTTCCAGGTCGGGTCCCCGGTGACCGACCAGACTCCGGTGGCGTCATTGCGTTCCATCGTCGCGAGCCGGGGCTGGGCCGCGTCGGGGGAGTCGTAGAGCTCCAACGCGACAGAGTGCGCGGTGGGTGCCCACAACGACAATGTCGGCCGGCCGTCGGTCCACACCGGACCGAGCCGGGCATCGGCCGCCCGGGACGCATACAAGGCGTCGAGCAGTTCGCCGGTCTGCACCCCGGTGGCGGTACGTACCACCCCGTTGCCGTCCCGCTCGGCGGCGACGAGTTGGCCACGGGTAGCCGCCACCACGCGGTCGGCGTCCCGGGGGTCGACCCGCAGCGCCATGTAGTCCGCCAGGTGCGGCAACCGGGCGCGCTGCTCGCCGGAGAGGCCGCCGTCGACGACCGACAGCCGGATCACCTTGTGCTCCCCGGTCACCTTCCCGCCGGAATCCACCGCGATCCCGCCGTCCGGGCCGTAGAGCAGTTGATAGGTGACACCGGGCGGGGTACGGCCGGGCCAGGCCACGGTGGACTCGTCGATCCACACCGCCTTCGACCTGGTCAGGTCGGCATCAGGGCCGGTGCCGCCGCGCATCGGCAGCAGATACCCAGGGGTGGCGGCGAGAACCCATACCTCGTTCCCGAACCGGGCGATCTCCAGCGACTGGTCGTCGGGCAGGTCCTTCTCGTCACCTCTGTGCAGGATGTAGCTGAGGCTCTCGGCGCCATCGGCGAGCGGCACCTCGTACACGGCGCCGAAGTCGTCGGTGCGTGCCGGCAGCAGCGGGTCCTGCCAGTCCGTGGGGTCCGCCGCGCCGGTCCAGGTGTGCAGCCCCCAGCCGTCGTGGTCGCCGCTCGGGCGGTGGTAGTGGATCACCGCCTTGCCCTCGGCGGCGGCCCGCGTCGGGTGTACGGCGTCCTCGCCGGAGTTGACGTACCCGTGCGGCTGCCGTTCCGGTACGAACGACTGGTCCGGCCCCGGGTCCTTGGTGTCGCCGGAGTGCACGATGAAGTTCAGCGGCGCCGAGGGATCCTTCAGGGGCACCTTCCAGTACGCACCGCCGGCGTCGACACCGTCCGGCACCAGCGGGTCGTCCCATGACGTGCCAGACTCCACCGCGTCGCCCCACAGGTGCAGGCCCCAGCCGTCGTATTGGCCGTCCGGGCGTTTGTAGTGGACGGTGGCGTAGCCCAGGGCGGCGGCCTGCGACGTGGCGACCTCGCAGCCTCCGGGCTTCAGCCACATCTCGCCGGTACGCGCCACATCCACGCTGCGATCCGCGGCGCAGTCCTTCTCGTCGCCGCGATGCACCAGGTAGCCGACCTGCGACGCCCCCGGCTTGAGCTTCACCCAGGCGAACCGCCCGTACGAGTCCTCACCGGAGAACGGCCGCGGCGACGACCAGTCGGTGGGCTGCGCCACGTCACCCCAGACGTGCAGCCCCCAACCGTCGTAGTTCCCGTCGCCCCTGGCGTAGTGCACCACCAGCCAGTCCCGCTGGCCCACGGGGTCCTCCGCGGGAGGAGCGCCCACCACGGCGTCGCTACGCGCCGAGGCGATCCGGCCCGCCGCGTCGGTCACCACCGCCTTGTACGCCACCTTCGTGTCCGCCGGTACGCCAGCCAGGTCGTGGTAGACCCGGAACGGCCGGTTGTCGTCGGTGCCGATGGCCTGCCACTCCCCGTTGCCCACCTTCGCGGCGAACGTGACCTGCGCGAACCCGTCTCCGGGCACGTCGGCGGAGACCTCGGCGAGGCCGCGTACGGACGAGTCCGGGGTGGGTGCGGTGATCGCCACCGCGGGCGCGGTGCCCGGCGGTGTCGCCCGCTCCCGCGCCTTGAACACCACCGCTGACAACGCCGGTACGGTGACCGAGATCCGGCCGTCGGCGCCCGCGGTCACCGAGGCGCCGTCCGACGGGTAGAGCCGGTCGAATCTGCCGCCGTAGGTCTTCACCGGCACGGTGCGCGACGTGTCGGCGTTGTTCACCGCGACCAGGTACTCCACCTGCTTACGGGCGTCGAACCGGCTGAATGCGTACACCCCGGGGCCGGTGTCGGCGTACCGGTGGATCTGGGCCCCGTCGGCGAGCGCCGGGTGCCGGTCGCGCAGCTTCGCGAGCGCGGCGATCCCGCGGTACACCGGATGGTCGCTGCGGTAGTTGTCGGTGGCGTGGGTGGCGTCGGTACCGAGCAGGTCGTCGTCGAGGTAGTCGGCGGTCTTCGACGCGAACATCGGCTGTCGGGCGTCCTTGTCGCCGCCGGGGCCGGTGAAGCCCTGCTCGTCGCCGTAATACACCACGGGCTGGCCGCGGCCCAGGTACATCAGTTCGTGCCCGAGCAACTGCCGCCGCAGCAGCTCAGCGTCGTCGGAATCCGGGTTGTCGCGCGCGACGAAACCGCCGAACCTGCCCATGTCGTGGTTGCCGAGGAACGTCGGGTTCGCGTACGCGTTGGAGTCGGCGTCGGTGTGGCGGTCGTCGGAGGCGTACAGTTTCTGCAGGTCGGTGGCGGCGCCGCCGCGTGAGGCGTACCCGCGGGCGGTGTCCTGGAACGGGAAGTCCAGTACCGCCGGTAGCTGGCCGTCCCGGGTGTAGCGGGAGGTCACGGCCGGGTCGGCGGAGAACACCTCGCCGAACATGAAGAAGTCGTCGTTGCCGACCTTCGCGGCGTACCCCTCCAACTCCGGTACGAACCGCTGCCAGAACTCCATGTTGACGTGTTTGACGGTGTCGATCCGGAAGCCGTCGACCCCGGCGTCGCGGACCCATTTCTGGTAGATCTCGACCATGCCGCGGACGACCTCGGGACGTTCGGTGAACAGGTCGTCCAGCCCGACGAAGTCGCCGTACTCGGCGGATTCACCGGCGAAGGTGGAGTCGCCCCGGTTGTGGTACATCGTCGGGTCGTTCAACCAGTCCGGCGTCTTCGCGTTCCGGTCGGCGTCACTCCGGAATTCCGGGGTGTACGGGAAGCCCTCCGCGGTCATCTCCGGGAACCGCTCGCCGCTGGCGTACTCCCGGTCGTCGAACGGCCGCCCCTCGGCGTCCAGGTAGGGATACCCGCC
>JBOGDK010000351.1:0-5166 GCA_050701795.1 Micromonosporaceae bacterium
AGCTCCACCTGAGTCCGGAACGGCAGCTCGGTGAGCTTCACCGTCTCCTCCGACCCGGTGCCCTCGAGCAGGTCCGCCAGGTGGTGCAGCGGGCTCCGCCGCTGGCCGCGGCGTGTGGCCGCCGCCACATCAGCCGTCACGGCGGACTCCTTCCGGGTCGTACGGCACCGGCGCGGTGACGGTCACGCCGACCACGGCCCGGCCGTCGACGGCGTACAGGGTTTCGCCGTGCCGCGCGGCGCCGTCGGTCAGCATCGCCAGCGCGAACGGGCGCCCCAGCGCGGCGGACCGGTAGCTGGAGGTGACGTACCCCAGCATCGGCACCGGCGCGCCACCCGGCTCCGGCAGCGGTGGCGGCCCGCCGTTGTCCGGGGCCACCAGTTGGGCGCCCTCGGCGGGCACCGTGGCGGCATCGCCGGACAGCAGCCCGACCAGCTGCTTGCGCCCGTCCCGGGCAGTGTCGGGACGGCTGTGCGACCGCCTGCCGACGAAGTCCGGCTTCTTCTTGGACACCGCCCACCCCATCCCGAGGTCCTGTGGGGTCGCCGTACCGTCGCTGTCCTGTCCCACGATCACGAACCCCTTCTCGGCCCGGAGTACGTGCATCGTCTCCGTGCCGTACGGGGTGGCCCCGGCCGCCATCACGGCGTCCCAGAGCGCGGCGCCGTACCAGGCGGGAACGTTGATCTCGTACGCCAGTTCGCCGGAGAAGCTGATCCGGAACACCCGCGCCGGCAGGTCGGCGACCGTCGCCTCCCGTACGTCCATGAACCGGAATCCATCGACCGAGACGTCCAGGTCGGGGGCCAACTCGGCGAGCACCGCTCTCGACCCCGGCCCGACCAGCGCCACCGTGGTCCAGTGATCGGTCACCGAGGTGCAGCGCACATCGAGCGAAGGCCACTCGGTCTGCAGCCACTCCTCCAGCCAGTCCAGCACCGCCGCCGCGTTGCCGGTGGTGGTGGTCATCAACCAACGGCTCTCGGAGAGCCGGGTCGTGGTGCCGTCGTCGAAGATCATGCCGTCGGCGGAGCACATCACGCCGTACCTGGCCCGGCCGACCTTCAAGGTGGAGAACATATTGGTGTAGATCCGGTCGAGGAACGTACCGACGTCGGCGCCCTGCAGTTCGATCTTGCCGAGGGTCGAGGCGTCCATCGCCGCCACCCCGGTACGGGCGGCCTGGCACTCCCGGAGCACCGCGTCCGCCATCGACTCTCCCGGTCGCGGGAAGTACCAGGGACGCTTCCACTGCCCGACGTCCTCGAACGGCGCGCCGTCGGCCTCGTGCCGCTGGTGCATCGCGGTGATCCGCTCCGGGTCCGCGAGCCGCCCCCGGTCCCGGCCGGCGAGCAGCGCGAACGAGATCGGGGTGTACGGCGGCCGGTACGTCGTCGTACCGACCTCGGTCATCGGGCGCCCCAGTACGCCGGCCAGCACCCCCACGGTGACCACCCCGGACGTACGTCCCTGGTCAGCGGCGGTGCCGATGGTGGTGTACCGCTTCACGTGTTCACTGGAGGTCATCCCGGCCCCGACCGCCCGCCGCAGGTCGGCCAGGGTGGCGTCGCGTTGCAGGTCGACGAAGGTCCGGCCGGCCGCATCGTCGTCCAACGGCTCGACACAGAAATATGCCGCGGGTGGCCTGCTGTTGATCGTCGCTGGTAACCGGTTACCGGCGACCTCGGGGCGCGCGGCGGCGGGGTCGGCGGGATAACCGGTGGCCGTGGCGGCACGTACCCCCGCCTCGGCCGCTTCGGTGATCGCGGCGGCGAGGTCGAACGTGCCACGCGCCGCGCCGACGCTCTGCTCCTGTTGCACGGACGTGGTCGGTACGAACGCCGCCACCTCCTCCGACCAGGCGAGCCGGCCACCGGACTGGCTGAACAGGTGGACGGCCGGGTTCCAGCCGCCGGAGGAGGCGAGCAGGTCGCAGGCGACCCGTTCCGGGGTTCCGGTCGGGCGGCCGTCGGAGTCCAGGTCCGCCAGCAGCGCGGCGGTGAGTGTCCCGTCGGCGTCGGCCTCGGTGCCGACCACCACCCGACCGTCCCTGGCATCGGCCACAGCCGCGATCTCGACCCCGGCACCGGCCAGTGCCTGGGCCGCGGCGAGTGCCCCGTCGTGGGCACCGAACACCACCGCGCGCCGCCCCGGAAGCACACCACGCCGGGCGTACCCGGCGGCGGCCCCGGCCAGCATCACCCCCGGCCGGTCGTTGTCGGGGAAGCCGATCGGACGCTCCTGGGCGCCGGTGGCGAGTACCACCTGACCAGCGCGGATGTGCCACAACCTCTGCCGCGCGACGTCCAGCGGCGCGGTGTCACCCAGGTGGTCGGTACGGCGCTCGACCGCGACCAGGTAGTTGTGGTCGTAGTACCCGGTGACAGTGGTACGGGTCAGCACCCGGGTCTCACCGAACTCCGCGAGCCGGGCTTCGGCGGCGGTGACCCACTCGTCCAGCCCGACCTGCGCGCCGCCCAGCGTCGGCTGCTCGTCGGCGAGGATCACCCGCGCCCCACCCGCGCCCGCGGCCAGCGCCGCGGCCAGTCCGGCCGGTCCGCCTCCGACGACGAGCACGTCGCAGTGGGTGTACGTCTTGTCGTACCGCCGGGTGTCCGGGGTGGTCCCGAGGTCGCCCTTGCCGGCCAGGGAGCGGGCCACCAGACCGTCGTACAGCTCGACCTGGGTGGCGCGCACCATGGTGTCGCCGCCACCGGACTCGATCTGGACGTACCCGTTCGGCTCCTCCGCGCCGCTCCCGTAGATCCCTCGGGGTCGGCCGGTGTACGGGCCGCGGGCGACGATCCGTACCCGGTTGCGGAGCAGTGCGGCGGCGAGGGTGTCCCCCGGCTGCCCGGAGTAGTCCCGGCCGTCGAAGTGGAATCTCACGATACCCCCGGTTCGGCTCCGCGGTCGCTCCGCTCCTCACTCGCTTCGCTCGCTGCGATGCTCACTCCCTGTCGCCTCACGATGCCCCCGGTTCGGCTCCGCGGAACTGGTACGTGACGGTGTGGCGTTCGGTGTTGAACCAGCGGCGACACCCGGCGGTGTGCACCCAGCGCTCGGCGTACCAGCCTTTCGGGTTGTCGCGGACGAAGACGTACTCGCCCCAGGTCGCGTCGTCCAGCACCGCCGGATCATCCGGGTACGCCACGTGCGCCTGCCCGCCGTAGGAGAACTCCGTCTCGTCCCGTGGCCCGCACCACGGGCACTCGATCCGCAGCATGTCGACCCCCTAGTGCGCCACGGCGGCGGCGCCGTGTTCGTCGATCAGCGCCCCGGTGGTGAAGCGTTCCAGGGCGAACGGTTCCGCGAGCGAGTGTGGCCGGCCGTGCGCGATGGTGTCGGCGTACACCCAGCCGGCACCGGGAGTGGCCTTGAAACCGCCCGTGCCCCAGCCGCAGTTGACGTACACGTTGGACACCGGGGTACGCCCGATGATCGGCGAGGCGTCCGGGGAGACATCCACGATCCCGCCCCAGGTACGCAGCACGTGCGCCCGGCTGAAGATCGGGAACAGCTCCACCGCGGCGGCCATCTGGTGCTCGATCACGTGGAACGAGCCGCGCTGCCCGTACCCGTTGTACGAGTCGATCCCGGCGCCCATCACCAGCTCGCCCTTGTGGGCCTGGCTGACGTACACGTGGACCGAATTCGACATCACCACCGTGTCGAGCACCTGTTCCAGCAGTTCGGAGACCAGCGCCTGCAGCGGGTGGCTCTGCAACGGCAACCGGAACCCGAGGTGGGATGCCAGCACCGAGGTGTGCCCCGCGGCACACAGCGCGACCGTGCCGGCGCCGATCACCCCGCGGCTGGTTTCCACCCCGGTCACCCGGTCGCCGCCGGCACGGAACCCGGTGACCTCGCAGTTCTGGATCAGGTCGACACCCCGGGAGTACGCGCCCCGCGCGAACCCCCATGCCACATAGTCGTGTTTCGCGATCCCGGCCCGGGGCTGGAACGTCGCGCCGAGCACCGGATACCGCAGGTCAGGCGAGGTGTTGAGGATCGGGACCAGCGTGCCGACCTCCTCGGTGGACAGCCACTGGGCGTCCACTCCGTTGAGCCGGTTGGCGTTGGATCGCCGCTTGCCCTCCCGTACGTCGGAGAGGTTGTGCGCCAGGTTCAGCACCCCGCGCTGGCTGAACAGGATCGGGTAGTCGAGGTCGTCCGCGAGGCCTTCCCAGAGCTTCAGCGCGTGTTCGTAGATCCCGGCGCTCTCGTCCCACAGATAGTTGGAGCGAATGATCGTGGTGTTGCGGGCCATGTTCCCGCCGGCCAGCCAGCCGCGTTCCAGCACCGCCACATTGGTGATCCCGTGGTTTTTCGCCAGGTAGTACGCGGTGGCCAGGCCGTGCCCGCCGGCGCCGATGATCACCACGTCGTAGTTGCGGCGCGGCTCCGGATCGCGCCACAGGAAGTCCGGATGCTCGGGCTGCTCCGGGTGCCCGGGATCGGCCGGGCGGTCGTTCGCTCTCGACATCGGCGTCAACTCCGCAGTCGGGTCATGCCCGGGTCGACCAGTGGTTCGGCGTTCACCGTCGCCGGGATCCGTTCGTCGAAGTATCCGATGTGCACCCCGGTGCCGACCTGGCTCAACTCGGCCGGCAGCCACGCGTACGCGATGCCTTTGCCGATCGTGTAGCCGTACCCGGCGCTGGTGACGTACCCGACCGCGTGGTCGCCGTCGTAGACCGGTTCCTTGCCCATCACCACGGCACCGGCCGGGCCGGCCGCCTCGTCGATCGTGAGGCAGCACAGCTTCCGGGTCACCGTCTCGGGGCCACGCTCCAGCAGCGCCTTACGCCCTACGAACTCACCCTTGTCCATCCGTACCGCGAAGTCGAGCCCGGCCTCGTACGGGGTGTGTTCGGCGGTCATGTCGGTGCCGAAGAGCCGGTAGCCCTTCTCCAGTCGCAGGCTGGAGAACGCGCCCCTGCCCGCGGCGATGACGCCGTGCTCCTGACCGGCCCGCCACAGGGTGTCCCATAGCTTGGGTCCCATGTCGGCGGTGGTGTACAACTCCCAGCCCAACTCACCCACGTACGACAGTCGTAGCGCGGTCACCGGCACCATCCCGATATACGTCTCGCGGCCCCGGAAGTACCGCAACCCCTGGTTGGAGAAATCGTCCTGGGTCAGCGGTTGCAGCAGGTCCCGGGC
>JBOGDK010000352.1:0-5159 GCA_050701795.1 Micromonosporaceae bacterium
AGCCGCACGGCATCTTCTACGACCGGACCACCGGGATCTGGCAGCCGGTGTGGCTCGAGCCGGTGCCGGAGACGTACGTCGCGTCGCTGCACTGGACCCCGGACCTGCCGGCCAACCGGGTGGCGGTGGAGCTGCGCCTGGACCGGGTGCCGGCCGAGCCGATGACCGTGCAGGTACGGCTGCGGCACGGCGACGTCGAGCTGGCCCGGCAACAGGTGACGGTGACCGACGAGGTGGCCCGGTTCGACGTCGGCGTGCCGGCGCTGGCACACCAGATGGAGCGGGCACGGCTGCTCTGGTCGCCGGAGTCACCGACCCTTCTGGACGCCGAGGTGACGCTCGCGGCACCGGACGGCCGCGAACTGGACCGGGTCGCCAGCTACCTCGGGCTGCGCAGCGCCGGCATCCGTGGCGGCCGGTTTCAGCTCAACGGCGCGCCGTACTACCTGCGGCTGGTGCTCGAGCAGGGGTACTGGCCGGAGTCGCACCTCGCCGCCCCGGACGCCGACGCGCTGCGCCGCGAGGTGGAGCTGATCAAGGCGCTCGGCTTCAACGGCGCCCGGATCCACCAGAAGGTGGAGGACCCGCGGTTCCTCTACTGGTGCGACCGGCTGGGTCTGCTGGTGTGGGGCGAGATGGCCAACGCGTACGAGTTCTCGACCCGGGCCATGGAGCGGTTCGTGCCGGAGTGGCTGGAGGTGGTCGGCCAGAACCGCAGCCACCCCTGCATCGTCACCTGGGTGCCGCTGAACGAGAGCTGGGGCGTCGCCGACATCGTCACCCAACCGGACCGGCAGCACTACGCCAGCGCGCTCTACCACCTCACCAGGGCGTTGGACCCGAGCCGTCCGGTGATCTCCAACGACGGCTGGGAGATGACCGAGACCGATGTGTTCGGGGTGCACGACTACTCCCCGGACGGCGAGAGCCTGCGCCGCCGCTGGGGCAGCCCGGAGGCCGTGCACGAGATGCTGCACGGCACCGGCCCGGGTCGCCGCAAGGTGCTGCTGCACGAGCCGGACCACCCCGACTACCAGCGCGGCCAGCCGGTGGTGATCACCGAGTTCGGTGGCTTGTCGTACGCGCCGGAGGCAGGTCAGAAGTGGTTCGGGTACGGCACGGTGTCGTCGCCGGAGCAGTTGCTGGAAGGGTTCACCGACGTGGTCACGGCGCTGCTGGACTCCACCCAGGTGGCTGGCTTCTGCTACACCCAGCTCACTGACACGCTGCAGGAACGCAACGGTCTGCTCGACGAGCACCGCAACCCGAAGCTGCCGCTGGATGCCGTTCACGAGGTGCTCACCCGACCCAGTCAGGCGATTCCGGCCGAGCTGGTGGACGCGTACCGCCGGGCCGCGCAGCAGGCCAGTGCCGGTGAGTGAGCCGATCCGGTAGCTGTACACCGGTGACTCACAAGTAGGTTCGCGCCCCGGCCTTCGAGGCCGGGGCGCGAGATGTCGTCACGGTGCGGGGGCTACTTCTGGTACTTGTCGGGTCCGTAGTCGGTCCGCGGCTGCCAGTCAGGGAATGCCCAGTCCTCGACGCTGACCTTCACGCCGTTCTTATTCGCCTCCGCGATCGCGCGGTCGCGCTCCTTGGCCTTCTTGTCGGAGAGCTCCTTCAGGGCACCGCGGATGTTCGTCACGTCACCCGAGAAGAGGCCCTGCACGATCTCCCCGATGTCGGGCTTGACCTGCTTCTCTTCGGCTTGTGACCTGGCGACGTCGGGGTTGCGGCCCTGCGGCACCGGGGCGAGGAACGCGTCCTGGTTGAACCACTCGACGAGCTTGGCGAACGTCGGGTGGAGGTCGGTCTTCGCCATGGCCTCCTGGTTGGCAGGGGGCTGCCCGGAAGCCTGCAGAAATCGACGGCGGCTGACGTGCGCCATCCGGGGTACCTCCTAGGCTAGGAGCGTAGTTTCTTTCGGAAACTTATTGCCGTTTGAGGCCAGCGTCAATGCTTCGGGTGAGGTAGCTGCGCCGCCACGCTCTGCCGGGCCCCCGCCGCTCCCAACTCACGGCCGCTCCGGGCCGAGGGTGCTCTCCCGGGCCTGCAGCGTGAACCCGGCGGTCACCTGGCGGGGCGGGCCATCGCCGTCGGGTGTGAAGCGCTCGACGAGCATCCGTACCGCGGTACGCGCGATGTACGCCTTGTCCGGCGCGATCGTGGACAACGACGGCGTCACGTGCTCACCCGCGTCGATGTTGTCCACGCCGATCACGGCCACGTCCTCCGGCACCTGCATACCTCGCGACAGCACGGTACGGACGGCGCCCAGCGCCAGCAGGTCGTTGTGGCAGAAGACGGCGTCGACGCCGGTGTCGGTGTCGAGCAGCCGCGCCATCGCGTCCGCGCCTGCCGAGGTGGTGTAGTTCTCCGGCACGGAGACCAGGTCGGGGTCGACATCGAGACCGGCGGCGGCCAACGCGTCCCGGTAGCCGTCCACCCGCAGCTGTTGGATCATCCCGGGATGGCGCGTCGCGCCGCCGATCATCCCGACCCGGCTGCGGCCGAGCGAGAGCAGGTGTTCGGTGGCGGCCCGGCCCGCGGCCCGGCTGTCGATCGCGACGCAGTCGGCGTAGTCGAAGACCCGCTCGCCGAGCAGCACCAGCGGCGTGTCGTCGGTACGGCGGCGCAGGTCGTCAGTACGCAGGGCGTGCGGCAGCAGGATCAGCCCGTCGATCACGTGCTCGTGGAAGCCGTCGACGACCAGTCGTTCCCGGTCGGCGACACCCTCGGTGCAGTCGATCAGGACGGTCAGATCGTGCTGGTGCGCCTCCTCCACCACCCGCTGCGCCAGCTCGGCGAAGTACGCGTTGCGTACCCCCGGCAGGGCGAGGCCGATCAGATTCGTGGTGCCGCGGCGGAGGTTGCGGGCCGTCACGTTGGGCCGGTAGTGGAGCGCCTCGATCGCGCGCTCGACCCTCTCCCGGGTCTCGGGTCGCAGGTACGGGTATCCGTTGATGACGTTGGAGACCGTCTTCGTCGAGACGCCTGCCAGTTTGGCGACATCCTTGAGAGTCGCTCGCACACCCGCCCCTTGTTCCGATCGCGAGGCGCCACGACCGCCCCAGCGATTAACTTTTTGGTCGCTTCACACCGACATCTACATCGATGTAGACACCGTACCGCGCACCGACCCCACGACCCAAGATCCACGCTGGTAATCGAAAACAAGCTGCTTCGCCGCGGCCCCAAGCAGCTTGTTTCCGGAAACAAGCGGGGATCATGGGCCGGGGTCAAGGGGGCGGGGTCAAGGGGCGGCGGGTCAAGGGGGGCCGGCGCCGGGGGCGCCTTGGCGGTACCGGCTCGGGGGGCAGCCGACGCGGCGGTGGAAGCAGCGGCTGAAATACGAGACGTCGGTGAAGCCGGACAGTTCGGCCACCTCCGCGACCGCGAGCTCGTAGTGGGCGAGGTAGTACTTGGCGAGGTCGAGCCTGACCTGGATCAGGTCTTCGGCCGGCGTCACCCCGAACAGCCGACGGTAGAGCACGGAGAACTGCGACTCCTTCAGGTGGGCCAGCGCCGCCATCCGGGGCACGGTCCAACGGTCCGCCGGTGACCGGTGCACCGTCAGGCGTACCTCACGCAACCTCGCGGCGTGCGGCGTGGCCGCCGACGTGGTCGCCTCGGTGAGACCCCGGGACAGGTGCAGGAACAGGTCCGCGACGCAGAGCCGTACCGCCGACTTCCAGTGGGTCTCCCGTTGCACCCACTCCCGTTGCAGCCGGGACAGCAGCGGCAGGACGAACTCCGTGCTGCGCGGGGTGACCGGCTCATCCAGCGGCACCGGGTGCGCCGCCAGTACGTCGTCAGCCAGGTCCGTGGAGATGTGCACGAAGCTGTTGTAGATGGTGGTCTCGCTGGCGGCGTACGTGGGCGAGCTCGGGCCGTACACCACACAGCTGCCCGCGGGGGCGGCCAGCCGGCCGTCCCGGCTGAGCAGCGCCGGTTCGAGGAAGTGCACGAACACCACGTCGCCGGAGCCGTGTGGCCGGTCGATCACCAGCCCAGGCCGCCCCCGTACGTGGATCCTCACGCGCAGTTTCACGTTCGCCGCGTCGTCGAATAGGTCAAACACTTCGTGGAATCGCCTATCGCTCGGGTTGCCGGAAAGTTCCTAATCTTCGGGGGTAGCTGGACGTTGTCAACCGGGCGATGTGGGGGTCGGTGCTGTGGAAAGAGACAAGCGGGAGCGACTGGTGACCGACGGCTTCTGCGTCTTCGGCGACGTGCTGCCACCCGATCTGCTGGTCCGTCTGCGTACCGCCACCGACCGGTTGGTGGCCGCCCAGACCGCCGAACAGGTGGAACGGCAACGCACCACTGGGAGCATGATCAACGTGATGAGCGCCCCGGCGCTCGCCGAGCTGATCGCCCTGCCGGCCGCGCTCGCGGCGCTGCAGGCTCTCGGGTACGGCGGCCCGTCCTTCTCGGACGGTTGGATCATCAGCAAGCCGGGGCGGGGGCCGCGGTTGTTCTGGCACTACGACTGGTTCGCCTGGGAGGACCCGGCGAGCCACCGGCTCGAGCCGCTGCAGCTGGCGCTGATGTACTACCTGCACGACACCCGCCCGGAGAACGGCTGCCTGCGGGTGATCCCCGGTTCCCACGTCAACCACAACCCGCTGCACGATGTGCTCGCCACGCCGCGGCAGGAGCTGAGCGCGGGGATCGCCACCAACCGGGCCGAGTTCGACGACCGGCCGGACGAGGTCGACGTACCGATCCGGGCTGGGGACCTGCTGGTGACCGACGCGCGGCTGCTGCACGCCGGTCACGCCAACCGTACGGACGAGCGGCGCACCCTGATCACGCTGTGGTACCAGCCGGACCTCGCCGCGATGCCGGAACGGATTCAGGCGCAGATGGGCGTCAAGACACACCAACCCGGCCCTGACTGGCCCGCCGAGGCGGTGGCGCTGGTGGCCCCCCTGCTCACCCGGTATGACGGCGACGCCGAGCCGTACCCCCGCACTCTCTATCGACCACCGCTGGCGGAGCGCTGAGGTGTAGGAGCACTGAGATGTCCGCCCCGACGAGAGGACGTACCGCCATGGTTCCGTTCATACGCCACGTGGTCCGAGCCGGCGACAGGTGCTGCGGACACTGGGCCTTGGGCGGCACAGAGCGGCCAGATGCCGGACATCCACACCCTC
>JBOGDK010000353.1:0-5145 GCA_050701795.1 Micromonosporaceae bacterium
GACCCAGGTCAGGGTCGTCGAGGTCTTGGCGCGGTATCCGAGGGTGTGCCCGGCGTACCGGCCGGCCCGGTAGCCGACTGCCGCGCCGCCCCACGTCACGGTGTCCTTCGTGTCGCGGGTGAACCTGGCGCCGAGCGCCCCGAGGAACCCCTTCAGGGTGAGTCCGACGGTCAGTCCGAGGGCGACCTGGTCCGCCGACGCCCCCGAGCCCGTCATCTTCCCGGTCACCTGGTGCCCGCTCTCCAGGTACGCCTTGTTGGTGGCGAGCCCCACCCGCTGCCAGTCGGACATCACGGTGTGCTGTCGCAACACCCCCAACGCGCGGCCGTCCGTGTCGGTGACCAGCAACTCGGCGCCGCCCGGGTCACCCGGCTGGTCGGCGGCACCTGGGCGGGCGGGCCTGACCGCGCCAGGCAGCTTCAACGCCTGGTTGTTGTCCCGGAAGAAGCGCAGCAACTCGGTACGCGGGGTACTGCCCGGCGTGACGTTGTCGGGCCCGATCAGGTGCACCGCCTGCTCGAACAACCTCTGGTTACCGGTGAGCTTCTCGACCGCTACGTGCTTCGGCAGAGTCTGTGGCCCGGCCACGCGGGGCTTGGCCTTGGGCGCCCCGTACAGGTACTGGTGGGCCGTCCACAGTGTCACTTCGCCGTCGACGGTTATCGGGGCGGGCTCAGCGGCACCTGCCTGGCGCCGCACCGTGGCCAGCGACCATGCCTTGACGCGACCCCAGACGTTCCGCCGTGGTTTCCCGGTGACGGTGGCGTGCCACTTCGCGTCCCACGCTCTGAGGAAGGACGGATCCCAGCTGTCGCTGAGTTGCTGTACGGACATCGCGTGGCCTGTGGTGACGGCGGCGGTCCTGGTGGCGCCCAGTTTCACGTCGGGCACGATGCTCGTATCGGCAACCCCCGCCGCCAGCCCCAGCGGACCTGACAACGTCCCGCTGACGCTGGACGACAGGGTGTCCTGCATCTGCGCCGTCACCGTGTCCTGCTTGGCGGTGGTGAGGTGGCGCCCCACCGTGGCCGACGAATCGGCCTGCCGCTGGTTGCTCAGTTCGACCCGGACCAGCACCTCGTACGCGCGTTTCCCGCTGCCGAACGTCAACCGCAGACCGTCTTCACTCAGACCCGCGAACCCGGCGACCAGCCGCGCCTCCACATCCTTCAGGGACGGCAGGTACTTCCTGGGCACCTGCTGGCTCAGTTGTGCGTACACCTCTGCCAAGCCACCCAGAGCCCTCGGCGTGCCGACCGGAACGACATGCTGGGGATCCGGTGCGGTCGTCGGGCTGCCGATCGTGTCCGACTCCGGCGAACTCGGCGAGGCAGGCGACGTCGGCGAGCCGGGCGTGCTCGTCGTCACCCTCAGGGCGGGGACGGACTGGGTCCGGACCCGCCCGACGGGACTTGACGGTCCGCTCTGGGGGGCGGATCCGGGCCGGGTCAGGCCGACCGTCTTGACGCGTGGCGGCTTCTTCCCCGGATGTTTGAACGTGCCGAGACGGGTGCCGGGAGGGTCGGTGAGTGCGTCCACCGCCGAAGTCGACTGCGCCACCCGCGGGAACGCCTCCGGCAGGACAGCTCCGGAATCGTCCGTCACGAGCGCCTGCGCCACGAAGGCGGCGGGGTACAGCGCGAGCACCTCTTCCGCGCTCGACACCGCGGTCACCGGGTTCTCGGCATTGGCCGGGTCGAGCACCAGCAGTTCCCGGTCGGCGCGGTGCAGCACGACGGCGTGGCCGACCTCGTTCGCCCGGCGCAGGTGCAGGAAACCGGTGCGCCCCACCGCGTCGTTCACGGCGGTGACCACGTCCCGTAGCGACTCCGGCCGTGGCCACCCCGTCGTGGAACCGAACTGCTCCCGCCCGCGCCGGGTGTCGGCGAGGTCGTCCACCGCCCGGTCACCGCGTACCCCGCCGTCGGAGTAGAGCCGGTCACGTACGGCCAGCAGCAGCTCCACGCAGTTGTCGTCGGTCGGCGGTACGTCGCGGACCACCTGCGCCACCAGGTCCCGCAGTTCGCCCTCGGTGTGGCTGACCACGCTCGGCGACTCGGGCAGCGGGACGACACGGGGCCGGGGGGGACGGGCCTGCGCCGGAACGGGCGGTGCCGTCAGTCGTTGGACGAGGGCCTTCAGGTCGGCGTGCGAGATGGTCCGCAGGACCTCTTCCTCGAGCGACCCGTGCTCGGACAGGGTTTCGAGGTCGGCGAGCAGGTCCCGGCCCTGGGCAAGGATGTCGACCAGCCGGCCCCGCCATGCCAGCGGGTGCACGCCCTCCGGGGGCGCCGCCAGCGTGTCCCGGACCAACTGGAGTAGTTCACCCTGCTCGGTACGCGCCTCGTCGACCAGGCGTGGGCCTTGCTCCGCCGTGGTGCGCCGCATCACGGTGATCAGCTGGAGATCGTCCAGTTCGGGGAACGGATCGGAGGCGACGGCTTCGTCGGCGGCGCCGATCACGTCGACCAGGCCTCGTCGCTGCTCGGGTGTGACCTCGGCGCCCTCATCGAAGGTGAACGCGTCCCGGACCAACTGGTCCCAGTCCGCCACGGTGACCTCACCCAGGTCGGCCCCGTACTGGTTGACGATGATCTCCATGCCGGCGTGCACGTTCCACAACTGGTCGACACCTGTCACCCCGGGATCGCCGGCCTGGTGGCCGAAGATCTCCACCGCCAGGTCGACGACACGCAGCAGATCCTCGCGCGCACCCGCCAGCGTCGCTTCGTCCAGCTCGTCCGTAACCAGCCCCACCGCCTCGGCGAGCGCGTCGAGGTCTTCGCTGTCGGGGGTACGGCGGTCCACGGGCAGGGGGATGAGCCGGTGGAACACCTCGACCACCGCCACGTCGTGCGCGGGAGGATTCTCGTTGGCCCGGTCCGGGTAGTTCAGCATCAACCAGGGCCCCGCGCCGAACGACGGTTCGGCCCGCGGCGTACCGCCGGCGGGGTGGGAACTCGGCCACAGCCCGGCCGGGTGCAACCTCTCGGCGAGCCACCACTGGATGGCCGTACCGGCGGGGGCCAGCGGTTGGTCGAACACCTCCTCGGCGTCGTGGTACCGGATCAGCCTGTTCTGGTCCACCGGCAACGGCGCCGGCTCCGCCCGGAATTCCGACCTCGTGCCACTGGTGTGCTCTTTCACGAGCCGGGTGTCGGTGAGCGTACGGATCTGCTCTCGCAACCGCGGGTCGGCCGCGACGAACCGGAGCACCTCCGTCATCGCCTGGTCGCGGAACTCGGCCGGCAGGCTCGCGAGCGACGACATCTCGGTCCAGTGCAGGTCCCCGCCACGGTCTGTCAACCGCCTGACCAGGGTCTGGATCGCGGTGATCATCGTGGGAAGCACCGCGCGCGCGTCCTGCGGCCCCGGCACGTTCCCGCGCCACGAACCGGTGTAGTGCGCCGGACGGTCCACCAGTGGCAGGTCCTTTTCGGACCGGTGGCCCAGGCCAGTCGCGATGCCGTCGAGCAGCGTGCCTCCGGCCGACCGGTACACGAAGATGTCGTCCGGGGAGGCCAGATTGTTGAGGATGTGTTCGCCGTGATTCGCGGTGTGGTGGCCCGCTGCGAACCGCCTCCGGTCGGGAATCTCGTACCGCTCCGCGATGGCGCTGAGGTACGTCCGCCAGATGCCGTGCCCGGCAGTGCCCAGCAGGATCGCCGTGCCGGGCCGCATTCCCCTGCTGGTGTTCCGGCCGTGGAAGGCGTACCCCGGCTCGCGGGTGAGCACCGAAGCGAGTGTGGACACCAGGTCCGTCGAGGGCTCGTCGTGGTCGAAGTAGCCACCGCCGAGCAGCGCCATGATCTCCATCCGGAGGACGTTGCTGGCTGCCGCGTACCCGAAGCCGCGTCGCAGCGAGACCTCGGCCTCGACGACCTCCGGGTTGGTCATCGGGGCGTCCCGGTTGAACACCTCGGACCTGTCGATCACGACCACCCGGTTCGTTCTCGCCCAGGCGATGAACTCCGCGACCGCCCGCCACCGCGGCATGTCCGGGTGCGACCCCGCTGGTTCGACGTCGGCGAGGCTCGGGTCCGCCCACAGCTCCGCCTGTTCGACCTCGGTACGGGTCAGATCCGTCCACAACACCGCCAGGCCGTTCTCACCGAGCTCGACCGCGGCATCCACGAGATTCGCCCGGCTCTCCGGAGCAGTCATCGGGCTGCCCAGCCAGATGGTGTGCCGCACCTTGGGGGCGGTGAGCACATCCGCCAGTTCGTCACGGCCCCGGTTCGGCGCCCACCTCCTGCCGAGCGGTCCGTCGTACCTCCCGCTGGCGACCATCTCGGGTCGAGACACGAGCTGGCGCAGCTCCGCGATCGACGGCGCGGGTCGGGTCAGGCTGAGCTTCCGCAGGAAGTCGGGTACCACGGTCGGATCGCCCGCCAGCCAGCCGTACGTGAAGCCGGAGAGGAATCCGGGAGCCGGCCGCCGCTGGTAGGCGCCGAAGATGTCACGGCTCGCCGCGCCCGCATGCCGCGTCCGGGCGTGCCACAGCGCCTGCCGGAGCTCTCGGGGCGTCGGGGTGGCGAGGCGCTGCCACGGCCTGAGCAAGAGCCAGTGGTCGTGGTAGCCGTCGCCCCGCAAGGTCAGGACGTTCCCGATCCGCGTGGCCACGCCGTCCCGGGTGACCTGTAGGAAGCCGTGCTGGTCGTCCGAGGTGTCGATCTGGTTCGGGTCGGCCTGGTCAGTGTCGGTACGCCGACCGGAGACCAGGCGCCCGTCCACGACACCGACCGCGCCGAGCGGGACGACGACCCGGTAACCGGCGGGCAGGCCGGTGGCGACCCTGGCGGCGAAGCCCTCGACACCGGCCACCGACCGGCCGTCACCGGTGAACACCACCCACGAGCCGGGCGGGACGGCGCCGACCACCCCGGTCGTGATGTCATCGATGTCGCGCGGACCTTCCGGCGTGGTGACGGTCCCGGCCGCCACGTCGATCGCACCGGCGAACGGCATCACCTCGCCGTCGGCTGGATGCTCCGCGATCGCCCGCAGCCAGGTTCGCGGGTCCGCCTGCGTGGTGTCGCCCGGTACGGCGCCGTCCTCGCTGTCGCGTAGTGCGTCCGCCTCGGACGGTGCGGCGACCGATTCCACGGACGCCTCGGGCGCGTCGGACTCCTGGCTGGCGGGCGT
>JBOGDK010000354.1:0-5086 GCA_050701795.1 Micromonosporaceae bacterium
CTCCGGGACACCGCCGAGGTTCTCGGGTATCGGGGCTTCTGGCGGCTCGCGGGCCGCCACGCGGGGTACGGGCTGGATGAGCTGTCCCGGTCGGTGTCGCCCCGCCGGTTCGCCCGGCACCTGGCACGGCTTGTCCCGGGCCTCACGGCGGAGGACCTGCAGCCGGCACCCGCGGGGGTACGCGCCCAGGCGGTGGCCCCCGACGGCACCCTGGTGGACGACTTCCTGATCGTCGGTACGCCGAGGCAGCTGCACGTCCTGAACGCTCCGTCACCGGCCGCCACCAGTGCGTTGGAGATCGCCCGGGAGATTGTCTCCCGGCTGCCGGCGTGACCTGCCCCACGTATCGAGGTCCATCGTGGTGTCGCGGGATGACCGGCACCCGTACCGTATGGGGTCGGAACGGGGCGGCAGGTGATTCCAGGCGTGGGGGAGAGCACCGTGGGAACCAGCGTGAACCGGGGCGGCGTGACCCGGGCGATGCTCGGCGTGGCAGCGGCGACGGCGATCGCTCTGGCCGGATGTGGCACGACACCACAGGCACCGAAAGCCGATTCCAGCGGGGGGGCGTCCCGTGAAGCTGGCCGTCCCAATGCGGAGGCGAACCCGGAGGACGACCGTAAACCGGTGGCCGACGCCGGCGGGATGTGCAAGCTGTTGTCCTACCAGGTGGTGGCGGACGCCACGGACGTCGAGTTCGACCACGCGGCCTCCGCGGACGGGGCGTGTGCCCTTCAAGTGCTCGGGCACCAACACCCCGACCTGACCCTGGCGGCCAGCGACACCGAGGTGAAGCCGAAGGAGTTCGGAGAGACCTTCGCCCCGGACGGAGCCGCCGAGGTCGGTGAGCTCGGGCAGGCCGCCTACCGGACGGTGGGACGGCCCGAGGGCAAGGCCGGACCGGTGGCGGAGGTCGGGTGGCTGGTCGACAAGAAGGTCTACCTGCTGCGCTACACCTTCGAAAAGGGTGCCACCAGCGGACAGGCCAAGCAGATGGGCCGCAAGCTGGTGGGGCTTGCGAAGGTCTTGAAGACCAGCTAGCCAGCCGGCGGCTGGCGACGTGACAGCCGGCAAAGCCGGGCGTCAGCTGGCGGCGATGAAGACGCGGCTGGCGGCGTCCCTGGTGAGCTGCAGTGTGGTGCCGTCGCGGCGTACGTTGACGACGTTCGGTGCCTGCTCGACGGTGACGGTGGCGCCCGGGTCGACACCCGCCTGGTGCAGCCGGTGCAGCAACGGGGTGTCGATCTGGATGCTCTCGCACAACCGGCTCACCACCACGGCGCCGGATACGCCGGGAGAGGCCAGGTGACGTTCCACGGCGCGCTCAGCGGGCGCCGACGCCTGCGCGTCCAGCTCTGCCAGACCCGGGATCGGGTTGCCGTACGGGGAACGATCCGGCCGCCCGAGCAGCTCGTAGACCCGCAACTCCACCGAGTCGCTCATCACGTGTTCCCACCGGCACGCCTCGGCGTGGGCATCCTCGTAGGGCATCCCGATGACGTCGACCAGGAGCAGCTCGGCGAGCCGGTGCTTGCGCATCACGGCGACCGCGAGCCGGCGACCCTCGTCGGTGAACTCCAGGTGCCGGTCACCCTGCACCGTGAGTAGCCCGTCGCGCTCCATCCGTGCCACCGTCTGGCTCACCGTCGGGCCGCTCTGGTGTAGCCGCTCCGCGATTCGGGCACGTAGCGGCACCACACCCTCCTCCTCAAGTTCCAGGATGGTGCGCAGGTACATCTCGGTGGTATCGACCAGGTCGTTCACGCGTGTCCTCCCGGCCATTGATGCTACCCGCACCTGGTAGCGGACAGTGCACACCGCAGCCGCGGTCCGGTCGCAGGGGGCGTAACGACGCGCTCGCTGGCAGAGTAGGCAGGCGTGACGGGAAATCCACTGATCACCTCAGAACAGCTCGCTGAGCTGCTGCAGCAGCCGGTCCGCCCGGTGGTGCTCGACGTACGGTGGCGCCTGGGTGGCCCTTCGGGTCGGCAAGACTACGCAAGCGGCCACATACCGGGCGCGGTGTTCCTGGATCTGGACACCGACATCTGTGGTCCACCCGGGGCCCGCGGCCGGCACCCGCTCCCAGACCCGGGGCACCTGCAGGCCGTACTGCGCCGGGTCGGGATCTCCGGAGACTCCCAGGTCGTGGTGTACGACGGCTCAGACGCCATGGCCGCCGCCCGTACCTGGTGGACGTTGCGGTGGGCGGGCCTGGAGCAGGTACGGGTACTCGACGGCGGTTTCGCCGCCTGGGACGGCCCGATCAGCACGCAGCAGATCGTTCCCAGCACCGGAGCCGTGGTGGTGCACCCCGGTGGGATGCCGGCCGTGGACGCCGACGGTGCCGCGACCCTGGCGTCCCGGGGCCGGCTGGCGGACGTACGGACCCCGCAGCGGTACCGGGGCGAGTCCGAGCCGATCGATCCGGTCGCCGGGCACATCCCGGGCGCGGTGAACGTACCTGGCGGTGACCTCGGCCCGGACGGCCGGTTCCTGGCCGCCGGTGACCTCCGGGAGCGGTACGCCGGTCTGCCGGACGACGGGCCGGTGGGCGCGTACTGCGGATCCGGGGTGACGGCCGCGCGCGCCGTACTCGGGATGACCGTGGCCGGGCTCGACCCGGTGCTGTACGTCGGCTCCTGGAGCGACTGGATCACCGACCCACGCCGCCCGGTCGCCACCGGTGCCGCTCCGTAACGTGCGAGGATCGGCGGATGGCGGCATCCGATCCGGCACCGACCGACCCCGGACCGAACAGCCCCGCAGTGCCCGGACCGGCTTCGCCCGGCGGTGGCGCTCTCGTGGTCTGGGACGACGTACTGCTCTCCTACGACCTCGGTGAGCACCCCCTCGACCCGGTACGGCTGGAACTGACCATGGCGCTGGCCGGGGAGCTCGGCGTACTCGACCGGGCGTCGGTGACGATGGCCAAGCCGCAGCCCGCCGACGACGCGGCGCTGCTCCGGATCCACCGCCCCGATTACCTGGCCGCGGTGAAGGTCGCACCGGACGATCCGTTCTTCTCCGGTGCCGGGCTCGGCACCGGCGACAACCCGATCTTCGAGCGGATGCATGAGGCCAGCGCGTATGTTGCCGGGGCCACCCTGCGGGCCGCGGAAGCGGTGTGGTCGGGGGAGACGCTCCGCGCCGTCAACATCGCTGGGGGGCTGCACCACGCGATGCCGGACCGGGCCGCCGGATTCTGCGTCTACAACGACCCCGCCATCGCCATCGCCCGGCTGCTCGACCTGGGTGCCGAACGCATCGGGTACGTCGACATCGACGTGCACCACGGCGACGGGGTGCAGTCGATCTTCTACGACGACCCGCGGGTGCTCACGATCAGCCTCCACGAGACACCACTGGCACTGTTCCCCGGCACCGGGTTCCCGGACGAGACCGGCGGGCCCGGCGCCGAAGGCACCGCCGTGAACGTGGCGTTGCCGCCGGGTGTGGCCGACCCCGGGTGGCTACGCGCGTTCCACGCCGTGGTGCCGGGAGTGCTCCGGGCGTACCGGCCACAGATCCTGATCACCCAGTGCGGGGCGGACGGCCACCGACTGGACCCGCTCGCCGATCTGCGGCTGTCAGTGGACGGGCAGCGGGCGGCGTACCTGGCGTTGGCCGAGCTTGCCGGGGAACTGTGCGACGGCCGCTGGGTGGCCACCGGGGGCGGCGGGTACGCGCTGGTCGAAGTCGTACCGCGGGCGTGGACCCACCTGCTCGCGGTACTCACCGGGGATCCGCTCGACCCGGCGCTGGCCACCCCGGCGTCCTGGCGGGCGCTCGCCACACAACGCCGGCCGCGGGCCACACCGCCGCTGCGGCTCACCGACGACGCCGACGTGACGTACGCGCCGTGGCTACCGGGGGACGACCCGGACCCCACCGACCGCGCCATCTCCGCCACCCGGCGGGCCGTGTACCCGCTGCACGGGCTTGACCCGTACGACCCCCGAGACTGATGGACCCCGACTCCGGCTACCCGGTGCACCGCGTCGCCGACGTGGTGCTCTCCGACGGCTCCGTCGCCCGACTGCGGCCGATCCGTACCGGCGACGCGCCGGCGGTGGTCGCGATGCATTCCCGGTTCTCGCCGCGTACCCGGTACCTGCGCTACTTCTCGCCGTACCCCCGGATCCCGGAACGGGACCTGAAACGGTTCGTCGGCGTCGACCACACTGACCGGGAGGCCCTGGTCGCCGAGGTCGGCGGCAACGTGATCGCGGTCGGCCGGTACGACCGGATCAGCCCGGACGAGGCGGAGGTCGCATTCGTGGTGGAGGACGCGCACCAGGGCCGCGGGGTCGGTTCGGTGCTGCTGGAACACCTCGCCGCGGCCGCCGCTGAGGAGGGGATCAGCCGGTTCATCGCCGAGGTGCTGCCGGAGAACGCGAAGATGCAGCGGGTCTTCGCCGACGCCGGCTACCAGGTGGAACGGCACTACCGGGACGGCGTGATGCATTTCAGCATGGACCTCACCGACACCGGGCGTGCGATCGAGGTGGCGGCCGAACGGGAGCAGCACGCGGAGGCGCTCGCAATCGTCCGACTGCTGCACCCGAAGTCCGTCGCGGTGGTGGGTGCCAGCGCCCGCCCCGGCTCGGTGGGGGAGGCGTTGCTGCGCAACCTGCGTACCGGCGGCTTCACCGGTCCGGTGTACCCGGTGAACCCGGCCGCCGGCACGATCCAGGGGCTGACGGCGTACCAGACCGTGTCCGCGATCGACAAGCCGGTGGACCTGGCGGTGATCGCCACACCGGCGCGCACCGTACGCGACGTGGTCGCCGACTGCGCCGCGGCGGGAGTCTCCGGCCTGGTGGTGGTCAGCGCCGGCTTTGCGGAGACCCGGGCGCAGGCGCAGCAGGCCGGAGCCGCGTTGCAGCGCGAGGTGGTCCGCCTGGCGCGTACCCACGGGATGCGGGTGGTGGGCCCGAACTGTTTCGGGATCGCCAACACCGACCCGGCGGTACGGCTCAACGCCAGCCTCGCGCCGCGACTACCGGATCGGGGCAGGGTGGGCCTGTTCACCCAGTCCGGCGCGTTCGGGATCGCGTTGCTCGCCACCGCCGCGTCACGGGGT
>JBOGDK010000355.1:0-5062 GCA_050701795.1 Micromonosporaceae bacterium
CTTCGTCGCTGGTCTTCTCTCCGACGATGATCTCCAGCAGCGGCATCTTGTCCACCGGCGAGAAGAAGTGCAGCCCGATGAAGTCCTCGGGGCGGCTGACGCCGGTCGACAGGCCGGTGATCGGCAGGGTCGAGGTGTTAGAGCCGAGCAGCGCGTCGGGCGCCAGCTGCTTCTCAACCTCGCCGAACACCTTCTTCTTCAGGTCGGGATCCTCGAACACCGCCTCCACCACCAGGTCGGCTCCGGCGCAGGCGTCGGCGGAGTCGGTCGGGGTGATCCGGGCCAGCACCTCGTCAGCCTTCTCCTGGGTCATCCGGCCCCGGGAGACCGCCTTGTCCAGCAGCTTCTGCGAGTACGCCTTCCCCTTGGCGGCCGACTCCGCCGAGACGTCCTTGAGGACGACCTCGATGCCGTTGCGGGCGGAGACGTACGCGATCCCGGCGCCCATCATCCCGGCGCCGAGCACCGCCACCTTCTCCACCTTGCGTTGCGGGTAGCCGTCGGGGCGGCTGCCGCCCTTGGTGATCGACTGCAGGTCGAAGAAGAACGCCTTGATCATGTTCTTCGAGACCTGCCCGGTGACCAGATCGATCAGGTACCGGGTCTCGATCTTCAACGCGGTCTCGAAGTCGACCTGGGAACCCTCCACCGCGGCCGCCATGATGTTCAACTGCGCCGGGAAGTTCGCCCCCTTGACCTCTTTACGCAGGTTCGCCGGGTACGCGGGCAGGTTCATCGCGAACTTCGGGTTGGACGGCGTACCGCCGGGGATCTTGAAGCCCTTCACGTCCCACGGCTGGGCCGCCTCGGGGTTCGCCGCGATCCACTCCTTGGCCTTGCCGATCAGCTGCTCCGGCGAGTCGACCAGCTCATCCACGAGTCCGGTTTCCAGGGCCTGCGGCGGCTTGTGGCGCTGGCCCTTGAGCAGCACCTTCATCAACGCGTCGGTGATGCCGAGCATCCGCACCGTACGGGTCACCCCGCCGGCACCGGGGAGCAGGCCGAGGGTGGCCTCCGGCGTACCGATCTCGATGCCCTTGGCGTCGACGGCGATCCGGTGGTGGCAGGCGAGCGCGATCTCGCAGCCGCCACCCAGCGCGGAGCCGTTGATCGCGGCGACCACCGGCTTGCCGAGGGTCTCCAGCCGCCGCATCTTGTCCTTGATCCCATCGAGCAGCTCGGCGATCTTCGCGGAGTCCTCTTTCCGGGCGCTGATCAGCAGGTTCAGGTCGCCGCCGGCGAAGAACGTCTTCTTCGCCGACGTGATCACCACGCCCGTGATGTCATCCTTCTCGGCTTCGAGCCGGTCCACAGCGGCCGCGAACGAGGCCTCGAACAGCTCGTTCATGGTGTTGGCGGACTGGTCCGGGTCGTCCATCGTCAGTACGACGACCCCGTCGGCGTCCTTCTGCCACCCGAACATGTTCTTCTCACTCATGTCTCGTGTCTCTCCGTCGCTGGCTCGGGTCAGGAAATTCGCTCGATGATCGTCGCGACGCCCATGCCGCCGCCGATGCAGAGGGTGACCAGTGCGTACCGGCCGTCCCGGCGTTCCAGCTCGTCAACCATGGTGCCGACCAGCATCGCGCCGGTGGCGCCGAGCGGGTGCCCCAGCGCGATCGCGCCGCCGTTGACGTTGAGCTTGTCGTCCGGGATGCCGAGGTCGCGCTGCCACTTGAGGACCACCGCGGCGAACGCCTCGTTCAGCTCGAACAGGTCGATGTCATCGACGGTGAGCCCGGCCTTCGCCAGCACCTTCTGCGTCGCCGGAGTCGGGCCGGTGAGCATGATGGTCGGGTCAGCACCGCTGGTCGCCGTGGCCACCACCCGGGCCCGCGGAGTCAGCCCGGCCGCCTGGCCGGCCTCCTCGCTGCCCACCAGGACGAGCGCCGCGCCGTCCACGATCCCGGACGAGTTGCCCGGCCCGTGTACGTGGTTGATCTTCTCCACCCAGTGGTACTTCTGCAGCGCCACCGCGTCGAATCCGCCGAACTCCCCGATCATCTCGAACGAGGGCTTCAACTGGCCCAGGCTTTCCACCGTGCTGCCCGGTCGCATGTGCTCGTCATGGTCGAGCACCGTGATCCCGTTACGGTCCACCACGGGCACCACCGATTTCGCGAAGTAGCCGCCGGCCCATGCCTTGGCGGCCAGCTCCTGAGAGCGGGCGGCGAAGCCGTCCACGTCGGTACGGGAGAACCCCTCCATCGTCGCGATCAGGTCGGCGCTGATCCCCTGCGGTACGAAGTACGTGTCGTACGCCGTCTCCGGGTCCATCGCCCAGGCGCCGCCGTCGGAGCCCATCGCCACCCGGGACATCGACTCGACACCTCCGGCGAGCACCATCTGGTCCCAGCCGGACGCCACCTTCTGGGCGGCGATGTTCACCGCCTCCAGACCGGACGCGCAGAACCGGTTGAGCTGGATCCCGCCCACCGTGTCGGGCAGCCCGGCGGCGATCGCCGCGACCTTGGCGATGTCCGAGCCCTGGTCGCCGATCGGGGTCACCACGCCGAGCACGAGGTCATCGATCAGCGCCGGGTCCATGTCCGGGTGACGCCGCCGCAGCTCGTCGATCAGGCCCACGACCAGCGAGATCGGCTTGACCCCGTGCAGCGAGCCGGTCTTCTTGCCGCGCCCCCGCGGGGTGCGGATCGCCTCGTAGATGTAGGCGTCGCTCATGTGATCCTCTCCTTGGTGTGCCCCGGTGATACGTGGCGCGGTGTTACCTGGTGCGGTGTTACATGGTGCGGGCGACGAGCTCCTTCATGATCTCGTTGGCGCCGCCGTAGATTCGCTGCACCCGGCCGTCGATGAACATCCGGGCGATCGGGTACTCCAGCATGTATCCATACCCGCCGAAGAGCTGCAGACACCGGTCGACCACCTCGCACTGCCGGTCGGTGAGCCAGTACTTCGCCATCGCCGCCGTGGTGACGTCCAACTCCCCCTTGACGTGCCGGACGATGCAGTCGTCCAGGAAGACCCGGGCCACCCGGCTTATCGTCGCGCACTCGGCCAGCTCGAACCGGGTGTTCTGGAGCTCGAACAGCGGCTTTCCGAAGGCCGTGCGTTCCTTGGCGTACGCCGTGGTCGCCTCGACCGCCATCTCCATGACGCACACCGCGGTGATCGCGATCAGCAGCCGTTCCTGCGGCAACTGGCGCATCAGCTGGACGAAGCCCTGACCCTCGTCCGGGCCGAGCAGGTGGGAAACCGGGACCCGCAGCTCGTCGAAGAACAGCTCCGCGGTGTCCTGCGCCTTCAGGCCCACCTTCTGCAGCACCCGGCCACGCCGGAAACCGGGGGTGTCCTCGTCCACCTCCGCGACGATCAGGGAGACGCCCTGGGCGCCCGCGGACAGGTCGGTCTTCGCGGCGATGATGATCAGATCCGCGGTGCCGCCGTTGGTGATGAACGTCTTGGCGCCGGTGATCACGTACTCGTCACCGTCGGGTACCGCCCGGGTGGTGATCGACTGCAGGTCGGAGCCGGTGCCCGGCTCGGTCATCGCGATCGCGCCCAGCCGCTCGCCGCTGGCCAGCTTCGGCAGCCAGTCCCGTTTCTGTTCCTCGGTGCCGTACGCCAGCAGGTAATGGGCCACGATCCCGGAGTGCACCAGGATCCCCAGCGAACTCTCGCCCGCCGTCGCCTGGGCCTCCCCGATCGCGGCCTCGTGCGCGAAGCTGCCGCCGCCACCGCCGTACCCGGTGGGGATCGACGCGCACAGCAGACCCAGTTCGCCCGCCTTCCGGTACGCGTCCCGATCCGGGTGGCCCTGCGCCACGTACCGCTCGTAGTGCGGTACGACCTCCTTGGTGAAGAAGTTGCCGGCGAGTTCGCGTACCGCCTCCACCTCGTCGTCCGACCACGGCGGGTGCCTCATGACGACCTCCATCAGCGGCTAATTTGGATTAACATAGCTCGTTCAGTCCCCGTTGTGTCAATCGCATCTGGGAGTACGATCGCCAGCTAGTGGCGTGTCACTTGTGAGATACCTCGCAGGGAAGGGTGGTGGCGGGTGGCGTCAGATCTGACCGGCACACCGCCCGTGACCCGGCGCCGCCGCGACCGCAAGGCACAGCTCGCCGGGTTGGCCGCCGACCTGTTCCGGCGGCACGGCTACCACGCGGTCGGGATCGGCGACATCGCCGCCGCCGCCGGGATCACCGGCCCCGCGGTGTACCGGCACTTTTCGAGCAAGCGGGACATCCTCGCCCACGTCCTGCTGACCGGGGTGGATGCCCTGGCCGCCCGGATCACACAGATCCTGGACCAACCCGGTGAGCCTGGTCGGCGGCTCGCCGATCTCACCCAGGCACTGGCGCGGCTGGCGGTGGAGCGACGGGACGCGGTGGCGTTGTGGCGCTGGCTGGGCCGCCACCTGGGGCGGGATCAGCAACTCGAGGTACGCCGGCGTGGCGACGCCGCGATCACCCGGTGGGCTGAGGAGCTGCGGGCGCACCGTGGCGACCTTTCGCCGGGCGACGCCGAGCTGATCTGCCTCGCGGCGATGGGGGTGTACGGCAGTCCCGCCGACTACACCGTGACCCTGGGCAAGACCCGGCACGCCCGACTACTGCGGCGACTCGCCGACGCGGTGCTCGCCACCCGGCTGCCTGACATCGACCCGGCCGACGCGTCCCCGTCCCCGTCGCCAGGCCACTTCACGTCCCGCCGGGAGGTGCTGCTGACCGAGGCCACGAGGCTGTTCCGGCAACGCGGCTACCGCGCGGTGAGCATGGAGGACATCGGGGCCGCCGCCGGCATCGCCGGCCCCAGCATCTACCGGCACTTCGCCAGCAAGGCCGACCTGATGCGGGCTGCCGCCAACCGTATGGTTGACCGGCTCACCGTGGACGCGGCGCGCGCCACGGCCGGCGCCCCGACGCCGATCGACGCGCTGGACCGGCTGATCGACTCGTACGCGGAGACCGTTCTGGCGCACCGCGACCTGATGGCCGTGTACGTCGCCGAGGTGGCGAGCCTGCCCGCCGAGGACCGGGCCGAGCTGCAACGCCTGCAACGCGGGTACGTCGCCGAGTGGGTTCGCCTGATCACC
>JBOGDK010000356.1:0-5060 GCA_050701795.1 Micromonosporaceae bacterium
GGCCCGGACGCTGCCGTCAGCGTTCCGGGCCACGACTGGTTCGCCACACCGCTACTAGGATCGGGCGGCGTGACGTACTCCCCCGACTGCTTCAGCTGCGACCACGACTCCAGTTCCGACGAACTGCCGCCGCGGGAGCGGATCGCAGCCGACGACCACTGGCGGGTGGCGCACTGCATGGACACGGCGCTGCCGGGCTGGCTGGTGCTGCTACCCCGCCGGCACGTCACCAGCATCGCCGACCTCACCGACGCCGAGGCGGCCGGACTTGGCGTCTGGCAGGTACGACTGTCCCAGGCGCGTCGCGAGGTGACCGGCTGCGTCAAGACGTACGTGGTGCAGTTCGCGGAGGCGGAGGGTTTCAGCCACGTCCACTTCCACGTGGTGCCGCGGATGGCTGACGTACCGCCGGAGCGGCGCGGCCCCGGAGTGTTCGGGTACCTGCACCCGGCCAACGGCGTTACCGCCGAGCGGATGGACGAGATCGCCGTCGCGCTCGCGGGGCAGCTGCGCTGACCGCAGCCGTGAAACGCTGACGACGCAGGACGCTGCTCAGCCGTCGCAGGCGGTGGCGGGGAGCCCTTTGACGGGCACCGGGGAGCGTCCCGGCGCTTTGGCCTTTCCGGCGAGCACGCCGGCAACCGCGGCCATCGAGTATCCGTTGGCCCCGAACGCGGCGAGCACGGTCGGCGACCTCACGCCCGCGAGCAGGTACGGCGTGTCCATGCCGACGGTCACGTCCGCGCTTCTGGCGAGATCCGCCGCGGTGTCGCCGTACCCGGTCAGGTGCACCTGGTCACCGCTGTCGCCGGCTTTCACCCCGTGGCGGCGCAACGCTCCGGCGAGCCAGTCCCGTTGCTGGGGGGTGCCGCCGGTGATCCGTACCGTACGGGAGACCAGCGCGCCGCCGCAGCGTCCTCGCAGGACGGTGACCGCCCCCTCAGCCGCCTTGGCAGCGACCTTGTGGTGCTTGCCACTGTCCACGCTCGTCAAGGGCGGCTGCCGGTGGTCGGCCAGGCGAAGTTTCAGGGTCAGGATCCGGGTCACCGACCGCACCACATGCTCCCGGCTGAGCCGACCCGACGTCATCGCGTCCAACAGCCCGCGTTGCGCCGCTTCCAGATCCGGTGGCATCAGGAGGATGTCGTTTCCGGCGAGCACGGCACGTACCGCCGCCTCGCCGGGCGGCCACGCCTGGGCCGGCTCCATGTTCATGGCGTCGGAGACGATGACGCCGTCGAACCCGAGTTCGTCGCGCAGGAGGCCCGTGAGGACCTTCTTCGAGAACGTGGCCGGTACCCCGGGGTCCACCGCCCGTACGTCCAGGTGCCCCGGCATCACCAGCTGGGCGTCCTCGGCGATCCCGGCGGCGAAGGGCGGCAGATCGCCCCGTTCCAGCGCCTTCCGGGAGTACGCCAGCGACGGCAGCGCCGTATGGCTGTCGGTGGAGGTGTGGCCGTGTCCCGGGAAGTGCTTGAGTGTGGCGGCCACCCCGGCGCCCTGCAGGCCGCGTACCGCCGCCGCCACGTGCCGGCTGACCGCGTCGGCGCCCGTACCGTACGACCGGGAGCCGATCACGTGGTTTCCGGATTCACCGATCACGTCCGCGTCGGGCGCGAAGTCGACGTTCACCCCGACGGCGGACAGTTCCGAACCCGCCATCGCCCAAGCACTCTCGGTAGCTTCGGGATCGCTACCCGCACCGAGCCCCATCGCGGTCGGAAGCAGCGTCATGCCGTCCCGGATCCGGGTCACCACGCCGTACTCCTGGTCGGTGCCGACCAGCAGCGGCAGGCCGCCCTTCACACGTCCTGCCGCTCGCAGCTTGCCGGCCGCGTCCTGAAGCCCACCGGCCAGTCGGCGAACCTGCTCCGGGGTACGCACATTCGAGGTCGGGTTCGTGGTGTCCGTGCCGTCGTCGGAACGACGTACCAGGATCACGCCGCCGAGCCGGTACCGGCGTACCACCTCTGCCGGTGTCGGCACCCCGTACGCCTCCCTGTTCGCCGCCGCGGCGGAGTCGGCGACCTTCGTGGCGTGGTCGCCGTACGCGAACGGCATCAGCATCTGGCCCACGAGATCCTCGTCGGGCAGGTCAGCCGCGATCCGGGCAGCTACTTGGCGTGGGTCACCCGTAACGCTGAGTGGACTACTCGGCGACGGCTCGCCGGCACGGCTCGCGCTGCCGGGTGAGCAGCCGGCTACCACGGCGGCGACGAGCAGCAGGCCTACCAGGGGGGTCAGGCGTGACATCCGGCCAGCAGACCAGCCACGGTCGGTAATGGCAAGCCTCACCCGGCCTGGGTAAGCCAGGTCACCGGAGCCCCTTCGCCCGCCCGCCGGTACGGCTCCAGTTCGTTATCCCACGCGGTCCCCAGCAGCTTGTCGACGCCGTGTGCCAGGGCCTCGGACGCCGTCGCCTGGGTCAGCAGTGCCCGGAGACGATCCTCGGACACCATGATGTCGCCGTTGGCGCTCATCGTCGCGCGGAAGGCACCCCGGCCCGGCACGTACATGACCCGTTCACCGTCCACACCGGGGCTCGGCTCCTCGGTGACCTCGAAACGGATCATCGGCCACTGCCGCAGGGCGGCCGCGAGCTCGGTCCCGGTGCCACAACGTCCGCTCCAGGTGCACTCTGCCCGCTGCGTCGAGACATCCGCCGGTTGGGCGGTCCACTCCAGCCGTACCGGAGTCGACAGGACGCGCGAAATCGCCCACTCGACGTGCGGGCACACGGCGGGCGGGCACGAGTGAACGAAAACAACGCCACGCGTCGGCACGTTGACCTCCCGTTTGTTTGAGGTACGCCTTCCCCTGCGACCCAAAACGAACGAGAAACCGCTCCCGCGTAGCGTCAGCTGTGCACTTGGCGGATTCCATGATGACGGTGCGGCGCACGTTTCGCCAGCCGGATCGCGAATTCTGCACAGATCTCCACAGCCGCAACGGTGCCAGCACGCCTCCGGGGCCGGTACTCTGGCATCAGGTACGATTCCTCCGGCCGATGTGTTGCCACTCGGCCATTCTCTATGTCCGGGCACTTCCATCCGCACTTGCAAGGAGTACCACGCGTGGCCAGCAACCAGTCCAAGACCGCGCGCGCTTCAGTCCGCGCCGGCGCCGGTAACGCCGGCGGCGCGTTGAGCGTGCTCGGCGAGTTCAAGTACCTCATCCCTCTCAACGGTGGCAAGCACACCTACGTGCGCAACCTCACCAACGGCAAGACCGTCCACTGCGCCACCGACTCGGAGGCTTTCGTCGACGAGATCAAGGCGCTCACCGACGCCGGTCACGGAGCCAAGATCCGCACCGAGCTGGAGACCCTCGCCGAGATGCATCCCGACCATGGGTGGGACCTCGCCACCAAGCGACTGGTGGAAGCGGGCGTCTTCGACGGCTGAGCGGTACGCATCCGACGTCCCGATGCCCCGGCCGTTCCTGCCGGGGCATCGGCGTGTCTGCGCTCGGATCACCCGCACCCGGTCTGTCGTCCGGGCCGGTCCTCTGAGGTCCGTAGTGTGGGGCCCGTCGCAGCCGAGTGAAGATCAGCAGGACACCCTAGCCCGCAGGGACGACCAACTCGGCACCGCCGTTGGTGATCCCGTACCGGATCCCGGCCACCGCCACGGTGCCCGCGGCGACCGCCCGGGCCACGGTCGGCACCCCACGAACCGCGGCCACGCTCGCCGACAGATGCGCCCGTACCGCTCCGTCGTAGGTCTCGGTCCCGGAGAGCCGTTCGTCCATCGGCACGCTCGGGGCGATCTGGTCCACCAGGTAACCCAGGTCACCACCCGGGTGTTCGCTTCGGTGCACCGCGTCGACGGCGTACTCCACAGCGGCACACCCCTCGTGTCCCAGGACAACCACGAGGGCCACGCCCATCCTGCGCACCGCTAGCTCCACGGATGCAGTCGCCGCGCTGTCCAGAACGTGTCCGGCGGTACGCACCACCAGCAGATCCCCGAAGCCCTGGTCAAACACCGCCTCAGGCGGCACCCGGGAGTCGATACACCCGATCACCAGGGCAACCGGACGAGGACGCTCAGCACTGCTGCGAGCCTGGACCACATCGTGTCCGTGGCGAGGCAGGCCGGAACGGAACCGATGATTCCCGTCGAGCAGCTGGCGCAACACCTTCCCGGGACCGTCGAGGTCCCGGTGATCAACGCCGGAGGATGGCTCTTCGCCGTACTCAGCGAAACCCGCCGGTGCCGCCCGATCCGGGCAGCCGACATCGTCTGGGTACGGATGTTCGTCGCGCATGAACGGACGTTAACAGCCCAGGAGCCGGTGCCACCGAAGCCGCGACGTGAGGTACGCCATGCCATGCCCTCGGCACCTCGCGGACGGCTACGGATGATGCTGCGTACGCCCTTTGGCGCCGGTCGGAACTGGGCCTAGCTGGCGGCGCGAGTGTCCCTCGGCATCGGAAGCGGCGGCCGGGTGGCGTCGCCCGGCTGGCCCGGCGTTTCCTTGGCGACCTCTTCGAACGCGTAGAACGCCGCCTGGAGATCCTGAGCGATCGGCTTCAATTTCTCCACCGCGGCCGAGAGCCGCTGCCGGGCCAGCTTCACATTCTCCGCGTGCTTGGCACGATCCTCCGACCAGGAGTCAGCAACCTGGCACACCGCGGCCAGGGAAATTCGTAAATGGTCGACGGTGCGCGTGACGTCGTACAGAGCACCCCGGACCTCCTGCGGTGACATGCCTTCGACGAACAGCTCGCGTTCCCACTCGCTGGACGCCCGACGGACCCGCGATGTCCACACGGTGCTGCGTCCCATCACGCCCCTCCCCCTCTGGCCGACGAACCTGATTGTGATCTCTCGATGAATTTACGCCGTCACAGCTCTACCGCATTCCTGGCGTCAAGGCCAGACCCTGACCAGGGACACGCCGATATTCAGGGACTACGCCCCGCACACCACCGCGGAAGCGTACCGGGGGGCGCGTCCCGAAGCAGGCGCTCCGCGCACGACACCCCGGGTTCCGCCCGCCACTGTCCGCGACGTCGCCACCACACTCTGGATGCTGCCACCAGCGCGGCGGAGACC
>JBOGDK010000357.1:0-5059 GCA_050701795.1 Micromonosporaceae bacterium
TCGCCACCCGCAGCGCCGAGGCGGTCCGGATCGGCACCTTTCTCGACGGCAAGGTGCTCGTCGTACACCACGTGTTCCGGCCCGACGACTCCCTGCAGACCCTCGAAGTGGGCGCCCTGCTCCCGACGCACGCCACGGCACTGGGCAAGGTGCTGCTGGCCTACGACGCCAATGCCGCCTCGGCGGTCACCACGCTGGAGCCGTACAGCCGCCGTACGATCACCAACCGCAGAGACCTGGCCCGGGCGCTGACCGCGGTACGCGAGGTCGGCTGGGCCAACTCCATCGAGGAGATGACCGTTGGTGAGGCCGCGATCGCGGCCCCGATCCGGGGTCATGGTGGTCTGGTGGTCGGTGCGATCGGGGCATCCGGCGCGGTGGACCGGATCTGTGACCGAAACGGGCAGCCGCGATCCCCTCTGGTGGCGTACGTTCGGGACGCTGCGCGTGCGATTTCACGCGACCTCGGGGCCGCGCGGTGGTGAGCTCCCGTCGGAGCGGAAGAGGGACACCTTGGCCGAGAGGTACATCCTGGCCATAGACCAGGGGACGACGTCCACCCGCTGCATCCTGTTCGATCGCAGCGGCACCCTGGTCTCAGTTACCCAACGTGAGCACCTGCAGCATTTCCCGCGTCCCGGCTGGGTGGAACACGACGCGCTGGAGATCTGGCGCAACCTCTGTCAGATCGCGCCCGAATGCCTCGCCCGGGTACGTGTCTCGACGGATCAGATCGCCGCGATCGGGATCGCCAACCAACGGGAAACCACCGTGGTGTGGGACGTACGTACCGGGATTCCGGTCGGGCGGGCCATCGTGTGGCAGGACACCCGTACCGACACGCTGGTCGACGAGTTGTCCCGGCACCCGGACGCGGCGATGGTGAAGGAACGCAGCGGGCTGCCGCTGTCGACGTACTTCTCCGCACCGAGCATCCGTTGGGTCCTCGACCACACCCCGGGGCTGCGGGAACGCGCGGACAACGGCGAGGTCGTGGTCGGCACCATGGAGAGCTGGCTGATCTGGAACCTCACCGGCGGCCCGGACGGGGGAGTGCACGTCACCGACGTCACCAACGCCAGCCGTACCCTGCTGATGGATCTGCGCACCCTGACCTGGGACGACAAGCTGCTGGACTTCTTCGACATCCCGCGCGCGATCCTGCCCGCCATCAGACCCTCCACCGAGGTGTACGGCACCGCCACCCGCGGGTTGCCCGGGGTACGGATCGCCGCCGCGCTCGGTGACCAGCAGGCCGCCCTGTTCGGCCAGACCTGCTTCACCCGCGGCGAGGCGAAGTGCACGTACGGGACCGGCTCGTTCGTCCTGCTCAACACCGGCACCGAGCCGATCGACTCCCGGCACGGCCTGCTCACCACCGTCGGCTACAAGGTCTTCGACCAACCCGCGGTGTACGCCCTGGAAGGCTCCATCGCGGTCACCGGGGCGCTGGTGCAGTGGTTCCGGGATTCGCTGGGGCTGATCACCACCGCGCCCGAGATCGAGACCCTGGCGCGCACTGTCGACGACAACGGCGGCTGCTACATCGTGCCGGCGTTCTCCGGGCTGTTCGCGCCGCACTGGCGGCAGGAGGCGCGCGGCATCATCGTCGGGTTGACGTCGTACATCACCAAGGGGCACCTGGCCCGGGCGGTGCTGGAGGCGACCGGTTGGCAGACCCGCGAAGTGGTCGACGCGATGAACGCCGACTCCGGGCTGGCGCTGCGCGCCCTGAAGGTCGACGGCGGGATGACCTCCGACAACCTGCTGATGCAGTTCGTCGCCGACGTGCTGGACGTACCGGTGGTGCGTCCCATGGTGGCCGAGACGGTGTCTCTCGGCGCCGCGTACGCCGCTGGTCTCGCTGTCGGGTTCTGGCCCGACCTGGAGGGGCTACGCGGCAACTGGCACCGGGCAGCGCAGTGGTTGCCGGCAATGGATCCGACCCGCCGCAAGTCCGAGTACGACAACTGGCAGCGAGCCGTGGAGCGCACCTTCGGCTGGATCCGGCCCAGCACCCCCTGACCCACCCCACCCACCCAGCCGGCAGACGTCAGTAGCGTTCCGTGCAGGCCGGGGTGGACGGGGCCACCTCGTCGACCGAGATCACCGCGATCACCGTGAAGCAGTAGTTGGTGTCCGGCTCGAGGGCCTTGATGGACACCTCGGTGACGCCCTTCTCGACCTGGGCCATCGCCCTGGGGCTCGCGTCGCTGGGGCCGCCCACGATGTAGTGCGGCGCGGTGTTCCCGGTGTTGTCGATCCAGGAGATGACGACAACGCTGCCCTGGTCTTCGATGGCCACGTCGGTGGGGGCCTTCTCCGCCGACACCCGTGCCTCGGCCGTCGCCGGTGGTGCCTTGCCGCGCCCGGTCGGCCGTTCCTCCTCGCCGGGCAGCCACTGGAGTGCCACGATCAGCCCGATGCCCAGCACCACCCCGACCGCTGCGGCAACCAGGCGGCCCGCCACCCTACCTGGCGTGAACCTACGGCGGTGGCCCGGCGTCCGGTACGGTGCCGCCGGCATCGCGTCATGCGGGCTGACACCCGCGCCGGGCGAACCGGGTCGTCGGTAGCCGTCCTCCGCGGCGGCGTCGGCCACGGACCCGGCAGGCGCCGCGAACGTTGGCGTCCCCGCGCCCCCGGCAGGCGCCGCCTCTATGCCGTGCCCAGCAGACGCCGCCCGTGTGCCGAGTCCAGAAGGCGCTGGCGCTGCGCCGTCCCCGGCAGGCGGCGCGAACCCGGCTGGTGCATTCTCGCCGTTGGGTGGGGGTAGCGGCGGGTAGCTGGTCGGTGGGTGCCACGGCCGGCCCTTCCACGCCTCCCAACCACGCCGCAACGCCTCGCCGAAGGCCGCCGCGTTCGGGTGCCGGTCGTCGGGTTGCTTCGCCATCGCCCGCGCGATCTCCGTCTGCAGCCACACCGGCACGTCCGGCCGTGGCAGCAGGGGCACCGGACGATGCAGCGCCAGATCCCGGTAGATGAACGGGTCCGGATTACGCTCCCCGTGCTGAGCGTACGGTGGGTGTCCCACCAGCAGATGCCACAGCGTGGAGCCGAGGCTGTAGACATCGGACCGCACCGACTGCGGCTGCCGCAGCAGTGCCTCCGGAGCGGCGTGATGCGGGGTGAGCTTGTTCAAGGTCACGGTGCCGTACAGCTCGCCGGGCCGGCGGGCGATCCCGAAGTCGGTCAGCGCGGGCCCGAACTTTGAGCGCAGTACGTTGCCCGGGGTCACGTCACGGTGGATGATCCCGGCATCGTGGGCGGCGTGCAGCGCCTCGGCGATCTTCGTGCCGACGTCAACGGCGTCCGCGATCGACAGTGGGCCATGGTTCGCCACGATCTCGGAGTACGAGCCGTCCTGGCAGAACTCCATCGCCAGGTACGGCCGGCCGTCCACCGCGCCGGTGTCGAGGATCCGTACCACATGAGGCTGTACGGACAGCCGCATCGCGGTCTCCAGCTCCTGCTGGAACTGCTGGTACGTGGTCAGTTCGTCCAGGCGCAGCAGCTTGATCGCGACGGTACGGTCCAACCGCTCCATCGTCGCCCGGTACACCTCCGCGCTGGAGCCGCGACGGTGCAGCACGAGATCCCGGTAGCCGGGGATGGCCGGGATCGAGGCCTGACCGTACGGGTTCCGGTACGGGTCCGTGCCGGGCGACGTACCCGTCATGTGGCCTCCCTTCGGCCCGACCAGTGCACCGCCATTGTGCCGGGTGTCGGCCCGCCGTCACAGGCTCGATCGTGTCCGCTACACGTGGTGATAGGCGCATAACAGCCGCGCCTGACCGCCGTGACACCGGTTTCTCAGCGGCGGGGGACAATGTCCAGGTGCCAGGATTCCGGAGCCGTCTCTACCGCGACGACGCCGTCGTGCTGCGGGTGCAGAAGTTGGGCGAGGCGGACCGGATCGTCACCCTGCTGACCCGCCGCCACGGTCGGGTACGCGCGGTCGCCAAGGGGGTACGCAAGACCACCAGTCGGTTCGGTGCCCGGCTGGAGCCGTTCGGCCATGTGGACCTGCAGCTGGCCGAGGGGCGCTCGCTGCACATCGTCAGCCAGGCCGAAGGGATCTCGCTGCACGGCGCGATCTCGACGGACTATCCGCGCTACACCGCCGCCAGCGCGATCGCCGAGACCGCCGAGCGGCTCACTCCCGAGGAGCGCGAGCCTTCGCTGCGGCTGTTCCTGCTCACCCTGGGGGCGCTGCGGGCGCTCGCCGCCGATGATCATCCGTCCGGTCTGGTGCTCGACGCGTACCTGTTGCGGGCGATGGGGCTCGCCGGCTGGGCACCGGCACTCACCGAATGCGCCGTCTGCGGCGAGCCGGGGCCGCACCGGGGGTTCTCCGTACCGGCGGGTGGTTGTGTCTGCCAGCGCTGCCGGCCGCCGGGCGCGGCCAACCCGGCACCTGCCACGTTGCTGCTGATGGCGGCCCTGGCGGGTGGCGACTGGGCGGCCGCCGAGGCCAGTGAGCCCGCGGTACGACGCGAAGCCAACGGCCTGGTGGCGGCGCACCTGCAATGGCACCTGGAGCGGGAATTACGTTCCCTCCCGCTGGTCGAACGTGGCTAGCGGAAAGACGCTGCCCCGATGACGATCCGCCTCACCACCGCGGCGGACCTCGTGGATGTCGTGGCGCTGGAGGCGGCGGCGGACACCTCGATCTGGCTGGGCGAGACGGGTCTGGCCTGGCACCAGCGCGCCCTGGCCGACCCGGATCAGAAACATCTCGTCATGGACAACGGCGACGGGCTGACCGGCTTCGTCGTGCTGGCCGGCATACCCGACAACGCCAGCGTGATCGAACTGCGCAGGATGGTCGTGGATCCGGCCGCTCGCGGCGCGGGCCACGGGCGTGGGTAGCTCAAGGCCGCGCTCACCCGCGCGTACGGTCACCACCGCGCCCGCCGCGTCTGGTTGGACGTCAAGGCACAGAACATGCGCGCCAGGACGCTCTACGAATCGGGAGGGTTCCGGACCACCGAGACGCTCGTCGCTGCCGTGACAGAGGCGGACGGCACCACCACCGACCTGCTCGTCATGGTCCACC
>JBOGDK010000358.1:0-5052 GCA_050701795.1 Micromonosporaceae bacterium
CGCAGTGCCCGCAGGTCATCCCCTTCACCTGGTAAACCGCGACACTCATCCCTGATCCCTCCCGAATCCACACGCGCCCTTGCGGCGCACCAGTGACAGTACCCCATACCCCTAGGGGGTACCAGTCGCGGCCCGCAGGCGTAATTGAATTTCGCCCTCCACCTCACGGGCCTCGCCGCCGGCGCATCGCTGCCGCTCACGGCCAGCCTTGACTTGCGGTATATACCCCCCAGGGGTATATGGTGAGTGCTGTGAACAGGAGGTACACGAACATGGACCACGACGAGATCGACCATTCGGCACCCCACACCGGGCATCACGAGGACACCGGCGGACAGGAGACCCAGACGCGGCACAGCGGTCACGCCGGGGACAGCGGTCACGAGCACGGCGGTCACGGCGGACATGACAAGCACGAGGGTCATGACCCGGAGATGTTCCGCCGGAAGTTCTGGCTGAGCCTGGCGCTGACGCTCCCGATCGTGGTCACCAGCGACATGATCATGGAGTGGTTCGGGTACGCCCTGGACTTCCCGGGGATCGGCCTGGTCGGCCCCGTACTCGGCTCGGTGGTGTTCTTCTACGGCGGATGGCCGTTCCTGGTCGGCGGCGTACGCGAGGTACGCGACCGCGCGCCCGGGATGATGCTGCTGATCGGGATGGCGATCACCGTGGCGTACGTAGCGTCGCTGGCCACCAGCCTGGGGCTGTTCGGGTTGGACTTCTGGTGGGAGTTGGCCGCCCTGGTGACGATCATGCTGCTGGGTCACTGGCAGGAGATGAAGGCCATCGGGCAGGCGCAGGGCGCACTGTCCGCCTTGGCGGCGCTGCTGCCGGACGACGCCGAACGTGTGGTCGACGACGACATCGAGCGGGTCCCGGTCACCGAGCTCACGGTCGGCGACGTCGTGCTGGTCCGCTCCGGCGCCCGGGTCCCCGCCGACGGGCAGATCGTCGACGGTGCCGCCGAGCTGGACGAGTCCATGATCACCGGAGAGTCGCGTCCGGTGGCCCGCGACGCCGGGGACCGGGTCGTCGCCGGCACGGTCGCCACTGACTCCGCGATCCGGGTGAAAGTGACCGCGGTCGGTGAGGACACCGCGCTTGCCGGCATCCAGCGACTAGTCTCGCAGGCTCAGCAGTCCCGGGGCCGTGCCCAGGTGCTGGCCGACCGGTTCGCCGCGATGCTGTTCTACATCGCCACGGCGGCCGCGGCAGTTACCTTCGTTGCCTGGTGGGCCTTGGGCAGCCTGGGCGACTCGGTGGTACGTACCGTCACGGTGCTGGTGATCGCGTGCCCCCACGCACTGGGCCTCGCGATCCCGCTGGTGATCGCGCTGTCCACCGCGGTTTCCGCGAAGGCCGGGATCCTGGTCAAGGACCGGTTCGCGCTGGAACGGATGCGTACCGTCGACGCGGTCCTGTTCGACAAGACCGGCACCCTGACCCGCGGCGAACACGTACTCACCGGTGTCGCCGGTGCCGCGGGGACCAGCGAGGACGACGTCCTGCGGCTGGCCGGGGGCGTGGAGGCCGACAGCGAACACCCCCTCGCACGGGCGATAGTGACCGCCGCCGAACAGCGCGGCACACCGGCCCGGGCGGGCGAGTTCCGGTCGCTGACCGGCCGCGGCGTACGGGCCACCATCGACGGCACCGGGTACGCGGTCGGCGGCCCCGCCCTGCTCCGGGAACTGGACACCGAGGTGCCCGCCGAGCTCACGGAGGCCACCAACGGATGGTCCGACCGTGGCGCGGCGGTGCTGCACCTGCTCCGCCTTGGCGACACCCCGCAGGTGATCGGTGCCCTCGCACTCGAGGACGAGGTACGTCCCGAGGCGAAGCAGGCCATCGCGCGGCTCCGCGAGCAGGGCGTCACCACCATCGCGATGATCACCGGGGACGCCCGCCCGGTCGCCGAGGCGGTCGCCGCCGACCTCGGGTTCGTACCCGGAAGGGACGAGGTGTTCGCCGAGGTGCTGCCCGCCGACAAGGACCGTACGGTCGCCGAGTTGCAGTCCCGAGGACTCACCGTCGCGATGGTCGGCGATGGCGTGAACGACGCCCCCGCCCTGGCCCGTGCCGACGTCGGGATCGCGATCGGCGCCGGCACCGACGTCGCCATCGAATCCGCGGGCGTGGTGCTCGCCTCGTCCGATCCGCGCGGGGTCACCGGGGTGATCCGACTGTCCCACGCCTCGTACCGGAAGATGACCCAGAACCTGGCATGGGCCGCCGGCTACAACGTGGTCGCGATCCCGCTCGCCGCCGGGGTGCTCGCGTGGGCCGGCATCAGCCTCAGCCCCGCGGTGGGCGCTGTGCTGATGTCGGTGTCCACGATCGTGGTCGCGCTCAACGCGCAACTACTCCGCCGGGTACGCCTCAGCCCCGAAGGGACGTGAGCCGGCGGTTACGACGAGGACCTACCCGGGACCAGCACCAGGGCCAGGAACCCGGCAGCCACCGCGACCAGAGCCGCCGTGGTGAACCCCGCGGTGAACCCGCTGGTGGTGCCCCCGGTCAGACTCGCCGCCGCCACGCTGGAGATGACGGCCGCACCGAGGGAAGCACCGAATTCGTGGAACGTACTGACAATTCCCGAGGCGACCCCGGCCTCGCCCGGATCGACCTGCCCGAGCGCCGTGGCCGAGGCGACCACGAAGAGGGCCCCGATACCCGTGGCGCCCACACTGACGCCGACCACCATCGCCACCGGCCCGGCGACCAGCGCCGGCACCGCGAGGCCCACCGCGGACACCCCGAGGCCGACGACAGCGAGCAGCCGGGCACCGAACCGGCCGATGAACCGACCCGCGGTGTTGGCACCCGCCATCGTCGCCAGAGCGATCGGCAGGAACAGCAGGCCCGTGACCAGTGCCCCGTACCGGGCGTGGTGCTGCAGGTAGAAGGTGCCCAGGAAGAAGACCGCCACCATCAGCGCGGTAGCCACCAGCACGAGGAACGTACCCGCGGTGACCGGCCGCCGGAACAACAGCGACAGGTTCATCAGCGGGGTACGCGCCACCCGCTGCCACACACCGAACAGGACGTACAGCACCACAGCCGTGGCCAGCAGCGACAGCGTCGTACCGCTTCCCCAGCCGCGGTCACCCGCGCCGATCAGGGCGTAGATGGCGACTCCGGTCGCACCAGTGACGAGCACCGCCCCCGGTACGTCGAGACCACGACGTACCGATGACCGCGCCATCGGGGGAAGGAACCGGGACAGCAGAACGCCTACCGCGACACCGACCGGGACGTTGACGTAGAACACCCACGGCCACCCAGGGCCCGCCGTGAGCAGCCCGCCCAGCAGGACGCCCACCGCCGCCCCGACCCCGCCCAGGGCAGCCCAGACACCCAGTGCCTTGTTCCGCTCGTCACCCTCGAAGATCTGCACCACGACCGACAATGCGGCCGGGGACAACATGGCCGCGCCAAGCCCCTGCGCCACCCGGCCGGCGAGCAGCACCTCGGCGCTGTTGGCGACCCCGGTCACCAGCGAGGCGGCGGTGAACACGAGCAGCCCGGCCAGCACCACACGCCTGGCGCCCCACAGATCCGCCACCCGGCCACCAAGCACCATCAACCCACCGAAGGCGAGGGTGTACGCGCTCACCACCCACGTGATCTGCTCACGCCCCAGGTCAAGATCAGCGCCCATGTGGGGAAGCGCGATGGCGACCACCGTCACGTCCACGATCAACATGAACTGGGCAATCCCGAGCAGCGCCAGCGTCTTCCAGCGCTTCGGGTCCGGCGCGGGGCGCGGCTGCGTCTCCGCGGTGGCGGTCGTCGCCGTACCACCTGACTGATCTGACATGACCCGGACTCCTCCACTACCTCGAACAGGACTGTACGAGTTATGCGCCAGACCATAACTCGAACATCGGTGTTCAACAAATCAAGGAAGCGGCCGCTTTCGTGGTGACGACGCGGTCCTGGACGAGACCGCGTCCTGGCTGAGTGCGGTGACGGCACGCGAACTGTTGCGGATCGACTACTACACCCGACAGTCCCGCTTCGAAGGGCCGCTACTGGAGAGGCGCAGAAGTGGACGAGAAGGTTCTTGCGAGTCCACTGCCTGTCCGGCCGACCATGACGTAGGAGTGCCAGTGCGGAGCCGTCCTCGGGGCAGGCGACAGCGCGGGTATGTGGCGTACGGTAATCGACGGCCGGATGGACGCCCACACCGTGCAGGCCCACCACGACGACGTCATCCGCGCACCACAGGTCGAACAAAGCGCGGACCGACTGCTGGCAGGGGACGGGAAATGAGCACAAGTGTGGAGGTGCCCGGCCGCTACAACGGGCCGCCGGGCACCGCCAACGGCGGCTACATCTGCGGCCTACTTGCTGCGTCGGCACCGGCCGCGCCGGGCCTGCTCCCGTCGGTCACGCTCCTCGACCCGGTCCCCGTGGGTACGCCAATGCAGTTGTCCGGCAACGGCAGCCACACCGGTCTCTACCTCGACGAGCGCCTACTCGCCACGGTCACGGGTACGCGCACGCCGATCCCTGGACCGCCACCGGTCACGACAACGGCCGCCCGGGCGGCGTCGGCCGGCTTCCTCGGCCACGACGGGCACCCGTTCCCGGACTGCTTTGTCTGCGGTCCGCGGCGTACCGGGGACGGGCTGCTGCTCGCACCTGGCGCGGTCGGCAACGGCACGGTGGCCTGCACCTGGACACCCGCCGGCTCGCAGGGCGAACCGGTCGCGTCGGAGATCGTCTGGAGCGCACTGGACTGCCCCGGCGGCTGGACCGAGGATCCGCGCCCGCGCCCCGCGGTGCTGACGCAGATGTCCGCCGAGCTGCTCACGCCCGTCGTCGCGGGCAGCGAGTACGCCGTCGTGGCCCGCCGCGTGGCCGACCACGGCCGGACGTTCGTCAACGCCACCGGCCTGTTCACCGCCAGCGGGACTCTGATCGCCAAGGCCAGAGCACTGTGGACGGTCGTCGCAGCGTAGAGATCAGATCAGATCAGACCAGCGGCGGGGCTTGGAACCCCACAGGCCCTGAGCCTGAATCCACCGTGGCGTTGTCGGTGAG
>JBOGDK010000359.1:0-5048 GCA_050701795.1 Micromonosporaceae bacterium
GTGTACGACGTGCGCCCAAACGACCGGGTGTACCAGGGGATGACGATCGCCTTCGACTTCTCCATTGAGGAGGTCTGGCCGACCTGGTCGGTCGGCGCCACACTGGTCGCCGGACCGACGGACTCCCGCCGGTTGGGAGCCGAGCTGGCGGACTTCCTGGAGGACACCGGCATCACTGTCCTGTACTGCGTACCCACGTTGCTGGCCACGATCCCGAGGGAACTGCCACAGGTACGCAACCTCCTGGTCGGTGGCGAGGCGTGCCCGGAACAACTGGTGGAACGGTGGAGCCGGCCCGGGCGGCGGATCCTCAACACGTACGGGCCCACCGAGGCGACCGTCACGGCGAGCTGGGGCGAATTGCGGCCCGGACGCCCGGTCACCATCGGACGACCGTTGCCGACGTACTCGATCGTGCTGTTGGACGACTCGCGGCAACCGGTGCCGGACGGCGACGTGGGGGAGATCTGCATCGGTGGGCCCGGGGTGGCGCGGGGGTACGTCGGGCGGGAGGACCTGACCGCGGAGCGCTTCATCAGCCACCCGCTGGCACCTGCCTCGTACGGAGGCAGGCTGTACTGTACCGGCGACCTGGGCCGGGTCACCGCAGACGGTGAGATCGAGTACCTGGGACGAGCCGATGCCGAGGTCAAGATCCGGGGGCACCGCGTTGATCTGGGCGAGATCGAGAGCGTGCTGCTGGAGGATGCTGCGATAGCCGGCGCGGTCGCTGCGCTGGTTCCCGCGTCGGAGGCGCCAGAGGCGCCCCAAGAGCTCGCCGCCTTCCTGGTCCGCTCGGATGGTGACAGCCCGGACGGTGACCCGGGGGACAGTGACGACACTGTCCTGGCCCGACTGGGTGAGCTGCTGTCCCAACGGCTGCCCGGCTACATGGTGCCGGCATTCATCGAGGTGCTCGCGTCACTGCCGACGATGCCGAGTGGCAAGGTCGACCGCACCCGGCTGCCGGCGCCCACGGGTGGCCGGGTCCGGCGTACCAGGGGGCCGGTCGTACCCGCAGAGGGCAGGCTGGAGAGCGACGTCCGGCAGAGGTGGGCGGAGGCGTTCGGGGTGGACGCCGAATCGCTGTCGGTCGAGGCGCACTTCTTCACGGACCTGGCGGGGCACTCCCTGGTCGCGGCACGCGTGGTGTCACTGCTGCGGGAACGCGGGATCGGCGGCCGCCCGGCGCTCCGGGACCTGTACGACCACCCGACGATCCGGGGCCTCGCGGCTCACCTCGGTGCGGCGGCACCGTCGCCGGTACGGCGGGCGGCGCCAAGGCCGCACCCGCTGCGTCACGACAGCGGCCGGATCGCGGCGGCCGGCGCGGGACAGGCCACCACGATCTACCTGTTGCTCCTGGTCGCCACACTGCCGGTGTCCTACGTATACACCCGCAACGACGGCACGGTCTCCGTGAAAGTGCTGGTGCAGCTGATCCTCGCGGTGCTGCTCAGCTACCTCGTGGCGCGCTGGGTGGTGCCGGTGCTGCTGATACGTCCCCTGGGGAGGAGTGTCCGCCCCGGCCGGTACCGGCTGTGGGGGCTCACCTACTTCCGTGTCTGGGCACTGAACCTGCTGCTGGCGGTCGGCCCGTTGACCGTTCTCAGCGGGTCCCCTCTGATGGCGCCCTACCTGCGACTTCTCGGCGCAAGAGTGGGTAGGCGCACGGTCATCGCGACAAGCGCGATCAGCCTGCCCCGACTGCTGACGGTCGGTAACGACGCCGCTGTGGGTTACGGGGTGTCGCTGCGGCCTTGGCGGGTGGCGGACGGCTGGCTGGTCATAGCCCCGATCACGGTGGGTGCCGGGGCGTTCGTCGGTGCGAACTCCGTTGTCGAGCCCGGTGCCTCGGTCGGCCGAAGGGCCGCCTTGGGGGAGCAGTCGGTGCTTGGTTCGCACGAGCGGGTGCCTCGGGGGCAGCGGTGGACAGGTTCGCCTCCACGTAGAACCCACGCACTCGGCGCCGGTGTGGAACGCATGCTGCACTCCGTTGCCCCGCTCCACGACTGGCGGCTGCGGCACGTCGGTGCGGCGGTGCTCGGCCTGCTGGGGTTGGAGATCGGCGCGATCGCCATGATCGTCCCGAGCGTGGCGCTGGTGTGGTGGGCGCTGCTGAACTGGGGCGTACTCGCCGGGATGATCGCGACTCTGCCGGCTGGACTGATGTACGTACTCACCGTCTGCGCAATGGTGGCCCTCGGCAAGCGGCTGGTGCTGCCGCACGCGCCCATCGGGATCCACGACGTGCGGTCAGCCCTGGGGGTACGCAAGTGGATCGTCGACAAGTTGCTCGAGTTCAGCCTGATCTTCACGAACTCCTTGTACGCCACCCTCTATACGGTGCCGTGGCTACGGCTTCTCGGAGCGCGGGTGGGTCGGGGGAGCGAGGTGTCCACCGCCGCGCACCTCGACCCGGATCTGCTCACCCTGGGTCCGGAGAGTTTCGTGGCCGACATGGCGAGCGTGGGCGCCGCCACCTACGCCAACGGACGGGTGGCGTTCCTTCCCACCCTGGTGGGCAGGCGGGCGTTCGTGGGCAACGCGGCGCTGGTGCCGGCCGGTACCAGGCTGGGCGACGGCTCGCTGGTGGGCGTGTGCACCGTGCCGCCGGAAGACGGCGTACCGGAGGGCACGTCCTGGTTGGGCTCGCCCGCGATGAACCTGCCGTTACGCCAGAGCAGCGGCACGTTCCCCAAGGAACAGACGTTCCGGCCGTCCCGCAGGGTGGTCGCGAACCGGCTGGCGATCGAGTTCTTCCGGGTCACGCTGCCCGCTTCCCTGCTGGGGTTGAGCTTCTATGTCTACCTGTTGGCGTTGTCCGGTCTCGCCAAGGGCCGAGACCTGCTGGTGCCGGCGCTGCTCTCCCCGTTGGTCGCGATTGCCGCCGGGGTGGCGGTGATCGGGTGCTGCGCGGTGGTCAAACGGGTCACCGTCGGCAGCTACCGGCCCCGGGTGGAGCCGCTGTGGAGCGGTTTCGTACGGCGCACCGAGTTCGTCACCGGGCTGTACGAATCCGCCGCCATCCCCGCCGGAATCAGGCTGCTCGTCGGGACCCCGTTCCTGCCACCGGTACTGCGCTGGTTCGGCGTACAGGTCGGACGCAGAACCTGGATCGGCACCACGTACCTCACGGAGTTCGACCTGGTGAGCATCGGGGACGACGCCACGGTGGGCACGGAGGTGTCGCTGCAGACGCACCTGTTCGAGGACCGGGTGATGAAGATGTCCGTGGTCACCGTGGAACCGGGCGCCACGATCGGCACCCGGGCGATAGTGCTCTACGACGCGGTCGTCGGTAGGGACGTGTCGCTGGGCTCCCTCTCGCTCTTGATGAAGGGCGAGCACCTCACCGGAGGCAGCCAGTGGCGCGGCGTACCGGCTCAGGGGGTGGCGTAACCGAGCGTTCCGGGGGCCGCCGTGACAGGCCGCAGGTGACGAACCCGTTCGCAGCGAACTTCCCGTGGTTCATGTCGGAAGGGAAGACCGGATGAACACTGAACTGCTGCCGTGTGGCGACCGGCTGCTGGCCGGGTCCGGGCAGGCGACCTATCGAGGGTTGCTCGGCATGCCGTTCCGGAGCAGCCACCCGGTGGCTCCGGAACGGTACGCCCGGATTGAGCACAGGGAGCCGCCGCTTGCGCTGGTATACCGGGGGCCGGCTTCATCGCCCGGGTGCCCGGAGGCGGTGGCGACACTGCTGAGGGCAAGCCGGTGGCGGTTCCGGGTGCGGTACGTGGGCCCGGGGGAGGACGTACCGCTGTCGGCGTCGGTGCTGGCCGGCGCGGCGCTGTACGCGCAGCCCGGCGGGGGTGGGCTCACGCACGGTTACCGGCACCTGCGTCGCCACCGTACGGTGATCCGGGAGTTCGTACGGTCGGGTGGCCGGTACCTGGGTTTCTGTCTGGGTGGCTATCTCGCGGGCGCAACTCCCGGGTTCGACCTGCTGCCTGGAGACACCGACCAGTACATCTCGACCGCCGACGCGACTGTCAGCTCCGGGAAGGACACCGTCGTGCACGTCCGGTGGCGAGGTCGCCAGAGAGGTCTGTTCTTCCAGGACGGACCCTGCTTCCTGGTACGGCCGGGCCCGGACGTGACGGTGGTGGCAACGTATCCGAACGGGGCCGTCGCGGCTCTGGTCGCCGGGTTCGGGTCGGGCAGGGTGGGTGTGGTGGGGCCACATCCTGAGGCCACGCCTGACTGGTTCATCGACGCCGGGCTGACGGCGACCGACCCGCTCGGGGCCGACCTCGGTCTTGACCTGGTCGACACCGTCATGCGGCGCTGATCCCGCTGCACGCCCTGGCGCTGTTCACCAACGGCGGGCTAGCCACTCGGGGATCGCGGGGCGTTCGGTGCCGAGTGTGCTGTCGTCGCCGTGGCCGGGGTAGAACCACGTGTCGTCTGGATGACGGTCGAAGACCTTGGCCTGCAGATCGCCCATCAACGAGTCGAAGTCGTCGCCGCCTGTGGTCTTCCCTGGGCCCCCGGGGAACAGCGAGTCGCCGGTGAACAGGTGCCGCGTACCACCCGGGTCCTGGTGCAGCAGTGCGATGGAGCCCGGCGTGTGGCCGACTAAGTGGATCACTTCCACCTCCGCCGACCCGATGGCGATCCGGTCGCCGTCGTTCACGGTCACGGACTCGACCGGAAGTGCCGGGGCGTCCAGTTGATGCGCGACGGAACGCGCCCCGGTCGCCTTGACCACCTCGCCGAGAGCCTGCCAGTGGTCCTGGTGCCGGTGGGTGGTGACCACCGTGGCGAGTCCCGCGTCGCCGACGAGCTTGAGAAGCCGGTCGGCGTCGTTGGCCGCGTCGACCAGCAGTTGCTCCCCGGTACGCCGGCACCGCAGCAGGTATGCGTTGTTGTCCATAGGTCCGACGGAGGTCTTGGTTATGGAGAGTTCGGACAGTTCACGGACCTGCGGCGGCCCGCCAGCGGTGACCTTGCCGGAGTACGTCATGTCCCCGAGGCTAGTGTTCACCGGGGACCGTCACGTCACTGGTCGGGGTGGGGCCGGACCGGTCCCGGTGAACGACTGG
>JBOGDK010000360.1:0-5044 GCA_050701795.1 Micromonosporaceae bacterium
CGTACCCGCACCACACCGCGGGTTGACCAGCGAACCGGGCACCTGGCATTCGCGGTCGCCTCCTGCCAGAGCTACCCGGCCGGGCACTACGCCGCGTACCGGCACATGGCTGAGCAGGACCTGGACCTGGTGGTCTTCCTCGGTGACTACCTCTACGAAGGCCCACAGCAGGGCCAGATCGGACGGGGGCACCTGCCCAACTACGAGATCCGCTCGCTGGAGGACTACCGGATCCGGTACGGGCAATACAAGTCCGACCCCGATCTGCGGGCGGCCCACGCCGCGTTCCCCTGGTTGGTCACCATCGATGACCACGAGGTGGAGAACAACTTTGCCGACGAGGACTCCGATCCTGACAGCGACCCGGCAGAGTTCCTCCGCCGCAGAGCGGCGGCGTTTCAGGCGTACTACGAGCACCAGCCGTTGCGGCTGGCGTCGATGCCGGACGGCCCCGACATGGCGCTGTACCGCCGGTTCAGGTACGGCGACCTGGCTGAGTTCAGCGTGCTCGACACCAGGCAGGACCGCAGCGACCAGGCATGCGGGGGCGGGGTCACCGAACGCTGTGAGGAGGCGTACGACCCCACCCGCACCATGACCGGCCCGGCGCAGGAGCGCTGGCTGTTGGACGGGCTCGGTGAGTCCCGGGCGCGGTGGAACACCATCGCGCAGCAGACCTTGATGGCCGAACTCGACTTCCAGGCTGGCGAGCCGGCGCTCTACAACATGGACAACTGGGCCGGGTACGTCCCGGCACGGGAGCGAATCCTGACGTTCCTCCGGGAGCGCCAACCTTCCAACCCGGTCGTGCTCACCGGCGACATCCACGCCAGCTTCGTCAACGACCTGAAGGCTGACTTCGCCAACCCCTCCTCGGTGACCCTCGGTACCGAAATCGCCTGCACCTCCATCAGCAGCGGCAAGGGCAACAACGGCCAGATCGAGGCGGCGCTACCGGAGAACCCGCATGTCAAGTTCTACAACGGGCGGCAGCGCGGCTACGTGCGGTGCGACGTCACCCGCGACCAGTGGCGCGCCAACCTGCTCTTCGTCGACGACGTCAGCAACCCGGACTCACCGGTACGAAGCCAGGCGCGGTACGTGATCGAAGACGGCCGGCCCGGTGCCCAGCCGTTCTGACACCAGAGATCAGGTCACCTAGCGTCTGTTGAGCAACCCCCGGTGAGTGTCGCCTTGACGGTCGCGACGCTCATTCCCTCAGCTGGCCTGGAGTCACGGGGTCCAGGCGGGGTCGCGACCGCTGAAGCCGAGCGCCCGGTCGAACAACGGCGCGTCGTCGGGTACGGGCACCACCGGCCCGAACAGTCCTTCCCGGTTCTTCTCCTCGCCGGGAGCGGCCGACGCCGAGGCGAACTCGAACACCGCCTGAGCCGACTCGGGGTCACAGTGGTACGGCTGGCCGGTGCTACGGGCGAGGTCCCAACCGTGCAGCACCAGCTCATCGAGTGCCACCGCTGCCATCACCTCCGCCGGCAGCGTCACGCCACCGGCCTCGGCCATCCCTTCCCAGGCCGCCGGGTCCCGCCAGGCCGCCACCAGGTCGTCGAGCTGCACCGGCAGCTTCTCCCGCCAACCCGGGTCCAGGTTCTCCGCCGAGGTCACGGGAGGCTGTGACGTCAGCCCGGGGGTCTTGGTGGCAGAGTCACGGAAGGCCACCGTGAGACCCATCAGGTGGTCGAGCAGATCCGCCACGGAGCGACCTTCCGACGGGGTCGGCGCCGGCAGGTGGTCATCCGAGACCCCGGCCAGCAGCGTCCTGAGCTGCCGCGCCGCCGGTTCAAGGTCGAGCATCGGGGTCATCACCACTCCTCATTCACAGGTGTCCGATCTTCACAGCTGCGCGGTCGCTTTACCTAGCGCATTGTCCAGGATCTCCAGACCGAGATCGATCTCGGACTCCGAGACCGTCAGCGGCGGGGCGATCCGGAACACGCCACCCATCCCGGGCAGTTGCACCACGTTCATGTGCAGACCCAGGTCAAAGCACTCCGTGGTGACCCGCCGGCCCAGCTCGTCCGCCGGGCTCTTCGACTCCCGGTCCTGGACCAGCTCGACGCCCCGCATCAGGCCGCGACCGCGTACCTCACCGATGCACTCGTGACGTGTCTGCAGCTCCAGCAATCCGTCCTGGAGCCGCCGGCCGAGCTCGGCGGCGCGGGCCACCAGCCCGTCACGCTCGATGATCGACATCACCGTCAGGCCCACCGCCGCCGGCAGTGGATCCGAGACGTGGGTGGTGTAGAACAGGTAGCCCCGTTCGTGACACCGATGCTCGATCTCCTCCGTGGTCACCACCGCCGCGAGCGGCAATCCGGCGCCCAGGGTCTTTGACAGCGTGAGGATGTCGGGCACCACACCGTCGCGTTGGAACGCGAACATCGTCCCGGTACGACCCAGCCCGGTCTGCGCCTCGTCCAGGATCAGCAGCATCCCTCGTTCGACGCACTTGCGCCGCAGCGCCGCAAGGTACCCCTCAGGCAGGTCGACCACCCCGCCGGAGCTGAGAATCGGCTCCACCATGCAGGCGGCCAGGCTGCCGCTCGACTGCCGGTCCACCAGGTCGAAGGCGTAGTCGAGCTCGGTGCGCCAGTCGTACGCGCCGTCGACCTGGAATGGGCTGCGGTACGCGTTCGGCATCGGAATCGCGATGTTGCCCGGGGCGGGCGGGCCGTACCCCCGTCGGCCGGCGCTGTACGTCGCCGCCCCCGCGCCCGAGGTCATGCCGTGCCACGAGTGACTGAAGCTGACGATCTCGTACCGGCCGGTGTAGAGCTTGGCGAGCTTGAGCGCCGCCTCGTTCACCTCCGCACCGGTGGTGAGCAGCATCGACTTCTGCAACGGCTCAGGAGTGGCCGCCGCAAGGGTGCGCGCGAGGTCCACGACGGGGCGGCTCAACATCCCGCTGAACAGGTGGTCCAGTGAGGTTGCGTACCGGTGTACGGTGTCGGCGATCTCGGGGTGGGCGTGGCCGAGGATGGCGCTCATCTGCCCGGACGTGAAGTCCAGGATCGCCCGGTCCGTGCTGTCGTAGACGTACGAGCCCTGTGCCCGTTCGATCACCGCCGGCACGAACTGCCCGCCATACCGTACGAGGTAGCTGTCCACGTCGTTCCAGAACTCGGCCTCCGCCATCGTGCCCCTCCCGGTGCAGCGTTCGTCGATGCCATGGTACGGGCGTAAATGCGCAGCTAGCGGGGCTGGGAGGGGGAGGCCGTACCCCCCGAGGGCTTCCCCGAACGCTTGCGGTGCGGGAGACTGACGCCCATGAGTCGGTCGGACCGGACGCCCCACGACACGGATCTGGATCGGCCCAGCGCCGCCCGGATCTACGACTACAACCTGGGCGGCTCCCACAATTTCGCTGTGGACCGGATGGTCGCCGAAAAGATCAACCAGGCGATGCCGGAGCTTCCAGCCGTGAACCGGGCCAACCGGTCGTTCCTGCGCCGGGCGGTGCGTTTCCTGGCCCGGTCAGGGATTCGACAGTTTCTGGACCTCGGGTCCGGGATCCCCACGGTGGGCAATGTCCACGAGATCGCGCAGCAGGCCGCCCCAGGCGTCCGGGTGGTGTACGTCGACGTGGACGCGGTCGCGGTGAGTCACGGCAACACGATTCTCGCGAACAATCCGGATGCCGTGGCAGTCCGAGCTGACCTACGGGATCCGGAGCGGATCCTGCACCACCCTCAGGTGAACCAGTTGCTCGACTTCGACCAGCCGTTGGCGGTGCTGCTGCTGGCGGTGCTGCATTTCGTACCCGACCAGGACGACCCGGCCGGGATCGTGGCCCGACTGGGCGGGGCCACCGTCGCGGGCAGCTACCTGGCGATCTCGCACGCCACGCAGGAGGGCGAGACCGCTCAACATGCGGGGTTGGCGAGCCGGGTGTCGACCCAGAACCAGATCGAACTGACGCTACGGGATCGATCCCAGGTGACCGGATTGTTCGGCGGCTACGACCTGGTCGAGCCGGGGCTGGTGTTCACCCCGGAATGGCGGCCGGACTCTCCTGGCGACGAGTTCAGTGACCAGCCGACGCGAGCCGCCACCCTGGCCGGGGTGGGCATCAGACGCTAGCGCGGTGTCCACCACTGTCCAGCGTGGACGATCTCCCGGGCACGGTGCCGCCGCGAGTCGGCGTCCGCGCACCATGGCGTGTTGTCCCGGCCTTCGACACACTGTCCGACCTGACACATCGCAGCTCGGGCGAGGAGACCGCCGTGGAACAGCAACCACACCTGACCCGCCGCACCCTGTTGCGTACCGCTTCAGCCGCGGGCGCGGTGATGGCCGGTACCGGACTGGGTGCCCTGCCCGCGACAGCGGCAGCCCGTCCCGGTGCCCGCCGGGTGGCGGTGCTGGGTGGTGGGATGGCCGGTCTCGCCGCGGCCCACGAGTTGGTCGAACGTGGCTTCACCGTCACCGTGTACGAGCGCAAGGCACTCGGCGGAAAGGCGCGCAGTATCCCGGTTCCCGACACCGGGACCGGCGGGCGCAAACCGTTGCCGGGCGAACACGGCTTCCGCTTCTTCCCCGGCTTCTACCACCACGTACCGGACACCATGCGGCGGATCCCGTACGAGGGCAACCCGAACGGGACCTGGGACAACCTGGTGCCCGCCTCGACGTTGCGGCTGTCCCGGGCCGGCGGCGAGGACACCACGGCACCGTCCACCGTCGACCCGGTGCTGCTCAATCTGGACACGCTGCGGCAGACGCTGGTCAGCGTCCTCAAGCTGGGCACCCGGGTGCCACCGCACGAGCTGACGGAGTTCACTCAGCGTCTCTGGGTCTTCCTGACCAGCTGCGACGCCCGGCGGTTCGGACAGTGGGAGTACGTCTCCTGGTGGGAGTTCGTACGCGCCCACAACAAATCCGAGGAGTACAAGAAGCTGCTGGTACGCGGCCTGACCCGGACCCTGGTGGCGGCAAAGGAGGAAGTGGCGAGCTGCCGCACGATCGGGTACATGGCCGAGGCGTTCCTGATGACCACCACGCGCCGCGGCAACGACGGAGAGTACGA
>JBOGDK010000361.1:0-4993 GCA_050701795.1 Micromonosporaceae bacterium
GACTCGTCGAGGTCGTTGACCTCCTCCGCGCCCGCGTCGAGCACCGCGGCGAGCACGTCGTCTTCGGTGAGCCCGCCGGCCTTCGGGACGATCACCACGCCCTTGCGGCTGAACATGTACGACACGCTGCCGGCGTCGGCGAGGTTGCCCCCGTTACGGGTCAGCGCGGTACGTACGTCCGTGGCGGCCCGGTTGCGGTTGTCGGTCAGGCATTCGATCAGCAGCGCCACGCCGCTGGGGCCGTACCCCTCGTACATGATCGTCTGGTAGTCGGCGCCCCCTGCCTCCAGACCGGCACCGCGCTTGACCGCCCGATCGATGTTGTCGTTCGGTACGGAGTTCTTCTTCGCCTTCTGGATCGCGTCGAACAGCGTCGGGTTACCGGACGGGTCGCCACCCCCGGTACGCGAGGCCACCTCCACGTTCTTGATCAGACGGGCGAACAGCTTGCCGCGCCTGGCGTCGATGGCGGCCTTCTTGTGCTTGGTGGTCGCCCACTTGGAGTGGCCGCTCATCTATCCCTCCGTACCAGAAGTCTGCTCCGGCGCTGTCAGCCAACGGCGCGCACCATGTCGACGAAGAGCCGGTGGACCCGAAGGTCGTTCGTCAGCTCCGGGTGGAATGCCGTGGCGAGCACGTTGCCCTGCCGTACCGCGACGATCCTACCGTCGGCGTGCCCCCCCTCGATCCGGGAGAGCACCTCGACGGAGTGACCCACCGACTCCACCCATGGCGCCCGGATGAACACGGCGTACACCGGGCCGCCATCGATGCCGGTGATCGCCAGATCGAACTCGAACGAGTCGACCTGTCGACCGAACGCGTTGCGGCGCACCGTCATGTCGATCCCGCCGAAGCTCCGCTGGTCGTCCCGGCCGTCGAGGACCCGCTCGGCGAGCATGATCATGCCGGCGCAGGAGCCGTACGTGGGCATCCCTTCGGCGACCCGCTTGGCGATCGGATCGGCCACCTCGAACTCGATCGCGAGCTTGCTGATCGTGGTGGACTCGCCACCGGGGATCACCAACGCGTCGACGCCGAGCAACTCCTCCGGCCGGCGTACCGGGATCGCCGACGCACCCACCTGGCCGAGCATCCGTACGTGCTCTGCCACGTCCCCCTGCAGGGCCAGTACGCCGATCGTGGACACCCTCACTCCTCCCGACCTTGCAGCGGATACCAGCCTATGCCGCCTCTTGTGGGCTCCGACGTGGAGCGGCTTTCCGGGGGCGAGATCCGGCTCAGTGCCCGGCACGCTGTACCGCTCACTGCAGCGGATGCGGGTTGTAGGCATGATCGAAGGACTTGACGACAACTCGGAGGCCGCCGACCGAGGCGCTCGGCCGGGGTCACCATTCGTGTGGGTGCTTCCAGTCGTCAACACGAAGTTCCGGCTTCTTGGGACGGTCTCTGTCCTCGGAGCCGAGCTTGCACGGCTGGCCCTGATCCGCATCGTCCAACGCGGTTCTGATGTCGGTCCTGAACTCCTGGTACGCGGCTCTCAAGGCTTCCGCACAGTTGTCGCCTTTGAGCACAGTGGCGTCCCATGCCGCGAGTCCCGCCACCACCTTCGCCCCTTCCCAGAAGTACCGGTACCGATATTCCGAGTAGGCGTCCTTGAGCTTTTCAAGATGGGTGTCGATCGTCTTGGCGAAGGTGCTCCGCACGTTCTTGATGATTCCGCTCGCGGCGTGACCCTGCGTCGCCAGCCAGCGCGCTTCTTTCCAGCATTCGGTCACGTACCCCTCGACGATTTTCGCCCAGATCCTGAAAGTCCTTCCGCCGTCTCCGTCCCACCACCCACCGAGGTATTCCCCCTCATACCGAAGGCGACCGAATACGTAGTCGTATGCGTCACACCCGACATCCACCTCGTCCGCGTATCGTTCAATGACGTCGGGACGGGCCTCGATCGCGGGTTTGAGGTAGGGCTCATAGACCTCTGGCACCTCACCCACCGACTCCTTGATCGCCTCTTCGATGGACCGGAACAGGCTCGCGTATTTCGCCATGAACTTCGCGTACTCGTCGCGGTACTGCGCATCAGCGGCCAGTGAGTTCCCGGGAGGCGAGTCAACAGGAAGAGGGCTGTCGGGATCGTCGCCGGCGCGGTACCGCGGATCGAATCCGCCCCCGCCGTCGCCACCATAGCGTCCGGCGTCGTAGGCCATGTCGTCCCGGATGTCCGAACGCAGGTAGGGTTTGATACCCGGATCGAGTTTCTCGAGGCTGACCGACGCCGCGATGTCGGTGTTGGTGTAGTTGGCCATGGCGCGCAGCAAACCCTCCGAGGTGTCCAGCAGGACATCGGATGCGGACCTGGCATCGGCGGTCCGGTCCTCGGCCCCGGCGTCCCATCCCTTGCGCCAGTCGGCCGACGACGGCAGTCGTCCCCAGTGGTTGGCCGGCAGCGTACCGACCTTCTCGAACAGGTGCTTGGCGGCGGCGCACACCATGCCGTCGCCGTTGCGGGCTTTCCCGTAGGCGATCATCTCGTCGGTGTTAACGCGCATCTAGTCGTCCCACTCCTCGCGGATCTGACTGTTGGCCTGGCGGACAACCTGGCCGAATCCGTCTCCGGCGGCAGAGATCGCCTTGTTGACCGCAGTCGACAGTGACGCCGGGCTGTGTTTCTCGAACGAATCCCGCGACAACTCGATCTCGATGCCGCCGCGGTGCACGGTCACCTGAATGCACCGGTCCGGCGAGGTCACGGTGACCTCGATATCGGACATGGCATCCACGAGCTTGTTCGAAGGCGCCATACCGCTACCCCCCTTCAGTCGCGATTCTCATCAGTTCGAACGCGGCATCCACGCCACGCGCCTTCGCTTTCCCAACCGCCGAACTGCCGGCCTGCTTCGCTAGGATCGCTACCGTCACCGCCAGGTTCCCTTTGACCAGCGCGGTTACCACGATCAGCGAGATGGGATTCAGCGCGGAGCACCACGCCGCGAAGTCGTAGTCCCCGTCAAGGGGTTTGAAGCTCCCCTCATCGCAACCCGTATCGAGTCTTTCCTTAGCGATGCCGGTCGCCTCATCTGTCAGAGTGTCGGCCGACAACCGGAGCTTGACAACCCGATCCATATCGACGAGCACCTTGGTCACGGGCTTGCCCGGCAGGCGAAACTCCCCGCGGAAATTGCACCATCGGCTTTCCCTTTTGCTGCTTGTGTATTCATCGCTGTCCGGGTCTAACTCGTACGAATGGAAATAATCCCGGACGATCTCCGACACCGTGTCGCAGTTTGGTAGCGCTGCCGGGGTCGGTGACGGCGCTGCTGTCGGCGGCGTCGACGACGCGCGCTCGCTCTCTTCCGGCGACGCGGTGACGCACCCACCGAGCGCGACGCACAGCGCGGCGGCGAGAGCACACCCGCGGACCGCGTACCACCGTTTGCTGACCATGCGACTCCCCACGTGTGCAAGCTGGCGGCCGCGCCGTCTCAGCCCGCTGTCACCGGGATGGCTGCGAACCGCCAGTCCGCCACGCACCCCGCGCCCCGTCAAGGCGCACCATGGTGCCACAACGCAGTCGCTGAGCGTAGATCCGTGCCTCACCGACCCGCCAAGCAGCATCAGAGACTTCGGTGACGCGAGCCGCCGTCGTATTCCGGTCACCAACCCGGGTGGCGGGTCACCACCCCCGGGTAGCCAGTCGCTCGTGCTCGGACAGCTCCGCGATGTTGATCCCCACCATCGCCTCGCCCAGGCCCCGGGAGACCTTCGCGATCACGTCCGGGTCGTCGTGGAAGGTGGTCGCCTTCACGATCGCGGCGGCCCGCTTCGCCGGATCCCCCGACTTGAAGATCCCGGAACCCACGAACACACCCTCGGCACCGCGCTGCATCATCGTCGCCGCGTCCGCCGGCGATACGCGCAGCCGATGACCAACGTCATCCCCCAGACCGACTCCGGAGCCTGAGGCCCGAGGTGGCCGACTCCCCTCTGACGCCAGCCGTGTTCGTTCAAGGGGTAACCCTCAGACTCCGACTGCTAAGACCACGACGCGGCGTTCGGAGCTGAAGGGCACACCGACGCGCTCACACTGCTCACGCAGCACGGTGGAAGTCATTTTCCGCGTGGCCTTGGGGATCATGCCAAGCTCCACGTCGATCTTCTTGCCGAACGGGATGAACGCCATGCGCTGATTGCTGGTGGCGCGGTCACGTACGTCGTCGGTGTTGAGCGTGACGATGACGTGGACGTTGATCCCCTTGCCCTGGTACTCGCGCTCGTCGACGTGGACGGTCTCGATCTCGCGCCAGTAGACGTCCAGCCCGCCGTGGGTCACCAGACCTTCGGGCACGACGAGCAGCTCGATCCGGGAGTCCGGATCGGTGCTGCTCGCGAACTGTTCGCGAGTCGGCCGGTAGATGAAGAACCAGACCGCGATCACGATCCCGATAGCCGCGGCGATGACAATCAGGTTGACCGGGAAGGCGACCATGTAGCCGACCATGACCGCGAAGGCGACGTTGGCGATCAGCCCCACCTTGACCGTCAGCATCGTCTTGGCATTACCCGGTTTCGCGAGGTGACGCAGCAGCTCTCCGCTGCGAACCGGCGGCTCCGGGGTGGATCCAGGTACGGACTTCGCGCTGGTCATGCCGAGCAAATTAACACCGGCCGGCCAACACCCTGGCCACACCACCACGCGCCGGGCGGTGTGTGACCCCACATCGCCTCGATTACCAGCCGCGCTTGGCGTACTTCTGTTCGTCGGGCAGCGTGTCGACGTTGATACCGACCATCGCCTCGCCCAGGCCCCGGGACACCTTCGCGATCATGTCCGGGTCGTCGTGGAAGGTGGTCGCCTTCACAATCGCGGCGGCCCGCTTCGCCGGATCCCCCGACTTGAAGATCCCGGAACCCACGAACACACCCTCGGCACCGATCTGCATCATCATCGCCGCGTCCGCCGGCGACGCGATCCCGCCCGCGGTGAACAGCACCACCGGCAGCTTGCCGGCCGCGGCCACCTCGGCCACCA
>JBOGDK010000362.1:0-4986 GCA_050701795.1 Micromonosporaceae bacterium
TACCTCTGCCGGCGGTTACACGGTGCACGTGACGCCCGAGCAGGTGGACGCCGTGCAGTTCACCCGACTGCTCGCCGATGGGCATCGCGCCGCGGCCGCCGGTGATCCCGCAACCGCGGCGAGCACGCTGCGTGACGCGCTGGACCTGTGGCGCGGGCAGGCGCTGGCCGACGTCGACGCCGGACGGCTACTCGGACCCTGGGCCGTCGCGCTGGAGGAGTCGCGCTCCGACGCTGTCGAGGCGCGGATCGACGCGGACCTGCGGCTCGGTCGGCACCGCGACCTGATCGGGGAACTGCAGAGGCTGACCCACGAGCATCCGCTGCGGGAGGGGTACTGGCGACAGGCGATGCTGGCTCTCTACCGCTGTGGCCGGCAGGCGGAGGCGCTGGCGACGTACCGGCGGCTGCGGGACTGCCTGGTGGCGGACCTGGGGTTGGAGCCGGGTGCCGAGGTGACCCGCCTGCACCAGGCGATCCTGGCGGGCGACCCGCAGCTCGACGTCACACCCGCCACCGCGCCGATTCAGCTCACGGGACCCGAACCACCAGCTCAGTTGCCCTCGGGCATCACCGACTTCACCGGCCGTCAGGCGCCACTGACGACGGTTCGCGACGCCCTGCTCGCGCAGCTCCCGGCTGCCGACGGAGCCAGCCGGATCGTGGTGGTCAGCGGGAAAGCCGGAGTCGGAAAGAGCGCCCTGGCGGTGCAGGCGGGACACCGGATCCGTGCCGGCTTCCCGGATGGGCAGCTCTACGCCGTACTGCGAGGTGCTGAGGGGGCGGCGGTGCCCGCCGCGGACGTCCTGGCGTGGTTCCTGAGTGCGCTCGGCAGCGACGGCGCCGGGATTCCGGACAGCCTTTCCGAGCGGATCCAGCTCTACCGGAGTCGGCTGGCCGGACGCCGGATGCTGGTGGTGCTGGACGACGCCGTGGACGTGAGCCAGGTACGCCCGCTGCTGCCCGGCGACTCGGGACACGCGGTGCTGGTGACCAGCCGGCGCCGGCTGCCCGGGCTGGAGGGCGCACTCGACATCGACCTGCCGCTGCTGGAGCCGGCGGAGGCGGTCAACCTGCTACGACGGATCGCCGGCGAAGCGCGGGTCGCCGAGGATGTCGGCTCCGCGGAGCGGATCGCGCAGTTGTGTGGTCAGCTGCCGCTCGCGGTACGGGTGGCCGGGGCGAAACTGGCGTCCCGGCCGCACTGGTCGCTCAGCGACCTGGTGCGCCACCTTACCGACGAACGTGACCGGTTAGCCGGGTTGAGCGTCGGTGACCTCGATGTCCGGACCTCCTTCGCGCTCAGCTACCAGTCGTGTGACGTCGTATCGCGGCGCGCCTTCCGGCTGCTGTCGGAGGTCCCCAGCCGGGACTTTCCGGTCTGGGTGGTGGCGGCAGCCTGCGACATCGATCTGACCGGCGCCGAGACCGCCGTCGAACACCTGGTGGACGCACAGCTGCTGCAGGTGGCGGGCAGGGACTCCACGGGCGGGCTGCGTTACCAGTTCCACGACCTGTTCCGGCTGTACGCGGCCGAGCGCGCGGCGGCCGAGGACGGCCCCGGGGAACGACGCAACGCCCTGGTACGTGTGCTCGCCGGGTACTGCCGGCTGGCCCGGTACGCCGACGAGGCGCTGCGCCCGGGACGGCTCGCCCCCACCGGACCGCCGGAGCTGCAACTGTGGCGACCGCCGGGGCCGCTGGCGGCGGCGGCACGGGGGAACCCCGTCGGCTGGTTCGCGGCGGAACGTACCGCGCTGCTCGCCGTGGTGTCCGCCGGGTACGCCGGCCAGCTGTGGGCGTTGACCGGGTGCACCGCGGCGGCCACCGTCGGGTTCTTCGACCTGCGTTCGTACTGGGACGACTGGCGGCGGGTCAACGAACTCGCGATAGCCGCCGCCCGGGCCTCCGGCGACCCGTACGCCCTGGGGCTTGCCCGGTACGACGGGACGCTGCTGCTGGCCGACCGTGGTACGCAGTCCGACGAGCCGTTCGGCGTGCTGCTGCGGGACTTCACCGAGTTGGGGCGCTACCGGGAGGCGGCGCACGTCCGGTACGAGATCGCGATGGGGCGGTTGGACGATCGCCGTACCACTGAGTCGCTCTGGTACGCCCGCGCCGCCCTGCGCCGGTTCGTGGCCTGTGGCGACCGCCGGGGCGAGGCGTTCGCGCGCCGCTCGATCGGGAACACCCTGCGGCACCAGGGAGCGCACCACGATGCCGTGCGGTATTTCGACGAGTCACTGACCCTGTTCCGCGAGCTGGGAGACCGCCGATGGGAGGCGTACCTGCTGCTCAGCCGGGCGGCGGTACGGGAGCTGCTGGGGGTGCTCGACAAGGCCGGCGATGACGTGTCCGAGTGCCTGGACATCCTGCGCGCGCTCGCCGACCGGCGCTGGGAGGCGTTCGGGCTGCGTACCCTCGGTGACATCCGCCGACAGCAGGGCCGGTACGACGACGCGGCGGCGGCCTACCAGCGAGGGCTGGCCATCATGCAGTGGCTCGGCGACCGGCGCAGCGAGGGGTACCTGGCGCGCGGTCTGGGAAACCTGTACCGGTGCTGGGGCCGGCTGGGTCAGGCCCGGGCGCTGCTGGAACACAGCATGGAGATCTTCACGGAGTTCAGTGACGGTCGAGGCCGCCCGCTGGCGCTGGTGGGCCTGGCGGGTGTGGCGCGAGCCGAGGGCAGGCACGCCGACGCGGTGGCGCTCGCGGATTCCGCGCTCCAGGCACAGCGGGAGCGCCCCGTACCGCTGTGGGAAGCCCGGATCCTCACCGAGCTGGGGGAGTCGCTGGCCGCCACTGGTGATCCGGACGCGGCGGCGTCGCGGTGGCGGGAGGCATTGCGGATCTTCCAGGGGATCAATGCTCCGGAGGCCGCGAAGGTGGCCGCCCTGCTCGACCACCGCGGCGCCGCCGCGGAGCCGGTCAGCTCCGGAATGCGTCCTGGAAGCTGACAGCGCATCCGCTTGCGGTGCTCTGCACCCGGTTGCCGCCGGTTTCCCAGATCACCTGGGAGCCGTTGCGTTTGACGTACTTGTACTCGATCGTGGTCTGCTTCGGCAGGCTCACGGTGCCGCGCCAGGTCGGGTACGTCGCAGATGACAGCGGCACTGCCTTGGCGGGATCCCAATTGCCCAGCTCGGGACGGTTGCCGACCAGGTAGACGTTCTCGCCCCAGACCGTCTCGGCGTTGACCGCGAAGTCCGCCGCGACCGTGGTGCACTCGCTGACCCGCGCGCCGACGTGCAGCGCCAGCATCCCGTTCGCCGGCACGGTCGCCGCGAACCGCCCGTTTCCGTCCACCGGGTACGTCGTCCCGGAGCAGGACCCGCCGGTGACGTCCCCGTTCGCCACGTCGCAGTAGGTGCCCGCCGGCAGATCGGTCTGGAACGTCCGCGCCATCGGCCCGCCGGAGCGGTTGAAGGCGGCGTACCCCTTGCCGGTACGCCCGAAGCCGATCTGGTTCGACCCGTTGCTCCACCAGTGGCTGACCCCCGTGCCGGCGACCGCGTTCCGGAAGCCGACCAGGTTCGCGGTGGTGCGCCACCGGTGTTCGCAGACCCAGCCGTCGCCGCAGCTCACCGGGCTGGTGGTGCCGTCGGAGGCGGCGGGCGGCCCCTGGTCGTGCCCGGAGAACTGGTAGCTGGACATCACCTTGGGTACGCCGTACGGCCAGGCGAGCATGAACGCCTCGGCGAGCGCGTACCTTGTGCCGTCTTTGTGTGTCAACTTGGCGCGGCCGTTGCGTTGCGTGTCGTGGTTGTCGATGAACACCACGGCGTCCCCGCTGGGCAGCAGCATCCGGTCGCCGACGGTGTTGAGGTGGGCGAGGTTGCCGTCGGCGAAGGCGCCACCGACGACGTCGCCGTACCGGAACTCGGTGACGTCGCCGATCCCGGCGTACTCGGTGGGGCTCGGCTCGCCGGCGCCGCCTTCGATGGTCTCCTGGAAGACGTAGCCGCCGGAGGGGTAGATGGCCTGCAGGTCGGCCACCGGTACGTGCTTGGCGGCGTCGATCCGGAACCCGTCCACCCCCAACGACCGCAGGTCGTCCAGGTACGCCCTGACCTTCTCGCGGACGTACGGCGCCTCGGTCTTCAGGTCAGACAGGTCGACCAGTTCGCAGTTCTGGATTTCCCAGCGGTCGCCCCAGTTGACGATGTCGTCGTTGCCGTTGCGGCCGCAGTGGTGGAAGTCGCCATCGCCGTACGGGACGGCCGGGTAGCCGTAGTGGCTGTAGCTGGAGCCTCCGCTTCCCGGCCCGGTGGAGCCGCCACCCGCCATGTGGTTGACCACGGCGTCGACGTAGACCTTGACCCCCGCGGTGTGACATGTCTGGACCATGTTCGCGAACCCCGTACGGTCGCCGCGCCGGGACGTCAGCTGGTAGCTGACCGGCTGGTAGTCCTGCCACCACGGGTGGCCCGACCCGGGCAGTACGACGTGCTCCTGCGGCGGCGAGACCTGCACCCCGCCGAAGCCGTTGGGCCCGAGCACGTTCGTGCACTCGGCGGCGATCGACGCCCAGGGCCACTGGAACATGTGGACGATCACGTCCTTGGCTCCAGGGTGGCCGGGCGAGGCGTGTGCCGGCTCGGGCTGCGGTGCGGATCCACCGACCAGCCCAGCGGCGAGACCAATGACGAGCGCGGTGACGGCACGAAGTTTCGGCTGCAGAGGCATGGTGACCACCTGGCTCGGAAGCGCCCGCGAGCCCTGTTGGCCCGTTGCGAGCTGGCGAATGCTGGGTTGGCTTCGCAAGTTCTTGCTGAATTTGCAGCAAGCTACCAGGATGGCTGCAAGCGTGTAAACCCCCACAAACCCCAAAGCCCCCATCGCGCACCCGACCCGGGCCAGGGGCGACGGTCGGGTGGCCGCGGGCAGCGTGTGAGCACGCGCAGGGTCGAACGTCCTGGCGACAGTTGATCGTGGCTCAGCGGGTGAACCAGACGGCGGTGTCCGGCGGCAGTGTTGAGCCCTTCAT
>JBOGDK010000363.1:0-4966 GCA_050701795.1 Micromonosporaceae bacterium
TGGGTACGCAGCTCGACCACCCCGTCGACGGGGGTGAGGCCGTCGGGGAACGGCAGTTGAGGGCATAGGCTGCGCGGCATGGCGGCATCTCCGTACACGGACCTGACCCGCCCGCCGTTGTCCCAGGCGGCGTTGCGGCGCGCGGTGGTGCGTACTGGCGCGCTGTGGACGGATGTGCGGGTGGTGCCGCGTACCGCGTCGACCAACGCCGACCTGGTGGCGGCCGCGCGGGAGGGTGCGGCTGAGGGCGCCGTGCTGGTGGCTGAGCACCAGACCGCGGGTCGTGGCCGGTTGGGGCGGGGTTGGGAGTCGCCGCCTCGTGCCGGCCTGACGTTGAGTCTTCTGGCACGGCCCGGCGCCCCGGTGCCGGACCGCGGCTGGCCGGCGCTGCCGCCCAGTCGGTACGGCTGGCTGCCGCTGCTCGCCGGAGTCGCCCTGGCCGATGCGGTCCGCCGGCTGGGCGAGGTGTCCGCCGTACTGAAGTGGCCGAACGACCTGCTGGTCGGCGGGCGTGCCGATGCGACCGGTGGTCAGCGCGGGGACGCCCCGGCGGCTCCGTTGCGCAAGTGTGCGGGGGTGCTCGCCGAGGTGGTCCCGGACGGGGCGGTGGTGATCGGGATCGGGCTCAACGTGTCGCTGCGCGCCGACGAGCTTGCACGCCAGGACGCGACCTCGTTGACGCTGTCGAACTCGGCGTGTACGGATCGCGACCCGCTGCTGCGGGCGCTGTTGCGGGAGTTCGCGGCCGGGTACGCCGACTGGCGGGCCGCCGATGGCGACCCGGACCGCTCCGGGTTGCGTGAGGACTATCTCCGGTGGTGCGACACCCTGGGCCGCGCGGTCCGGGTCCGACTCCCGGGCGGGGAAGACCTTGAAGGCGAGGCGGTCGACGTGGACCGTGACGGCCGGCTCGTGGTCGCCACGACCGAGGGCCACACGCCCGTCGCCGCCGGGGACATAGTCCACGTGCGCTGACTCTCAGCGCGGAACCTCACCCGGCGGCGACGGGGGTCGTGGTCACATGCCGACATCGCTTCAGGTGCATATTGTGACATCTCGCTTACCAACAGTGACGCATTTCAAAGAACCGGGTGATATGTCCGGACACAGCACCCACCCCCGGCTGCCGCCCCGGGTGAGCTGTGATACCAGGCGGCCGGGTCACTGATCGCGCGCGTCGCCGCTGTCGCGCATCGCGAACCAGCCGCGGAACCGCATCCGCAGCACCTCTTCGACCGGCTTGTCGGAGGGGCCGACCTTGGTCAGCTTTCCGGCGAGGATGACGGTCCCGAGCTCTGGACGGGACACGGACGGCTTGCGGTCGACCACCTCGAGCGACCCGGCGAGCCGGTCACCCGCTCGTACCGGGGCGGTCCAGCGCAGCTCCTCCACGCCAGGCGACGCGTACGCCGCTGCCCTGGTCAGTACGTGGTCCACGTACGCCCGCATGAACAGGCTGGCGGTGAACCAGCCGCTCGCGATCAGCCCGCCGTGCTCGCCATCGGCGGCCAGCTTCGGATCCACGTGGTACCACTGCGGGTCGTACCGCTGGGCGTACGCCAGCATGTCGTCCTCGTCGACGACGGTGATCCCGAGGTCGAACCGGCGGCCCGGGTGAAGGTCCTCGTAGTACCACTCCGGAATGCCAGGTGGCCCCGCGGCGGGCACCTCGGGTAGGCCGGTGTGTGGATCGACCGCCGGTGCCTCGGGCGGCAGGAACACCCACCGGCGGTACGAGTAGAACCGGAACAACGTCCCGAGGACCAGACCGAAGCCCTTCGCGGAGACGTTGTCGGCCAGCGGCGTAGCGAACACCGACCAGATGTTGCCCAGGATGTAGTGGCTGAAGCCGAGGCACAGGATGCTGATCAGCAGGCCGACGGCGTTGAAGACGAAGTACAGGAAGTACTCCCGCGCCAGGCCGGTCGCCCGCCGGTGCCGCCAGGTCCAGAACCGGTTACCGGCGAACGCGACCGTGGCCGACACCGTCACGGAGATGGTGTTCGAGGTCAGCGGGCCCAACTCGAGGTAGAGCAGGCACATGTTGAACACGGCGAGGTCGATCAGGAAGGAGACTCCGCCGACCACGCCGAATTTCCCCAGCTCGTGGACCAGGTGGGAGATCCGCGCGGTGAGGCGGTGCACCAGCCCACCCGGCTCCGGCTCGCGGGTCGGGGTCTCGGTGGGCCCGCCGTCGTTAAGCACCGGTCGAGAGTACCGGCGGCGTGCACCCCTCCTGGAGCGTCCGGGTCGAATCCAGCGGGGTGGCCCAGCCTTTCGTGGTCACGGTGATGTTCGTACCCGGCTAACCGTCGATCATGACCTGGTCTGTCCGGGTTGCCCGCTCCCCGTCCAGGACGGCGGTGGCGGTGATCTCGTGTTCTCCGGCGACGTCCTTGTCGACGTGGAGCTGGACCTCGGCGGTGGTGGACTGGCCCGGGGCGATCGCCGTACGGGTGCACCGGACACCGTCGCCGGTCGACCCGCACTGCCAGCCGTCCCCCGCCCGCGAGCTGGTGAGGCGAACCCCGTGCGGCAGCCGTACGTCGAGCGTCATGGTGTCGGCGTCGGATGTGTCCGCTGCGCCGCCGGACCTCCTGGCGCCGCGGTACTCGACCGAGACGGCGACTTCTCCCGACTTCCCCGAGGACAGGGACGGCCGCAACGTGGGGATCACCACCGGAGGGCTGGGCAGCAGCGGTGGCCGGCTGCTGGCACCGGGCTTCGTGCTGGGTCCGTCCCCCGGAGCGCCACTGCGCCGGCCGGGTGATCCGCCTGACGGCGCGGTTTCCGGCTGACCCGCGGATGCGGACGGATCGACCGGGCTGCCGGTGGGGGCTCCTGGCGCGCTGCCCGGCGCTTCCGGGCCGGCGGCCGGGGCTTCAGGCTGCGGCGTGGAGGGTGTCGCGTCCGGGGAGAGCACTATCGCGGCGATGGCCGCGGCGGCGACCGCTGCTGCGGCACCGGCCCCGATCGCGGTGTTCCGGGCGCCGACTTTCCGCAGGGCACCGCGCACCGCGCCCGCGGCTCTGCGTACGGCGCCACGCACGGCGGTCACGGCGCTTCCGGGCCACGCGACGACCGCGGCGAGCAGGCGGTGGCCGCGCCTGGCGCCCCCAGCGGGGCGGCCCAGGTACGTAGCCCAGGTCTCGCCGAGTACGCCAGGCGCGATGAACGCCGCGAGGTCGGCTTCCAGGTCGGCCAGCTCGGCGTGCCGGTCCGGGCAACTCGGGCAGTCGGCCAGGTGCCCGGTCAGCTTCTCCTGATCCTGCGTCGAAAGGTCACCTCGGAACTCGGCCGCGAACAGGGGCGCCAGGGCGGCGCACTCCGATGGCACCGGCGAATCCGCCGCATGGGCTCGCAGGTACGCGTGGCGGAGGCGTTCCCGGGCGCGGTACGCGAGTGCGGTGACGCCGTTGGGGGTCAGGCCAAGGAGTGGGGCGATGGTGGTGGGGTCCTCGGCTTCGACGTCGGTGTGCCAGAGGACGAGTTGCCAGCGTTCGGGGAGGGTGTGGAAGGCCTGGGTGGCGAGGGTGGGTCTGGAGTCGTCGTCGGTGGCCGTGCTGGTGTGAGTGGACGTTGACGTGGCCGTGGCGGTGCTGGTGTCGGTGGGGGGTTCGGTGCTGGTGTGGGTGTCGCGGATGGTGGTGTGGAGGTAGGGGCGTAGCGCGAGGTCGGGTCCTTCGCCGGCCTGGAGTGTGGTCAGGACATGGGTGAAGGCTTCGTCGACGAGGGTGTCGGTGTCGGTGTCCGTGTTGGTGAGGGTGCGGGCCAGGCGGGTGGCGGCCTGGTGGTGGCGCCCGTAGAGGGTGGTGAAGGCGTCGGTGTCGCCGGCGCGTACGGCGCTGATCAGTTCCGGGTCGCTCGGGCCGTCGGGAGCCTCTTCCGGGGTGGTACGAGACTGTGTGGTCATCGCTGCGCACTCCTGTGGCGGCCGGCCACCGCGGCCACGGGTACGACTCTGGCCACGGCGGGGGGTGGGCTACGCCGATCAGGCTAGCTTTACCGGGCCTGTTAGGCGATTCCCGTCATAACGGTTGTGTACCTATGACGAGGGATAATCGTCTCAGGAGGGCCGCAACCGATCAGGGGCACGCTCGTTGGCCTCATTGAGCACTTTCGATTTGACCCTGACGCAGGTTTCGGGGGCGGGGGTGACCTACGTCGACGGGTACGGCGTTGGCGGGGCGAGGGGGCCCGCCAACGCCGTCGCTTGTCAGGCCGCCGGTGAAGCGCCCGTGGGGTCGGGGGTCGGGCGGCGATGGGGCACCCGGGTTCGGGAGTCGGGTCGACCCGGTCTGTCGTCATGTGGCGTCCGGTGCGCGTTGTGTGGAGCTGGATACGCCTTGTATGCACAGATCTTCGCTGTGCCCAGTCTCATCACAGGAACCGCTTGTGAACGCTGAGCAACTCACTAGGGTGTGACGGGTCCCACGTCGCGGCTCCACGAATAGGAGTGTCGGCCTTGTCCGCACAGACGAACCTCCTGCTGCCAGCCGGCACCCGCCTGGTACACATCGGCCCGCACAAGACCGGCACCACCACGGTGCAGAACGCGTTCTTCCTGGCGCGGGAGCGACTGGCCGAGCATGGTGTCAGCTACCCGGGTTCCGAACCGCAACCGGCTCGGGCGGCGCTGGCGGTCACCGGGCAGCGGCACCTGATCGGGGAGGGGACGCCGCGGATCCGGCACTGGGAGGACCTTGTCGCCGACGCCGCGGCTGCTGGCGACCGTCGGGCAGTCGTGAGCTCGGAGTTCTTCTCTGAAGCCGACAACGAAGCGATGCGCCGGGTGGTCGCCGACATGGGCGGCTCCCGGGTGCACATCCTGGTGACGTTACGACCGCTGGCCAGGATCGTGCCGTCGCAGTGGCAGCAGTGGGTGCAGAACGGGCTTCGTACCCCGTACGAGAAATGGCTCTCCGCCATCCTCACGAAGCCACATGACCACGATCGGGGCACCCGG
>JBOGDK010000364.1:0-4963 GCA_050701795.1 Micromonosporaceae bacterium
CGTCGGCCGGGTCAATCGGGAGAAGGGCATCGAGCTGCTGATCTCCGGATTCGGTCGACTGCTCGGCAGGCTCCCGAGCGCCCGGCTGGTGCTCGTCGGCGCCGTGTACGAGCCCCGCTGGCTGAGCCGGCTGCTGGCCGAGGCCGGAATCACCGATCGTACGGTGCTCACCGGACAGCAGCCCGGTGACGCGGTCGCGGCGGCGTACCGGGCCGCCGGCGTGTTCGCCTTCCCGTCCCGTACCGACACCCAGGGGCTGGTGCTGCAGGAGGCGGCACTCGCCGGGCTGCCGGCGGTGATGGTGGATCCCCGGCTGTACGCCGACGGCCCACTCGCCGGGGCGGCCCGACTCAGTGAACCCGAACCGGACGCGTTCGCCGGGCAGTTGCTGGACCTGCTGACCGATCCGCGTGGCGCCGCCGAACTCGGTGCTGCCGCGCGGGAGCGTGCCTCCCAACACAACCCGCGGCGGTACGCCGACGCGATCCTCGCCGTGTACGCCCACGCCGCAACTGCCCGCGCCACCACCGCGCTCGCCGCCTAGGAGTGTCATGACCACCGACATGATCCGTTCACAGTTGGCGGTCCCGGGGAGGGACCAGTTCGGGATGACCGTGCCGTCCCGATACTCCCTCGTACTGGCCACCGATCCCAGCGAGGTACGCGCCGCGCAGGCCCTGCGGTACGACGTCTTCGCCGGCGAACTGGCCGCCCGCCTCCACTCCCCGGACCAGGGGCTGGACGTGGACCCGCTGGACGCCTACTGCGACCACATCCTGGTACACGACGACCGCACCGGCCAGGCAGTCGGGACGTACCGGATGTTGCGGCCGGAACGTGCCGAAGCGGCCGGTCGGTGCTATTCGGAGACCGAGTTCGACCTCTCAGCGCTGGCGCCGATACGCGGCTCGATGGTGGAGCTGGGACGTTCCTGCGTGCACCCGTACCACCGCAGCGGCGCGGTGATAGGGCTGATGTGGGCGGGTATACATCGCTACATGGTGCTGACCGGAAACCGCTGGCTCGCGGGCTGTGCCTCGGTGCCGCTCGCCGACGGCGGGGCCACCGCCGCCGGGGTGTGGGACCGGGTGCGGACGCGGCATCTGGCCCCGCCCGAATACCAGGTCGCGCCATACGCACGGTGGCAGGACGCCGGCATCGTACGGCCCCGCCGGCTCCAGATGCCGCCGCTGCTGCGCGGCTACCTGCGACTGCGTGCCTGGGTGTGCGGCCCACCGGCGTACGACGTCGACTGGAACGTCGCCGACCTGTTCGTACTGCTCGCGATCGACCGGATCCACCCCCGGTACCAGCGGCACTTTCTCGGCCTCGAAGCCACGCCGGCACAGACGGCGAGACCGGGAGACCCAGGATGAGCGTCGCCGCGACGCCCGGTCCGTGGACGGTGGATTCGCCGTGCGGCCCGGGGTGCCTGCCAGCGTCCGGCACCACACCGTCCGCGCCGCTTTCGGTACGGCTGCTGCGGTACGCGGGACTCGGCGGCATCATCCTGCTCGGTCTGCCGCTGTCCATGGTTCTGCGGATCGCGGGAACCCGTACCCGGAGCTGGCTGATCCGGCGCTGGTGTGGCGGCGTACTGGCCGTCCTCGGAGTCCGGCTGCGGGTCACCGGAGACCTGCCACTCGCCCCGCGGGGCACGATGGTGGTCGCGAACCATGTGTCGTGGCTGGACGTACCGGCCCTGGGTGCCGTACAGCCGCTGCGGATGCTCGCCAAGCTGGAGGTCGCCTCCTGGCCGGTGATCGGCGTACTCGCCACCATGTCCGGCACCGTCTACCTCGACCGGCACCGACTCCGTAGCCTTCCCGCCACGGTCGCCACACTCGCCCGGCTGCTGCGCGGCGGCGCTACGCCACTGGTGTTTCCGGAAGGCACCACGTTCTGTGGCCGTTCTCCTGGCCGGTTCCGACCCGCGACCCTGCAGGCGGTGGTCGACGCGGCAGCCCGGGTCCGCCCGGTGGGCATCCGGTACCGGCTCGCCGACGGGCGACCCTGCACGGTCGCCGCGTACGTCGGGGACGACTCACTGTTCGCCTCGCTGCGCCGGGTGGTGGGCACCGCCGGGTTGATCGTGGAGCTGCGGGCACTGCCGTTGATCGACGGCGCCGGCAGCGATCGCCGTACCCTCACACGTCACGCTGAGGCGTCGGTACGCACCACCGCACCGGCCGCCGGCGGCCCGGTGTGCGGCCCGTGAGCCCGGCCGGTGGGAGAGCAGTCGGGCTGATAGATCCCGACATTCCCCGGTCCGACGTGCACCGGGCGCCGGCTCAGTGGAACCGGAGTGGCAGTTGGAACGTGAACTGGGCGCCGCCTTCCGGAGCGTGTCCAGCTTCGATCCGCCCGCCGAGTCGGGCGATCAGCTGTTGCGCCAACGCCAGCCCGAGACCCGTACCGACCCGCCGGACACCGTGGTAGCGCTGGTTCAGAACGCCCTGTTCGAACGCGACGGCGATGTCCTGGTCGGTGAGGCCCGGTCCACCGTCGCGTACCTCCGCCACGGCGAGATGGTTGTCGGCACGGGCTGACAGGATGATCGGCGCTCCGGCCGGCACCAGCCTCAGGGCGTTCTCGACGAGGATGTCCAGTACCTGCCGGATCCGGCCCGGATCGGTGTACGCCCATACCGCGCCGGGTGAGAGTTCGGCGCGCAGTTCCACCCCGTACTCGCGGCACTTCGGTCGCCACGCCGTGGCGGCACCGTCGACCACGGCGACCAGGTCGACCACCACCATCTCGACCCGGAACTCCTGCGCCCGGAGCTTGGCCAGGGCCAGCAGGTCGGCGACCAGCCGGTCGAGCCGGGCGGCCTCCGCGAGCATGATCCGCCCCGACTCCTGGGCCAGGTCCGCGGGCAACACCCCGTCGGCGATCGCCTCGGCGTACCCCTGAATGGTGGTCATCGGGGTACGCAGCTCGTGGGACACGGACATCAGGAACGCACGCTGCTGGTCCTCGCTGGCGACCAGCGCACGGTTCAGATCATTGAACGCCCGGCTCAGGTCGGCCACCTCGGCCGGCGACTCGACGGGCAGTAGCACATCACGCCCACCACCGGACATCCGCTGTGCGGCCACCGCGGCGCGCCGCAGCGGCCGGACCAGCCGCCGTGCCAACAGATAGCCGGCGGCGATGCCGGCGAGCAGTCCGAGCGGCAACGCCAGCGCGAGCCGGCTCAGCACCGCGGCACCGGTGTTCTCGTCCATCGGCTCGTACAGCACCACGCCCCAGCCGAGCCACGCGGCATTCTTCCCTTGGAGGGATCGGCCCTCGATCAGCAGCTCCCGGCCGTCGGCGCCGGTGGTGACGACGGAGACGCTCTCCTGGTGCTTGGCGATCCGTTCCACCACGTCGTCCGGGACGATGTTGGGCAGATCTGGCCTGCCCCGGGCGATCAACACCACCTTCATGCCGTTCAGCCGCATCCGCTGAGTGAGATCCAACTTCCCCTTCGGCCGGGGGCGGGTCCTCATCAGGTCAACCACGAAGTCCGCCCTGGTCGCCAGGGACGCCTGCGCCTCCTGGTACGCCGCACGGTTCGCCAGAGGCCACGCGATACCCGCGGTGGTCAGCACCGCGATGAACGCCACCACGCAGGTGATCACCACGGTGTGCGCGGTGAGAGAGGGGAACCGCCGCCTCCGCCCGCCGCCTACGGAGGCCCCCGCCGACGGCGGAACGGTCGGTGGCGGACCGGTCGGTGGCGGTGGCGGACCGGTCGGTGCCGGGCCGGGCGGCGGCTGTGGCTGTGGCGGACCGGCCTGTGACCCACCGGCCGGTGGCCAACCGGGTGGGCGGGCAGGTATGTCGCGCGGCGGCCCGGCCGGGCGGCCGGTGGCGGGCGGCCCGATCGGACCGGCCGCGGGAGGGCCTGGTGGGCGGCCGGTCGTGGGTCCCGGCGAGCCGGTCGCGCCGCTACGGTGGCGTGCGACGGCATCCCCGTCGTGTGAGGCGGACTCGGGCCGCGACACCGGCAGCGGCTGGGTCGCGTCGCTGTCCTCAGGCATCGGCGGTGTACCCCACCCCACGCACCGTACGGATCGGGCTCGCCGGGCCGAGCTTGGCCCGTACCTGGGCCACATGCACGTCGACGGTACGGGTGCCCGCCGCCGCCGGGTATCCCCACACCGATGACAGCAGCTCCTCCCGGGTGTACACCCTCCCGGGCCGGCCCATCAGGTGCGAGAGCAGCTCGAACTCCGTGGCGGTCAGTACGATGGCGGCGCCGTCGGCGGTGACTGAACGCCGCGACGGGTCGAGTTCCACAGTGCCGATTCGGCGTACCGTCCTGCCACCGACGGGTCCGGCGGCTCGGCGTACCACCGCCTTGACCCGGGCGGTGAGCTCCCGTGGGCTGAACGGCTTGGTGATGTAGTCATCCGCCCCGAGTTCCAGGCCGACGACCCGGTCGACCTCGTCGTCACGCGCGGTCAGGAACAGGATCGGGGTCCAGTCTTCTCCGGCGCGCAGTTGCCGGCACAGCTCTATACCGTCAATGTGTCCGTCCGGCAGCCCGATGTCGAGCAGGATCGCGGACGGGCGCAGCCGGCGGGCCGCTGCCAACCCACCCTCGCCGGTGTTCTCCACATGCACCCCGAAGCCTTCCCGGCTGAGGTAGATCCGGATCAGGTCGGCGATGGTCCGCTCGTCCTCCACCACCAGGATCAGACCGGTGCTTTTTGCCGTGTTCAGGGACCTACCCCCCTTCTCCGCCGTTCTGGCGTGGCCAGCGACCCCCGCACCGCCGAGCCCATCGCTCGGAGCCGGCATCAGCCAACGTTTCCGGCGAACTTAACAAGGCGTCGGGCCTGTCGGTATCACAGCAGGTCACCGCCGTATCAGAGGTTTGTAAAAGTACACACGCGCCGGCGGCGGTGAGCCGTCGCTGAAGGACTGCCAGATGTTTATCCGCCGTCCACCGCGTCGGCGTCTATCGCGGCCA
>JBOGDK010000365.1:0-4952 GCA_050701795.1 Micromonosporaceae bacterium
ACGGCGGAGACACCGAGCAGGGCGGTGCGGTTGCGGCGTACCTCCGCCAGGGCTCCCCGCATCGTCCGGGATCCGCCCGAGACACCCGAGGCCGTCACCTGCAGTCGCCGGGCCAGCAGCAGCGGATCCGGCCGCAGGAATACCACGAGCAGCACCCCGGCAACCGCGAAGGCCACCACGCTGAACACGAACGGACCGGTCATCGGCGGTACGCCGTACCCCCGGAGCAGCGCATCGGAGGGGGCGGCGAGATTCGGGCCGGCGACCGCCCCGACGGTGGTCGCCCACACCACGAGGGACATCTGCCGGCCGCGGTGTGCCGGTTCGGCGAGGTCGACCGCGGTGTAGCGGGCCTGCAGGTTGGCGGCCGTACCACCACCGAAGAGGAACATTCCCCCGATCGCCAACGCCACCGACTCCAGCGCCGCGGCGGTCACCACCAGGCCGCCACCCAGCGCCCCGACACCGAGCGCGAGGGCCAGCCCGGGCCGCCTGCCTCGTGACTGCATCAGCCGGGTCACCGGAATCACCAGCAGCGCCGCGCCGACCGCGACGGCGCTCGGGGCCAGACCGGACAGGCCGGGGCCACCAGCGATCCCCGCGACCAGGAGCGCGCCGACAGAGAGCCCGACCGCGGCCCCGACACCACCCAGCACCTGCGTCACCACCAGGACGCGGAGGGTACGGCGCTGCGCCGCTGCGCTCTCCGACCGACCGGTACGGGAAGGCGCCGTCGTCGCCATGTCGGCCTCGCTGACGTAAGGGGTGGCGGGTGCGTCCATCCTTGCTGATCGCGCCGGGTGGAACACGGTGTCATCCATCACCGGGCAGCGGCCCGGCCGGGGCGGCGGCGGACAGCCGGCCGGGTTGCGGGCAGCCGGGTGGTGGGGCAGGCGGCCGGGTGGCGGGCAGGCGGCCCGGCCCGAGGTGGCGGGCAGGCGGGGGTGGCGGGCAGCGGCCGAGGCGTTTCTGGCGGCGACACCTACCGAGCCCTGCGGCGTCAGACGCCGAACCTGGGGCGGCCGGGGCGATGTGCCGCGGCCAGCGCGTCAGCGAACGCCTCCCGGGCGGTGAGCGCACTGACCGTGACCCGTACCGCGGGTGGGCTGGCGAGCCGGTACACGGCGCCTGGGGACACCGCCCAGCCGGCGTCCCGGAGCCGGGTCACCGCCGCGGTTTCGTCGGCGACGGGCACCCAGATGTTGATCCCGGTACGCCCCACAGCCGCCACCCCGCGGTCGGCGAGCGCGTCGAGCAGCCCCTGCCGGCGCTCCCGGTACGCCGTCCTGGCCCGCTCCACCAGCGCGGCGACGCCGGGATCCCGCCACAGCTCGACCACCAGCTGCTGCAGGACGCCGGAGACCCATCCGGTGCCCATCAGCATCCGTCCCTCCACCCGGGCCACGGTCGCGGAGTCCCCGGCGAGTACGGCCAACCGCAGGTCCGGCCCGTACGGCTTGGAGGTGGACCGCAGGAACGCCCAGCAGGTGGTGGCACCGGCGAGCGGGGCGAGCGGGGTGTCGGACAACTCCGCGGCGTGGTCGTCCTCGATCACCAGCACCTCAGGGTGCGCACCGAGTACGCCACGCAGCGCGGTGGCCCGCTCGGCGGTGACCGCGGCGCCGGTGGGGTTCTGCGCCCGGCTGGTGACGATGCACGCCCGGGCACCGGCACGGAGGGCGGCGTCGAGGCCGTCGACGGTCGGGCCCGAGTCGTCGACCGGCATCGGCACCGGGTGCAGCCCGAGCGCGGCGAGGAGGTCGAGCAGGTTGCCCCAACCCGGATCCTCCACCGCGACCCGGTCCCCGGCGAGCAGGTGGGCGCCGAGCACCCGCTCGATGCCGTCGAGCGCGCCACCGGTGACGGTCACCGCGCCGGTGGGTACCTGGTCGGCGGCCAGACGCTCGCGGGCCAGCTCAAGCAGCTCGGGGAGGGCGCCACCGCGTTCGTACCCGGCCGGGAACGGGTTGACCCGGGCGAGCCGGGGCCCGAAGGCGGGGAGCAGCGCGGGATCGGGCCCGCCGCCGGAGAGGTCGGTGACGCCGTCCGGCACGAGGACCCGCTGCGCCGCCCGGGCACCCAGCGGGGGTCTGGCCCGCACCCGGGTGCCTGCTCGCCCGGCGGTCTCCACCACGCCGCGTTGCCGTAGCAGCTTGTACCCGCTGGCCACGGTGCCGGGGCTGACGTTCAGATCGGCGGCCAGGCCGCGGATCGCAGGGAGGGCTTCTCCGGTGGACAGGGTGCCGGAACGCACAGCGGCCTCCACACTGCCCGCTATCTCGACCGCGGTCCGCCCGGTAACCTCATATCGTCGCGACACAATCACAGAATTGTACTAGAACAAAGGAGTCACGCGATGCCGGCCACGCCACGCACCACGCCGTCCAGGAAGCCCGAGCGGGTACGCGGCGACCGCGACCTGGTGCACCGGATCCTCGACGAAGCGTTGGTCAGCCATGTCGGGTTCACCGCTGACGGAGCGCCCAGGGTGCTGCCGACGCTGCACGTACGCGACGGGGACACCCTCTACCTGCACGGCTCCACGGGCAGCTACCCGATGCTGAAGGCCCGACCCGGCGGACTCCCGATCTGTGTCGCGGTGACCCTGGTGGACGGCCTGGTGCTGTCGAAGTCGCAGTTCAACCACTCCGTCAACTACCGGTCCGTGGTGGTGCACGGCACCGCCCACCTGGTCACCGACCCCGCCGAGAAGCGCAGGGTGCTCACCGGGCTGGTCGAGCACGTGATCGCCGGGCGGGCGTCCGACAGCCGGCCACCCACCGACAAGGAGCTGGCCCAGACCGCGGTGCTCGCCGTACCGCTGACCGAGTCGACCGCCAAGGTACGGGCGGGAGGAGTCGGCGAAGACCCCGCCGACCTCGACCAGCCGTACTGGTCCGGGGTGCTGCCGGTACGGCTGGTCGCGGGCGTACCCGAACCTGACGAGACAGGTACCACGCCCCCGCTGCCGGGGTACCTGCACGGATACCACCGGGAGCACGACACCCGGTCGACCTGGCATCAGGCGCCTGTCCTCACCGGCGACCTGGTACGGCTGGCACCCCTGGAGACCGACCACTCCGACGATCTGTTCGACGCCGGCCGGGACCCCGAGGTGTGGCGCTGGCTCGGCTCACCGCGGCCCGCAGACCGGGACGAGATGCGGGATCTGATCGTCGAAGCGCTCCAGGCACGGGCCATCGGTCACCGGATCCCGTGGGCGCTGATCGACCCGGCCACCGGACGCGCGATCGGCACCACGTCGTACTACGAGATCGATCCGATCCACCGGGGGGTCGCGATCGGGCACACCTGGCTGGGGCGGGACTGGTGGCGTACCGGGGTCAACACCGAGGCGAAAGTGCTGCTGCTCGACCGTGCGTTCGGAGTCCTGGAAGCCCACCGGGTCGTGTGGCACACCGACTCCCGCAACACAGGCTCGCAACACGCGATCGAACGGCTCGGCGCGACCCGGGAAGCTGTGCTCCGCCGGCACCGGTACGCCGGCGACGGCGTGCTGCGGGACACCGTCCAGTACGTGATGTTCGCCGAGGAGTGGCCCGCCGCCCGGCAGCGGCTGCGGGATCGGCTGGACGCTGCCGCCTGCACCGCGCCACCAACGCCGCGAGCGGTGCCCTCAGGTTCCGAACTCCACCACGAGATCGTGGCGACCGAGGTCTGAAAGGATCTGGTTCACCACACGCGCGTCGTCGCGCAGCCCATGTGTCCGGCGGTCGTCGGAGTTGTCCCGATTCAGTACGAAGTAGTGCACCGCGGCGCGTACCCGGGCGCGATCGGCGGCACTGGACTGCGTCGTGTCCAGCACGAGCCGGCGCAGCGCCCCAGCGATCCGCTCGGCAAGGCCGATATCGATCATGGCGCCCTGCCGGTCAGGCAACCGCGACAGCGGCAGCCCTGGCACCAGCGTCGACGCAGGCATTTCACCGGGCGGCTGACGATCCGGCGAGTGGTCGCGCTGGGCCGGCAGGGCGCGGCTGGCGAAACGGAGATTCGCCAGGTGGTGCTCGATCTGGCGCAGCAGGGCGTCAGTCGCCGCAGGCAGCGCCGGCCGCTGGATAGCCGTCACACTCCGCTCCTCCCCCCGAGGATGGATGCACGTTCAGTAGTCGTCGGGGTAGCGTTCGGTGAACGTACTGGAGCATCCGTACCGATATCAAGGGTCTGAACGTCTGATCTGGCAGGCGGTGTCGTCGTACCCCCGAGGCAGGATGGAGCCGTGACCAGCAGGAAACGCTCCGACCCGCTCGCCGGCTTCAGCCTGGCCACCCGTGCCTGGTTCGATGCCGCGTTCCCGGCGCCCACCCCGGCGCAGGCCGCGGCGTGGGAGGCGATCCGTGCCGGCCGACACACCCTGGCCGTAGCACCGACCGGCTCCGGGAAGACCCTCGCGGCGTTCCTGTGGTCGCTGGACCGGCTGGCCAGCGAGCCGGCGCCGAGCGAGACCTCGAAGCGGTGCCGGGTGCTTTACGTCAGCCCGCTCAAGGCGCTCGCGGTGGACGTCGAACGCAACCTGCGCGCCCCGCTCACCGGGATCCGCCACGCCGCCGCCACCCTCGGCGAGCCGCAGCCGGAGATCCGGGTCGGGATGCGTACCGGAGACACCCCGGCGGCGGAGCGGAGGGCGTTCACCCGTACCCCTCCGGACATCCTGATCACCACGCCGGAGTCGCTGTTCCTGCTGCTCACCTCGTCGGCGCGGGAGGCGATGCGGGGCGTGCAGACCGTGATCGTGGACGAGGTGCACGCGGTCTGCGGCACCAAGCGCGGAGCCCACCTCGCGCTGTCCCTGGAACGCCTCGACGCGCTGCTGGAACGTCCGGCACAACGGATCGGCCTGTCGGCGACCGTACGCCCGGTCGAGGTGGCAGCCCGGTTTCTGGGCGGTGCCGCGCCGGTCGAGGTGGTCCAGCCACCCGCCGCGAAGACCATCG
>JBOGDK010000366.1:0-4949 GCA_050701795.1 Micromonosporaceae bacterium
GCCGCGACTGCGTACCGGTGGTCGGTGAGAACGGCGAGACCAGCGGCAGGTGCCTGCCGGTCGCGGCACCCGGGAAGCGGGTCGACCGGGGTACGCCGGTGTTCTCCGACCCGTTGACGATCGACAACCCGCTGCACCCGACCACTGAGGTGGCCCAGACCATCCTGGGCGGGCAGGTGGACGGCGCGCCGTTCCGCACCGAGGTGACGCTGCTGCCGGACGTCAAGACGATCACCTGGAAGGGACACCGGATCAAGGCCGTGACCAGCCAGTACCTCGCGTTCTCGGATGGCCGGATCCACGAGGTCGCCCTCGACTGGTACGCCCAGGCCGACGACGGCTCGGTGTGGTACCTCGGGGAGGACGTGTTCAACTACCAGGACGGCGTGGTCGCCGACACCGAGGGCACCTGGGTCGCGGGTGACAAGGCGCCCGCGGCGATGATCATGCCCGCGACCCCGGACAAGGGCGACGTGTACCGGCCGGAGAACGTACCGGGGGCGGTGTTCGAGGAGGTCACCGTCGGGTCGGTGAACGAGACGGTGACGGGCCCGAGCGGCCCAATCAAGGGCGCGATCGTCGTCGACGAGCTGCACATGGACGGTTCCCACGAAAGCAAGACCTTCGCCCCTGGGTACGGCGAGTTCGCCACCGGCACCTCGTCCGGTGACCTGGAGGCCGTGTCGCTCGCCCTGCCCACCGACGCCGCCAAGGGGCCGGTGCCGGACGAGCTGAACACAATGGCGACCCTGGTCCGGAACGCCTCCGACGCGGCCGCGTCCAAGGACTGGACGGCCGCCACCAAGGCCGCCAAGGCGCTGACCCGGGCGTGGGCGGAGTTCCAGCCGGGCGACGCGCCGCTGAAGCTGCTCCGGACGCAGACCGACCGCGACATCGACGTGTACGCGAAGGCCGTCGCCGGCCGGGACGCCGACACGGCGCGCGACGCCGCGCTCCGGATCGCACAGGACCACCTCGATCTGGTCTCCCGGTACCAGCCCGTGACCACCACGGACCTGGCCCGGATGCGGCTGTGGGCCGACCAGCTCCGGTACGACGCCGCCGCCCGTGATAAGGCCGCGGTCGCCGGTGACGTCGCCACCCTGAAGTGGACCTTCGACCGGGTACGCGGCACAGTCGCCGATCCCGAGGCGGTCGACGATGTGCTGGCGGAGCTGCGTACCGCCGCCAGGTCCGGCGACCTGGCCGCGACCGGCACCGGCGCGGCGAAGCTGTCGGCGTTGCTTCGTTAGCGCACCCCCCGGACGGCGCGTCGTCCCCCTGCGGCGCGCCGTCCTGCAACGCACGGGTAACGCGGGGGCGGCACCGCGCACGGCCTCTAGGGTTGCCACCATGCTGGACGAGGTGACCGCCATCCGGTACGTCACTCCGCTGCGGGAGGGCGGCTCGCTGCCGGGCGTGGTGGAAGCGGACGATCTGGGAACGTACGTGGCCAAGTTCCGGGGCGCCGGGCAGGGGCCGAAGGCGCTGATCGCCGAGGTGATCGCCGGTGAACTGGCGCGTCGCCTCGGGCTGCGGGTCCCGGATCTGGTAGTTGTGGACATCGACCCGGTGATCGGCCGCGCCGAGCCCGACCAGGAAGTGCAGGAACTGCTGCAGTCCAGCGGCGGTCCCAACCTGGGAGTGGATTTCCTGCCCGCTGCGCTCGGCTTCGACCCGGCAGCGCACACCGTCGACGCCGGCCTGGCGTCGGCGGTGCTGTGGTTCGACGCGTACGTCGAGAACGTCGACCGCAGCTGGCGCAACCCGAACCTGTTGATCTGGCACGGCCAGCTCTGGTTGATCGACCATGGTGCCACGCTGTACTTCCACCACAACTGGCCACGAGCCGCGGCGGCGGTCGCACGCCCGTACGACGCGAGCGATCACGTACTCCGCGGCTACGCCACCGACATCGACGGCGCGGACGCGGAGCTGGCACCGCGGCTTGGCCCGGATCTGCTGCGTGACGTGCTCGACCTGGTGCCCGACTCGTGGCTGCTGGACTCGGGTTTCGACACGGCACCGGAGGGGCGGGCGGCGTACCTGGAGCACCTGACCGCACGAGCGGCGCGGTCCGCGGCGTGGCTGCCCCGGGGGGTCGCGGCATGAGGGACGTGTTCGAGTACGCGGTGATCCGGGTTGTTCCGCGGGTGGAACGCGGTGAACAGGTCAACGTCGGGGTGGTGCTCTACTGCCAGGCGCGGGACTACCTGTGCGCCCGGCTGCACCTCGATGCCGACCGGCTGCGGGCGCTGGACCCGGACATCGACCTGCCGGAGATACGTACCGCGTTGGGGGCGTGGGAACGTACCTGCGACGGTACGGGCGGCCAGCCCGCGTCGAGGCTCAAGGCCGGGGAGCGGTTCCGCTGGTTGACCGCCCCGCGCAGTACGGTGATCCAGGCCGGTCCGGTGCACACCGGGCTCACCGAGGACCCCGCCGCCGACCTGGAGCGGCTGCTCGACAGCCTGGTCCGCTGAGCGGCCTTCGGTCGTGACTGGCCGGCACGGCGCCAGTCAGGTAAACCGTCCGCAGTGGCTGCCGATCCCGCTGCATCACCTGACCCGGCGATCAGGGCGCCTGACCCGGAGTGCCCGGCCCGGAGTCGGAGCCGGGTACCTGGGGGTCTGATCCCGGGGCATCGTCGCCCTTGCTGCGGGAGCCGGGCCCCGGTTCGCTGGGTGGGGACGTCGGTGCCTTCGCATCCGGGCGCCGGTAGAACTGCTGGGGGGCCGCCTCGCCGCGGACGTCGGCGAGTTGGTCGCGTACCGCCCCCATGATCACGTCGGTCACCTCCCGCAGTAGTTCCGCGGTGACCGGCTTCCCCCGGTACCCGGAGAGGTCGACCGGCGGGCCCGCCTGGTACGTGACGGTCTTGCGGGGAAACAGGTCGTATTTCTTGTTGTACTTGTCCACCGCGAACTGGGGTCCCCACACCGCCACCGGGATCACTGGTACGTCCGCCGCCAGCGCCAGCCTCGCCACTCCTGTCTTGGCGACCATCGGCCACCAGTCGGGGTCGCGGGTGACCGTACCCTCCGGGTAGATCACCACCATCTCGCCGGACTCGGCCGCGGCGACCGCCGATTTCAGGGACTCCGCCGCGGTGGCGGCTCCCCGGTGCACCGGGATCTGGCCGCACTGCCGGAGCAGGTGACCGACGAAGAACACCTTGAAGACACCACTCTTGACCATGAACCGGGGCAGCCGGGCGGCGTTGCCGTAGAAGAAGTTGACCGAGGTCCCGAAATCCGCGTACGACACGTGGTTGAGGGCCACGAGGGCGCCGCCGGACGCGGGGATGTTCTCCGCGCCGCGGAACCGGAGTTTGAACAGCCGGGCCACCACCGGAAAAACCGTCAGCCGTACGATCCACAGCCACACGTTGAGCTTCGGCCGTCGTCGGTTCTGCACTCCTGGCATGGTCGGTCATCCTCACCTGTCGCCGGCCGCCCGTCCAGAAACGGGCCGGTGCCGCTCCCAGAGCATCCCACCTTGCCCGAAGACAGCGACCCATGGGCGTCCGGTGCCGCTTTTCCACAGCTTCTTCCTAGTTATCCACAGAGGAGAATTGACCGGTGCGCCCGTGCTGCCTACCCCCCTACCCTCTCGAAAGGGGGAGGTGGGCCTCCCCCGAACGGATGACCGGCCACTACTGTGGGCGAGGCACTGGCTACGGGGACCTGGGGAACGGGGTACATGGCTCACACCAGCGACAACGAAGGCAACGGCGTACGGCTTCACCTCACCAATCTGCGATCGCGGCTCGGCAGCCTGCAACGTCTGGCCGACGCGATGCGCGACGAGTTGAAGAAGATCGACCCGAGTGCGTCGAATGCGGTCGGCAACGACACCGGCGTGATCCTCCACAACGCGGCACTGCTGCGGACGAGGAACCAGCGCGGGTTGTACGCCGTCGAGGCGTTGATCGGCGACCTGGAGAAGACGTGTCGCGACCTGGAGGCGGCCGGAAGGAAGGCCGGATACCTGCTGGAGACTGCCGACGACGATGCCGGTCGTGGCATCCGCGACGCAACGGGCGACTGACATGGACGACAAGGCGGGCAGCGGTGGCGGTGGCGGTGACCCTGGCCATCTCGGCATCTACGACTACGAGCCGCTTCGCGATGCGATCATGGCGGACTCGCCGGAGTCCTTCAACGGGCTGGTGATGATCTGGAAGAAGATCGCCTGGGGTGTCGAGAGCCTCGGCGGTGACCTGAGGCCGATCATCTCCTCGCTCCGCGATGCGTACTCCTCTGGGAGTGCGCCGGCCTTCTTCGCGAAGCTGGACACGCTGCAGCAGCGGATCGACCGACTCGGCCCTGACATGCACCACAACGCCGGGTTGATGAACCAGGCCGACCTCGCGTTGCGGTCCGCCCAGAAAGAGATCACAAGACTGGACGGCGACGGTACGAAGAAGCTGGTCGATCTGAGTACCGGCAAAGACGTACGGGCCGCGGAGGCCGGCCAGATCGCGTACGCCCTCAACAACACGTACGGCGACACCAAAGACGCCCTCATCGTCCCCGACAAGGACGACGACCAGATCCGTAAGCCTGGATCCGAGAGCGATGGCGACACGCCGGGCGGCACCGACGGTGGATATCCGGTGCCTGCCGCGGGTCCAGCGACGCAGGGTCGCGGCGCTCCGAGGGTGAGTGGCGACGGCGGGCCCTCTGGACCAGTCCTGGGCGGCAAGAGTCCATCGCCGGTTGCCGGGCTACCCGGGGCGCCAGTCGGCGGTGAGGGGGCTTCGCGGGGTGCGGATGCCCGTGGCACCTCCAGTGCGGCCGCCGGAACCGGGTCGGGGTCTGGTCGCAAGATTCAGGTTCCCGGCGCCCGCGGTGGTGGCCCTTTAGGTGGTTCCCGACTCCCCGCCGCGCGGGGCGGCAGCCTCGGGGCCCCTGGAGCGGCCGGTCCGCCGGGCGGCACGGCTGGCG
>JBOGDK010000367.1:0-4923 GCA_050701795.1 Micromonosporaceae bacterium
AGGTCGCCGGCGGCGAGCCCGAGACGGCCCGCGTGACCGGGTTCGAGAGTGGTTCCGATCCGTGCCAGCTCCACGAAGTGATTGCCGCGGCCGACCGTACCGAGACCCTCGACGTGACCGGCCGGAATGTCGCCCTCCACGACGGACCAGGCCGGGTCGTCGGCGTCCCGCTCCGGGTCCAGCGTGCGGTCGAGGTCCGGGAACCGCGCGGCCAGCTTCTCCGGTACGGCCCGCTTGAGCCGGATCGGGAACACCGCGATCCCGCAACCGATGTCGGAACCGACCAGGAACGGGTACAGCACCGTGGACGACATGGCGGCGCCGATGGGCGCGCCTTTGCCGGGGTGCAGGTCCGGCATCGCGGCGACGTGGATCATGCCGTCGAGCGCGGCGACCTGGTCGCACTGTGCGAGGGCATCGGACTCGACCCAGCTCGTGGCGGAGGCGAACACGGTGACAGTGGCCGGACCCGTGGCCGTGGTGGACTGCGGCAGGGGGTGCTGCGGGTGCTGCTCAGACAACGACGTTCTCTTTCCTGACAGGAATGGACGGCGTACGGCACGCGTCGGCGCCGTGGGCCCGGGAGTAGCCGGGGTTGTCCGTCAGAACGTCATGGACACCACCATCGCGGAGCCAACCACGCGGTGGCAAGCGCTTTTCAGCGGTACGTCAGCGGTGCCGCCACTGCCGCCGGTGGGCTACCTGATCGACTTCAGCTTCCGGTCGACCTCCGAAGCGGCGGCGACGGCCAGTTCGCGTAGCTCCCGCTCGGTGAGCACCCGCTCCAGGCCGTCATCCCGACAGCAATCAGCACCGCTCACCCTGATCGTGACGATCGCGTTGGCCCGGCGCAGCCACAACTCCCCGAAGTCCTGCGGGTCACCCTCGTACCGCCATGCGGCTTCCTCGCCGATCCGGCCTACCGTCCGATCCGACTTCTCCAAAGACTCGTCGAAGGTCTGATCCGCTTCCGGCGTCCCGCCTTCTTCCCTGTCGTACACGTCGAGTTCGACGGCCAGCTCGCGCTCGGACGGCACCAGCTTTCCGGTCTCCAGCTCCGACCAGGCCAGGTCGTACTCCCAGGTGCAGTGCACGTCGCCGTACCACTCGTCCAGGAAACGCTTCCCGGTGTACGGCTTCGCCAGCTCGTCAACCTCGAAGAGTCGCTCCACGCTGCGCTGGGGCAGCAGACTGCAGGGCTTGAGCGTGGCGGCGTACCGCGGCTCAGGCTCGAAGACACCGCCACAACCGACGACGCAGGCCAGCACAGCGACCAGGCCGGCGACAACAACCGCTCGCGCTCTGTACCGGCACCCGGAGCGTGCCCGGAATCCACCGGACCCGTGGTCCACTGTGGTTGCCTCCTGCCTGCCGCCAGCAAACCTCACCACGACGTTGGCGAGGACACCGGACAGGCTAGTGACGCCACGCCAGACCACTTACCTGGTGACTGTCACTCTCCGTAGCGCACCAGCCGGGGCCGCGACTTCACCGAACCAAACTCCGACCCGGTGGTTTGACCCCTTGTCGAGGCTGACCGTGGCACACAAGAATGGCTAACCTGCTGGTGCCTGGCGCCAGGAGACGTCCATCGTGGGTTGTGTGCACCACCGGTCACCCGGTCGGAGGAGCGCGCCGCCGGGACTCGGGGGTGAGGTGTGGGCGACCGGCTCGTCCGGCCACTGTCATCTGCCCTCGGAGCGCCACAGGTCCGCCGACCGGCGGAAGGGGCCGGGATCGCCACGGATTCCGGGGTGGCGGCGCTGCTGTTCGGTGTGCTCGCGGGTGGCACCCGGGTTCCGTTCGTACCCAGGCGGGTGGCGGTGAGTGGGCCGGGTCCGATCCCCGTCCCGCGGCGCGTGTCGCTGTTGACAGCGGGGCCGTCGCAGGCGGCGACGAGCGCGGAACGCGATCACAAGGCGGCCCGGCAGGGGTTGTTTCATCACGCGTCCCGGTGCCTGCTCGTCGGCGTGCTCGCGTACCGCGCGGTCGCGGTACCGGTTCCGCTGATCGTGCTTGTCACGACGTACGGGTTCGGCCCACTCAGTGACCTGCTCGCGTGGGGAGCCGTGCTGGTGCTCGGCAACCTCGCCACCGCTGTCGCCGTGCATCGCCGCCCCCACGTCGTCCTCGGACACGCCCGAGCCCTGCTCATGGTGGATGTCGCCGTCGCGGTCGGGGTGAACCTGTACGCGAGCGCCAGTGTCCCGGGCGGCATCTCCGCGCCGTACCACGATGTCTTCTGGTGCTATCTCGTGGGAACAGTGGTGTTGCTGACCGCGGCGTGGGGTGTCGTCGGAGGTCTGGTCGCCATGGTGGCGAGCCTGCCGCTGCAGCTGCTCATGGCGTACGTCGACGAGCCCGGGGCCTCACTTGACGCCGGCTCCGCCGTCGGGCGGTTCCTGTGGCTGTTCGCGGGACTGGTGATGGCGGTGATCGTGATGGCGTTCGCGGCTTTCGGGGCGCGGGTCGCGATGTTGCACGGCATCCGCGCGGGGCGGGCGTCCGAGCGTGCCCGGGTGCTCCGCGACATCCACGACGGCGTACTGCAGACGTTGGAAGCGATGGCGCTGGCGACGAACTTCGACCGCACCGCACCGACGGCCGCGCTGGTGGAGCTGCGGGTGACAGCCCGTGCCCAGGCGTTGCGGCTACGCCGCACCCTTGACGAGCTGGCGGGCGAACGTCGACCGCGGCTGGCGGCGGCGCTGTCGGAGATCGCGGCCGAGACGGTGGCCCGGGGGGTACGTCCGCAGCTGGTGATCGCCGACATCGACGACTCGCTACTCACCCGGGAGCGTAGTGAGGCGGTCCGCGATGCCGTACGGGAAGCGCTGGTGAACACCGCGAAACATGCCGGTGTCTCCACCGTCGTGGTACGTGTCGCCCGCGCCATGGGCGGCGTCGAGGTGGTGGTACGCGACCACGGCGGTGGGTTCGAGGTATCGGACGCCACGCTGGGATTCGGGATCCGCGAGTCCATCGTGGGCCGGCTCACCGACGTTGGCGGCACCGCCGTGGTCAGCTCGTCGCCCGGTTCCGGGACCCGGGTGCGGCTATGGGTGCCACTGTGACCCGCGCAGTCAGGGCTCGTGTCGCGGAGGAGCTGACGCGGTGAGGTGGTTGGTACGGGCGGCGGTCGGTGTGGTGGCGGTGATGTGCGCCCTGGTCCTGCCGGTGCGGCCGGCCGCGGCGGCGTGTGCCGAGCCGACTGGTGCGCACACCGGTGCCACACCGTGGGCCCAACAGCTGCTCGGGGCTGATCAGGCGTGGCCGCTCACCACGGGAAAAGGCGTGGTGGTGGCGGTGCTCGGCACCGGGGTTGACGTCGACAACCCGCAGTTCACCCGCGACCAGGTGCGGGCGGGCGACGATGTGGCCAAGCCAAGGCAGCCCACCACAGAGGACTGTGACGGTCGGGGTACGTTCGCCGCCGGGCTGATCGCCGCGAAGCCGGGTGAGTCGACGACCTTCGCCGGTGTCGCACCGGACGCGACGATCCTGTCGATCCGGTATACCGCGAGCCAGGAAGGTGGTGGCAACGAGGTGCCCCCGGCCCAGCTCGCCGCCGCGATCAGGGCGGCGGTGCGGGGTGGCGCCGATGTGATCTGTGTGGTGGCACCGGCCGCTGGGTCGAGCGGCGCGCTGCGCTCGGCACTCAGACAGGCCCGGCAAGCCGATGTGGTGGTGGTGTCCCCGGCGACGGCGAGTTCGGGTGCGGTGTCGTACCCGACCGTGGACGACAGTGTCCTCGCTGTCGGTGCGGTCGCCGAGGACGGCAAAGTGGTGTCCACCGAGTCGGGTGACCATCTTGATCTGGCCGCACCAGGGGACGACCTGGTCAGCACAGCCGCGAATGGTCGCGGGGAGATGGCCCACGTGAGCGTCAGCGATCCGGCGTTCGCCGCCGCGTACGCCGCCGGGACCGCGGCGTTGGTACGCGCCTATCGACCGAAGTTGTCCGCGGACGCGGTGCTGAACCGGCTACGGCGTACCGCCAGCCGGGTTCCTGGTGATGGCCGGGATCCGCAGGTCGGGTGGGGCGTGATCAACCCGTACGCCGCGGTGACCGCGGAAGGGATCGACTCGACGGCGGCGCCGGACCGGCGAGCGTTGCCGACAGCCATCGCCGCGGCGACGCCGGCCTCGGATCTGGACGGCAGGGCACGGCTGTCGGTGGGGATCGCCGCCGGTGGCCTGGGGTTGGCGGGCCTGCTCTGTCTCGGAGTGCACGTGTACCGTCGCGGCCGCGGTCGCCGCTGGGTGCCGTCGCGGCGCTCGCTCGCCGAGTACGACCGGATCAGCGACCGCGCCTGACCCGACCCCGAGCCGGCGCCTGGCGACGCGTTGACCTGGCGACGCCCGAGGCGGCGACGTTCAGTCGGTGGCGGGGACCGGAGGGGTGGAGCCACCGATGACCACGTCGCCACCAACGTCGCGGGCAACATGGACGCCGAGGTTGAAGCCGGAGCGGCTGAACTGGTACGCCTGCTCCCGGTCCGAGCTGCGATCCGTGACCTGCCAACCGGCGCCGGCCAGCTCAGGCACGACCCGGGTACGGAGGATCTCCGCCGCGTCGGGTGGAGCGGACAGGCGCAGGTTGTACTCCCAGCCGTACACCCGGTGCTTCCTGGCGGGCTGACCGAACACGTGGGGGTCGTAGCGACCGTCGATCGTGGTCCGCGGCTCACCGGGGAAGAGGTCGGCGATCCGATGCGCGACCGCGCGCAGCTGGGCGGCGTCGTGATCGACCGGCCCCGGTGTCGGCGCCTGCCCGGAGTCCTGGTCGGCAGGGTCCCCAGCCACTCGCCACCTCCGTCACTGGTTGGTCTGCTCGGTGGCGGCACGCCCGAGGAGACCTGGGTCTCGCCGCCGGTCGGTCGAGCTTACGGCTGCTGCTCCGGTACCAGCGGGCCACCGGTG
>JBOGDK010000368.1:0-4867 GCA_050701795.1 Micromonosporaceae bacterium
GTACGCGCCGCGGTCGCGGCCCAGGCGGCACGCGCCCGCGCCCTCGGCGCCACCGTCGTCGGCGCCGGTGTGGTCGCCCCCGGCGTCATCGACGTCCCGGCAGGCGTCGTGCGGTACGCCTCCAACCTCGGCTGGCACCACGTACCGCTGCGGGAACTGGTCCTCGACGCTGTCGACGCACCCGTCGGGGTCGGCCACGACGCGGGTACCGCGGGCATCGCCGAAGGTGTCTTCGGCGCCGCTCGCGGCCTGCGGCACTACGTACACGTCTCCATCGGCACCGGCATCGCCGCCAGCCTCGTGGTCTCCGGGCACGCCGTCACGGGAAGCGTCGGCGGCGCCGGGGAACTGGGGCACATCCCGATCCACCCCGGCGGCGAACCGTGTCCGTGCGGACAACGCGGCTGCCTGGAGGCGTACGCGTCAGGCGCCGGCCTGGCCCGGCGCTACCGGCGACTGACCGGACGGCAGGCGACCGCCCGCGACCTGGTTGACCGGCAGGACCGGGACGCCGTCGCGCGACGGGTGTGGTCGGAGGGGATCGAGGCGCTGGCCCTCGGGCTGACCACCTGCACCCTGCTTCTCGACCCGGAGGCGGTCGTGCTCGGTGGCGGTCTGGCACTGGCCGGAGACAAGCTGGCCGCGCCGCTGCGTGCCAGCGTCCGGAGCAACCTCACGTGGCGTCAGCCCCCTGCGGTGGACCTGACCCGGCTCGGTACGGACGGCGCCACCATCGGCGCCGCGCTGCTGGCGATGCGGGCCGCGGGCCGGGAGGGCGAGGCGACCCGGTGGGCCGTCAGCGATGGCATCCAGGGTTCAACGGGAGGCGCTCGGCACAGGTGAACCCTGACGCACGGCGTTGACCTGCGGTCATGCTGAGCTGGGCGGTCAACAGAGCGGGAGATGATCTCCGTACTGCTCGGCCGTACAAGACCTCGTTGGTACAGGGCGGCACTCAGCCGAATATGAAGACGGCTGGACCGCGACGCGGGAGCCGAGGCCACATCAGAATCGCCCAGGCGAGGAACACTACCGGCAGCCCGTCCGGCAGGGCCCGCACCAATCGAAGCAGCGTGTCTCTGCTTGCCGTCAAAGCCGGCGTCGTCGCTGGTCCGCTGCTGGGGCTACGGGGAGAACATCGCGGCCTGTACCGGTGCGCTGAGCATCATCAGGTCAGCGCTGTGGTCGATTCCGGGGACTTCTGTGAAGGGCTGGGGGATGTGCCCGTACACGTCGTTGAGGTGCAGGGCGTACTTGTTCATGCGGTCGAGGCGCTGGGTGCCCTGCCAGTTGGAGGCACAGGTGGTGTCGAGATTGGGGTCGTTCGGATCGTTGTCTTCGCCTCCGCAGAAATGCCGGATGTCACGGTCATGATACTTCTGTGCTAGGTCGCCAGCGGCGCTCATGTAGGGGTTGAGCGAGTTCAGGCCCCACTTGTAGGTGTTCCAGCCAGGGCAGGCTGACTGCTCGGCAGAGGTCAGCGCCTCCATCTGGCCAGTACCGTCGTGATATCTGCGGGCGTTGAAGTACAGGTATGACGACGTGGACATCACGATCCAGCGGAAGCTGATTCCGGTGTATGTCCCTGGTAGGTCGTTGCCAGCGGCGTACCGGTTGAGGTACTGACCACCAGCCGAGTTCCCCACGAAGACCACTTCCGCGAGGTTGGGGAACGAGGACACGGCTTGGTCGACGATCCGGTCCGCGACCTCGTACGACGACACTCTGAACGGTCTGGTGAACGGCGATGTGCGCGACCGGTCGCCGTCGTCCCAGTCGCTGTCCCAGTAGAGCGTCTCCCCGTCATCGGAGTCGATGTCGATATCGCGGATGAAGTGGGGCGCGACGACACGAGTCACAGCCATCTGTCCGGCCTGCTCAGTGGCGTCGATCCCGTACTGGCAGTAGTCATCGGCGTTACGGTCCACGCCGTGAACAACCATGAGCACCCGCGTGACCGCCGTGCTCTGCGTAGTCAGATCAGCCGTGGAGTAGTACCCCGCAAGCAGCGTGTCTGCACCAACGGCGACGGGAAGGTTGTAGCGGCCCACAGTGACTGGCGATCCACCAGGTGGCTCACCATCTGCCCGGAGTGCGACGGTAATTCCGCCAAAGTTGCGGCCAGCGTTCTCAGTCCAGACGGAATGGTAGGTGCCCACAGTCGACACCACTCTGTACGCCGCAGAGGCGATCACGTCCGAGCCGCCGGTGGAGCGGAATGGTGTTAACTGTGTGAAGCCGGTGGTTGAGTCGAATGTCCTCGTTCCGGTGGTGGTTGACGCGACCGCGCCGAACACAACGGTGTTCGGGGACAGGGAGGTCAACTGCCCGGAGTCGAGCACGGTGACGGATGAGCCGAACGTATCGACGCCTGAATCGAACGCACTGGTGTCCCGCAGACCAGACCACTCGGTCACATTGACCGCGTGCTTGACTGCCGCCTGTTGCGTCACGGTAACGCTGGACACCGCGTCGGCGTGGAGGGCATACCACATCTCGATACGAGCCGAGCCGGTCGGGTGACGTCCCATACCACCAAACACCCAGGTGTTACCCCCGTCGTCGGTTACACCCGTGACCGCACTCGCGGTCGAGGCACGCAACGCGACCAAAGCGACCAGAGCATGCTCTGACTGACTCGTGTGGTTGATGGTGAACACGGAGGCACCCGTCACGGCCTGCAACGTGCTCTGACTCTCCAACACAATGGCGACCACGACACCACCGCCGCCCCGTAAGGCCCCTGCCCGGACCGGGCTCCTCGAGGACGCTGATCTGCAAGGACCAGCTGAGAGGTTACCGAATGCACCATTCCGACAACAGTGCGCAACAGCCGCTGATGCGGATGCGTTCGTGGATGTGGGTCGAGAGCGGAGCGCTGTCGTTCGAGTAGAGGTGAGAGACCGCCACCGCCGGGTCGTCGCAGCGGCCGGGTAGGAGCTGAGGGCAGCCTGGTCCGGGAGGTGCATTTCAGCATCCAGCCGTCCCGCCGTACCAAGTGCAGTCGCCAGGTCGCTTTAACGCCCACGGCGGGTCTGCCGAGAGGGCCGAGGTCATCGGCGGGAACGCGTCACTAACCCGCCGTGCACGTACCGCCGTATCCCCAGTGGACGGGAAGTAGCACGCCGACAGCCACGAGACCGCGCCCGGGAATCGGGACAAAACAAGCGAAGGATGTCCGAGTATAGGGATTTGGGTGGGCCGCCAGGGACTCGAACCCTGAACCTACGGATTAAAAGCCCGCTGCCTTGCCTGCTGGGTGAACCGCGCGCACGGCGCTGACCTGCGGTTATGCGCCGCTGGATTGCCAAACAGGGTTGAAGATGATCACCGTACTGCTCCGTTACTGCTCGGCCGTAAAAGACCTCGTTGGTATAGGGCGGCATTCAGACGGACATGAAGGCGGCTGTACCGCGACGCTGGAGCCGAGGCGGAATCAGAATCGCCCAGGCGAGAAGCAGCCAGGCTCGCCCAGCCGGGCTGAGACCGACAAGAGGAGACCGTGGGTTCAAATCCCGCCACTCCGACTCGATCAAGGCCCTGAACTGTGGAAACGCTGGTCAGGGCTATATCAGGCGCGTCTGCCAAGCCGGGGGCCAAGGGCAAGTTGGCCCGTTCGGTGCGCGTTGCACTGTTCGGGCACCAACAACTTTGATCGACGCAGTGCGTGATGGGCTGGTCGGTGGTGTCGAGCAGCTGGGTGCGCCATCGCGGGTCTTCGGCCGGGCACCTTGTCCAGCGGTGCCAGGCCAGCCAGGCAAGCCACCGTTGATGATGACGTCGGGCCGGTGGCGGGGATCGTGGGTTGCCCCCCGGGGGCCGTACACGTGCCCGCGGCGCAGCGCGAAGTCATCCACTCCGAGTACCGCCACCACGCCGACTGGCGGGTCCGGCAGGGCTCGCACCAACCCAATTGGCGTGTCTCTGCTGGCCGTCAACGCCGGCGTCGTCGCTGGTCCGCCGCTGAGGTTACGGGGAGAACATCGCGGCCTGTACCGGTGGGACTGTAAAACCAACGGCACCTCTCAGCGGGGGCGCGCGTGGCGTCGTTGTGGTACCCGAATGCCCATCGCCCGTTTGTGGGGGTAGCGCCGGGCCATTCGCGGGGTGGTGCGCCAGCACGTCAGCCCAGCGGTGTCGTTGATCATCCCTTACGAGAGTGTGCACGATAGTGGTGTCGCTGGGTGAGCGTAGGCGCTGTGCTGGCGGTCAGTGAGTTGGCCGCCAGTCAGGGCGGTAGTCGGGGTGATCGGCGTAGGGCAGGGCCAGGTCAAGTAGATCTGGGCACGGCCAGTCTTCTCCGTCGTACTGGCAGTCGTTCCGGCTGTTCCAGGGCAGCTCTGGATCGTTGGCAGTGGGGCTGAGTGGGTGGCGGTCCAGTGTGCGTTGCTTGGCCGCAACCTCACGAAGGACCCGCTCCGGATCGTGTCGTGCGACGTGCTCAGCAATGGTTGGGTGGAAGCCGGTGAGGTCGCTCTGGCAGAAGTCCACTGTCCCGCTGTTCGCGGCCCACTGTCCACAACCGTCGTCGCCGCCGCAGCGACGAGCAAGGGTTGCGTCCTCGTCGAAGCGTGCCTGCAGAAAGCTGACGATGTCGAAGCTCATGGCAGACATACTGACGAATCCCTGCTCCGTCAGTGAGGGGACCCTATGGCCTGGGGCACGATTGTGGAGAGTGCCGGGATGGAGGCGTTGCGGGTGGGCGGCATGATGCCGGTTTGTGAAGATCGACAACCGTGCCGCCCTGTCCCATCCAGTCCTGACCGGGATCAGCAGGGAACACCTTGGGTCCTTGATCGAGGAACTCGCTGGCCCATGGGTGGCCCGGCAGGAGTCGGCGCTGCGGGAGCGGCGTGGAGGCCGGAAC
>JBOGDK010000369.1:0-4863 GCA_050701795.1 Micromonosporaceae bacterium
TCGGAGGCACTCTCCCGCGGCGCGGCAACGAGCCGACGCCGGCGGCCGGCGGCGCGCATCTGGGTACGTCAGGACACCAACCCGGCCCGGAACGCCGCGGCCACCGCATGCGCCCGGTCGCGGGCACCGAGCTTGCGGAACAGCCGCCGGGCGTGCGTCTTGACCGTGTCCTCGGAGACGTACAGCTGGCGTCCGATCTCGGCATTGCTCCAGCCTTCGCTCATGCCGCGGAGAACCTGCAGTTCGCGCTCGGTGAGGACGACCCGGTGGTTGCCACTGACGTGTCGCTGCAGCGCCTCCGTACGTGCCCCGTTCGGGCACACCATCAGGATCCCCCGGGTGAGCGCGGTGACCAGGTCATCGCCGGGTTCGCCGGTACGGATCACGCCCCTGGCGCCCGCCGCTACCGCCGCCGCGGCCACCCGCGGGTCCTCGGCGCCAACCAGCAGCAGTGTGGCCTGAGGGCTCCGGCTCAGGAGCTTCCGCGTGAACTGCACCGGGTCCGGGCGGGCGATGGTGATGTCCACGACAACCACGTCCGCCGGCTGCTCGGAAAGTCGGGCTAAAGCCTCATCACCGGACAGAGCCGTCCGCAGTGCACGCGCGACGCCGAGTCGGGCGGCGTACGCGGTGATCCGCTGCGCCGCCCCCGCGGTCCGTACGCATACCAGTACCGAGCGCACTGGCCCCCTCCTTCACGGGCGAGACCCGAAAGTCAGCCACTACAGGCGGTTTTCCCGCAGGTGTCCCACGCCACACCGAGCCACGGGTAACAAACGAGAGTTCATGGCTCCTTCACCCGGTTTGCGTGATCACAGGGGTGGGTAGGCGCAAGGGAGATCGCAGCTGGCATCGCCGTACGAAGGAGGATTCGATGGCGGACACTCGCCGCCTGCCAGGTCCCATCGCGGACCTGTGGGACTGGCAGCTCCGGGGCGCCTGCCGAGGCGCTGACAGCGCGCAGTTCTTCCACCCGGACGGCGAACGGGGACCTTCCCGGACGAGGCGCGAAGCCCGTGCCAAGTCCGTCTGCCACACCTGTCCGGTACGGGCCGAGTGCGCAGCACATGCGCTCGCGGTACGGGAGCCGTACGGCGTCTGGGGTGGATTCACGGAGGCCGAACGCGGCCAGATCGTCGCGTCCGGTTGGGAGGACCTGGTGGATCCACGGCGCGGAAGAGTTGACATCAGGCGCCTGGAGGCCCGACTGGAAGAGGTGAACCACGCCGCGCTGGCTCACGCCAGTTGACACTGGGCTGGCCCACGCCCTCGCGCTGTCCTCGGGCAGCACCACGCGAAACCGGCCGGCCAGATCGGGGATCTGACCGGCCGGTCGGGTATCGCCAGGTCCGGGCGGAGCGGACCTCTTAACTAGAAGCCTGGGCCGTGCTGGTGCCCGTGCCCGTGGCCGTGCCCGTGGTCGCCCTCCGGCTCGGCCGGCTTCTCGACCACGAGGCTCTCGGTGGTGAGCAGCAGCCCGGCGATGCTGGAAGCGTTAGCGACCGCGCTGCGGGTCACCTTCACCGGGTCGACGATGCCGGCCTTGATCAGGTCGGTGTACTCGCCGGTCGCGGCGTCCAGGCCCTGGCCGTACCCGAGGTCACGGACCTTGTTGACGACGACGTAGCCGTCGAGCCCCGCGTTCTCGGCGATCCACCGCTGCGGCTGGTCGAGAGCCTTCCGGACGATCTGGACCCCGACCGCGAAGTCGGCGTCCTCGCCGTCGCCGAGACCCTTCTCCAGGGCGCTCGCGGCGTGCACCAGAGCCGAGCCGCCGCCAGCGATGATGCCCTCTTCCACCGCGGCGCGGGTGGCGGAGATGGCGTCCTCGATGCGGTGCTTCTTCTCCTTCATCTCGACCTCGGTGGCGGCGCCCACCTTGATCACCGCGACCCCACCGGACATCTTCGCGAGCCGCTCCTGCAGCTTTTCGCGGTCCCAGTCGGACTCGCTCTGCTCGATCTCGGCGCGGAGCTGGTCCACCCGCGCCTTGACGGCGTCGGCGTCGCCCGCACCTTCCACGATCGTGGTGGCCTCCTTGGTTACCACGACCCGGCGCGCCTTGCCGAGCACCTCCAGACCAACCGACTCCAGCTTCAGACCGATCTCGGGGGAGACCATCTGGCCACCGGTGAGGACCGCGATGTCTTCCAGCATCGCCTTGCGGCGGTCACCGAAGCCAGGCGCCTTCACGGCGCAGGACTTGAACGTCTTGCGTACCGAGTTGACCACCAGCGTGGACAGCGCCTGTCCGTCGACGTCCTCGGCGATCACCAGCAGCGGCCGTCCGGTCTGCAGCACCTTCTCCAGCAGCGGTACGAGCTCCTCGACAGAGCTCACCTTGGAGTTGGTGATCAGGATGTTGACGTCCTCCAGCACCGACTCGCCCGCCTCGGCGTCGGTGACGAAGTGCGGTGAGATGAATCCCTTGTCGAACTGCAGGCCCTCGGTGATCTCCAGCTCGGTGGTGAGGGTGGAACCTTCTTCGACAGTGATCACACCGTCGTCGCCGACCTTGTCCATCGCCTCGGAGATCAACTCACCGATCACCGGGTCCTGCGCGGAGATGGTCGCCACCTGGGCGATGGCCGACTTTGTGGAGACCTGTGAGGCGTTACCGAGCAGGGCGTCGCTGACTGCCGCGACGGCGGCGTCCATTCCCCGCTTGAGGCCGAGCGGGCTGGCGCCCGCGGTCACGTTGCGCAGCCCCTCGTGGACCATCGCCTGGGCCAGTACGGTCGCCGTGGTGGTGCCGTCTCCGGCGACGTCGTTGGTCTTTGTCGCCACCTCCTTGGCGAACTGGGCGCCAAGGTTGGCGTACGGGTTGTCGAGCTCGATCTCTTTGGCGATCGTCACGCCGTCATTGGTGATCGTCGGTGCCCCGAACTGCTTGTCGAGTACGACGTTGCGTCCCCGCGGGCCGAGCGTCACCCGTACCGCGTTGGCGAGCGCGTTCACCCCGCGCTCGAGCCCCGACCGAGCATCGTCGGAGAAGCTCAGAATCTTCGGCATTGCGTTCCCTTCATGTAGCGAGAATCCGCGGTCAGGCGCGGCGCCGGCAGCTCCCGCCGGCGTGCGCTCCACACAAGGACAGCGCCCCGGCATGACACGTTGGTCACACCGGGGCGCTGGTCAGTTGGCAGTTGTCACTTCTCGAGGACTGCGAGCACGTCCCGAGCGGACAGGACGAGGTACTCCTCGCCCGCGTACTTCACCTCGGTGCCGCCATACTTCGAGTAGATGACGATGTCGCCGACCTTGACGTCGATAGGAATCCGGTTGCCCTTGTCGTCAACCCGGCCCGGGCCGACAGCGAGGACGGTGCCCTCCTGCGGCTTCTCCTTGGCGGTGTCGGGAATTACGATCCCCGACGCCGTCGTGGTCTCGGCCTCATTGGCCTGGACCAGGATCCGGTCCTCCAACGGCTTGATCGCAACCTTGGTCGCGGTGGTCACGGAAAGACCCTCCTGGGGTTGCTAGTTGACCTGCATGCTTTCCGCTCCCTGCCGATCCGCCGTCGCGGGGGTCGGATTGGCCGGTCAGCGGCTTTTGGATTGGCACCCTCGTATTGAGAGTGCTAACCAGCAGGTTATTCCGTGGCTAGCACTCCGTCAAGGAGAGTGCCAATCGACGCGCCGGTGCGTCGCCTCGCCGGCCCGACTCCGGCGTTCGGTCCGCCGCCTTGTCGGCCCAGCTCCGGCGTCCGGTCCGCGGCCGCAGCGGCGGATCGGCTGCAGGTCGGTACCGAACGTGTTTCGATGGAGGCGTCTCGTGTGACGAGACAGCCATCACCGGACGGAGGTGAGAAGCCGATGCGGGCAACGGTCGGTGATCGACTGCACGTACACAGCCACAGCGTGGGAGTCCATGATCGCACCGGAGAGATCCTCGAGGTACGTGGTGCCGATGGCGCGCCGCCGTATCTTGTGCGGTTCGACGACGGCCACGAGGGCCTGGTGTTTCCCGGCCCGGACTGCGTGGTGGTGGCGGGATCAAGATCGGCATCGTCGCAGCGGAGCAGCTAGTCTCTGGCGGTGATCGCGGCGCTGCGTACCCCCGAGGGTGAAGCGGCGTTGGCGCAGGCGGCCGGACTGAGCGGCAAGGATCCGCTGGCGGCCGTGGCGGCATTGCGGTCCACCGGCGCTACGCCGGAGATCGCGTCCGCCGCTCTCACCCAGATCGAGCTGCGCGGCAGGGCCGCCGGCAAGTTCGGTGCCGACGCGTCCCGGATGTTCTTCACCCGCGACGGCCTGCAGCAGGCCACCCGGGGAGTCGTCGCGGAACGCCGGGCGACGCGGTTGGCATCCGACCCGGCGGTACGCCGCGTCGCCGACCTTTGCTGCGGAGTGGGTGCCGACGCGATCGCCCTCGGCCGTGCCGGACTCACCGTCCACGCCGTCGACACCGACCCGGCCACGGTCGAGGTGGCGAGGGCGAACGTGGAGATACTCGGCCTGACCGACCGGGTCACCGTGGACCGGGCCGACGCCATGTCGACAGACCTGTCCGGCTACGACGCGGTGTTCTGCGACCCGGCGCGGCGTACCGGTGGCAGGCGGGTGTTCGACCCGGCGGCGTACTCGCCCTCCTGGGAGTTCCTGTCGACCTTGGCGGAGCGGGTGCCGCGTACGGTGCTGAAGCTCGGTCCCGGGATCGACCACGCGCTGATCCCGTACGACACCGAAGCGGAGTTCGTGTCGGTGGCCGGGGATGTGGTCGAGGCCACCCTCTGGCACGGCCCGCTCGCCGCCGTACCTCGCCGGGCCACCCTCGTAGGCGTGGGCGAGCTGACCGGTACGGGTCAGCGGACCGGCTCGGTGGGGCCGGTACGGAGCCTGCTCTACGACCCCGACGGCGCGGTGG